>JBPCXR010000380.1:0-13069 GCA_051027215.1 Pseudomonadales bacterium | reverse complement strand
CTATAGCAGTGACTGTGAAGAGCAACGAAACCGTTGAAGCGGTGTTTCAACCTAAACCGCTGGGTGAGATCGTAGTGAAATTTGCTCCCTCCGCACATTATGAGAAACCCCCCAACCGCGCGTCCGTGTACCCGCTGGATGGGCAAGCAATTCTCAACGGGTTTATGCGTCCGGGAGTTGCCAAGAAGTTCCTTCCCGGGCGCTACAAGGTTGATCCGAAACGCGCGGATACCCCTGCTCAAGAAGTTGTGGTTAAAGCCCATGAGCGAGCAGAGGTAGTGTTGGAGTACCGCGCGCCTTAGGCGAAGATTTTTGCCGATCCTTGAATTGATCAGCGTGCAGGAAAGGAGGCGATGATGACAGCCAGCATTCAACAGGCAGCACAATGCAGTAACCGCCCACGAGACTTGCTCCTCTGGCGCCTCATACCGTTACTGTGGCTGTTCTGTGTTGCCTGCTCACCAGAGGAACCGTCGACGGTCGACCAAGACGACGAGATGGTGGATGTCAGCGTGTCCATAACGCCCAATACAACAGACTCTGTGTCGACTAACAGCACATCGGGGTCTACCACCATCGTGCAGATCGCAGCCGGTTCCCAACATTCGGCACTGTTGACCGCCGATGGCAGTGTCTACAGTTGCGGCTTAGGTGGTAACGGCCAACTCGGTTGGCCCCAGAACGAGTATTGTTACTTTCCGGTGCCGGTGGAAGGGCTTCCGCCAATCGTCAAAGTGGCTGCAGGCTCATCCATGTCACTGTACCTGAGCGAAGACGGTGAACTTTGGGGCGCAGGCTACGGTGCGGACGAACGACTTGGTCCAATGCCAACGACTGATGTGTCAACTCCGGTGGCCTTGGGCATCAGCAATGTTATCGACATTGCGGTCGATACAAACTTCACGATTATTCGCAAGGACGATGGCTCTGTGTCGACATTTGGCGTTAACGATGCTGGGGGGCTTGGCCATGGATCCCTGCAGGATAGCGCAATACCCGTCGATCTTGGGTTTAGGGCTAAGGCCATTGCGGCAGGTGGTAGCTCGGCCTTCGCCTTGCTGGAGGATGGCACCATAAGGTCCTGGGGCGGCAACAATTACGCGAATTTGGGTAATCCGGACGTTCCCTCTATGGGCTTTAGCAATAGTCAAACTGCTGCGGCCTCGAGGACGTTCTCGCTGGTTCCGGTTACCGTGGTTCTTGATTCAGTGGTAGCCCTGGCTGCGGGTAACAATCACACTCTGGCGGTGCGCGAAGACGGCTCGGTCTGGGGTTGGGGCCACAATGCCGAGTTTGCACTCGGAATCCAAGACGGCGCACAGAGTCATCCAACACCTGTGCAAATTGCTGGGCTCAGTGATATTCAGGCAGTAGCAGCGGGTAGAGGCTATAGTCTGGCGCTCAGTCAGAGTGGTGATGTGTACTCCTGGGGCAACTCCTCCCAAGGGAAGTTAGGCCGCACTGGTTCAATGGAACGTACACGTGTACCTACGCGTATTGCGGGACTTTCGGCAATCACAAAAATAGTTGCTGGTCCGGATCATGCATTCGCTATTGATCGGGAGGGTCGCGGCTACGGTTGGGGGCTCAATGCGTATGGGGAGCTGATGTCGGAGCTGGGGGAGGAAAATCAGCTGAAGCCAGTGGCGGTAACGTTTCGCTCCCAATAGTGTGAGACCGAGTGATCTGTGGCGCTCTAGCGATGCGAGCCAGCCCGATGTTTTCCTAATTCCTCAATGGTACATCTACGTATGGACCTCATCACCGGCATAGGTTGAGATAAGTGTTTTGTAATGTCGCGGGCGAATGCAATGCTAAAGAAGGTGAGTGGAGACATATTGTTGAGCAAAGCGCAGGCAATCGCCCACGGCGTGGCTCCCGGGGATCACTTCGATCAGGGGTTAGCACTGGCGTTGCGCAAAGACCATCCAGCGATGGTCAAAGATTTTCGCCACTACTGTCAGGTGAATCACCCAAAGCCCGGTGGTCTGTGGACTTGGGGCGGAACTGGCGGACAGCGAATAGTCAATCTGCTCACCCAAGAGCCGGCACCATCGAAAAAGGGGCACCCGGGCAAAGCGACTATGCACAACGTGAATCTTGCCCTAAAAAAATTGCGAGATCTCATCGTCGAGGAAGGCTTTACAAGCGTAGCCTTGCCGCGTTTGGCCACTGGTGTGGGAGGACTCGATTGGGGCGATGTGTTTGCTCTGATTGAACAGCATTTGGGCGATCTAAAGCAGCCCATCTACATCTATGAGGAATACCACGCTAACGAAGCGGGTGAAGAATAAGGCTCATCCGATCATCGTGAGTTAGATTCTCTGGGCAAAGGGCTCGATGTCTGTTTGAGGGCCTGTTCGCTGTCGTTTGCGCGATCCAGAGCAGTTCGATGTGTGACCGAGTGCCACGTACTAGCATTGAATTTGCGGAATCATGGTGACGAAGTGCCTCTGTAGTACAGTGGCTCTATAGTTAATCGTCTAGACCGCAAACGTCGGTGCAAGACAACCGTTCATCACGCTTCGACTGTTCCTATGGAATTTGTTCTCTTTTTGGCTGCCGTTCTACTTGTTAGCGTTGCGAGTTTCTGGCTGATGGGCTCGATGTACGGCTTGATTCATCGTCCTTCAGTCTATTTTCCACCGACCCTGGCGATGAAGATGTCTCTCGGTGCGATCTTCGGTTCTTTTGTGCTCGGTGTTGGCGGTGTGGTGCTCGCTGCTTACCTGATGAACTACGAGTTTAAGAAGCGACCCGACTATCGTGCTGGTAGTTGTATTCTCGTGAGCGTCATCATCTCCGTTGTTGGCTCCGCGGCGACGTTATTCGCGGTGTACGGATTGAGCTGGCAAATACTGGGTTAGCCCGACGAGCGGTTAGTCAGTCTGGCGCCTGTGGGACTTCGCCAGCAGTAAATAGAAACCAGGCACAACGAACAAAGTAAACAAGGTGCCGATTCCTAAGCCAGTAGCAATCACCAAGCCGATCTGAAATCGACTCACGGCGCCCGGTCCTGAGGCGATCAACAACGGCACCATGGCTACCAGCATCGCGACAGTCGTCATCAGGATCGGCCGTAGCCGTATCGCGGCTGCGTTCAGAACCGCGTCGTGGATGGCTTGACCTTCTTCGATCTGCAGCCGGTTGGCAAAATCTACGATTAAAATGCCGTTTTTTGCAATCAGACCTATCAGTGTGATCAGCCCCACCTGTGTGTACAGGTTGATCGTTGCAAAACCTAAGGTTACGAAAATCATGGCTCCGGCAATTGAGAGCGGTACAGAAATCAATATGATCAAGGGGTCTCGCCAACTTTCGAACTGAGCGGCAAGAACGAGATAAATCACCAATAAAGATAGAAAGAACGTCAGCGTCAAGGCATTGCCTTGCTGCTTGAACTGCCGGGATTCCCCTAGGTAGTCGTAGCTGAATTCGCTAGGAAACAGTTCGCTAGCTTTGGTCTCCATGAATTCGATGGCGTCTCCAAGAACAATGCCCGGTGCCATCACGCCATTAATGGTCACTGAGTTGAGCTGTTGAAACTGAGTGCGAGCGGTCGGCTCCACGCTGTGTTCGAATGTGACCAAGCTGCCGAGAGCGATGAGCTCACCGGACGCTCCGCGCACGTAGTAGTCGTCTAACATGGCGTGGTCTGCTCTAAACACTCGCTCGACTTTTGGTATCACCTCGTAGCTGCGCCCCTGTAGTGAAAACCGATTGACATAGTTACCGCCCAGCATGGTGGCCAATGTAACGGCGATATCGCTCATCTCTACGCCCAGGTCACCCGCACGATCTCTATCGATCTTCACGCTGGTCTGCGGCAGTGCAATTTCCATGGATTTGTTTACGAACGCGAACTTTCCGCTCTGGTAGGCGGCCTGAATCAATTGACCTGCGAGCCCATCTAACTGCTCATAACTCTGGTCTGAGGTGATCACAAACTGCAAGGGCGCGCCCTGAGCCGCTCCTGGTAGCGAAGGGAAGGAGAATATCGCTGTTTGCACTCCTGCGATGTTACCAACCCGTTGTTGAAGCTCGGCGTGAATCTCGTCTTGGCTTCGAGATCGTTCGGCAATCGGTTGGAACCGAACACCGCCGAAAGTCGTTGCCGGCGAACCGCCACCGCCTACCAGCAGAAAGCTGCGCAAGTACTCGGGAAAGGACTCGTAAATTTTGACGATTTCGCGTGCGTGTACGGCGGCATATTCCAAGGTCGCAGTTTCCGGCGCCTTCATCTGTACATTGAGGACCTCCCGGTCTTCTGTTGGGGAGAGCTCGTTGGTGCTGGTCACGAACATAAAGTAGATGCTAACCACAACGGCCAGGGCAAAGACGACGATTACACTCGGGAACCTTAGTGAGCTGCGGAGCAAAGACTTGTAACCCTTAGCCATTCGCTCGAAGAGGTGTTCCACCATCGTTTCGAAGCGACCGGCTTCGGCACTACCGGATAGTACTTTGGCAGATAACATAGGCGAAAACGTTAATGCCACGATGCCGGAAATGAGTACAGCTGCGGCTAAAGAGAACGCAAATTCAGAAAATAGGATGCCAGCCAGCCCGCCAACGAAGGCGATGGGAGCGTAGACGGCCAACAATGTGGTTGTCATAGAGATGATCGGTAAGCCCAGTTCTTGGGCTCCATCCACTGCCGCCTGAAACGCCGTTTTGCCCATTAGGATGTGCCGGTGAACGTTTTCGACCACCACGATGGCGTCGTCAACGACCAGGCCAATTGCCAGCAGCATCGCCAGCAAAGTTAACAGGTTGAGAGAAAAACCCATCATTAGCATCAGCGTCGCGGCGCCAATCAAGGCCAACGGCACCGACAACGCCGGTACGATTGCTGCGTGCCAAGAGCCTAAAGACAGGAGGATGATGAATAGCACAATGATTAATGCTTCAGCTAGTGTGCGTACGACCTCGGCAATAGAATCTTCAATATACTGACTGCCGTCATGCACTTTATGTAGCAGCAATGACTGGGGTAGCTGCGTGCTGATTTCATCGACGGTGCTTCGGACTTCGTGAGAAACATCGATTGGATTCGCACCAGGCGCGGCTTCGATCGCTACCATGATGGCGGGTGTGCCGTTAAACCAGCTGGTCTGATTAAAGTTCTTGGGGCCCAGTGACACCTCGGCAATATCCTGCATGCGTACTAGCGATCGTTCGTCAGAACGAATGACCAGAGAGCGAAACGCTTCCACGGTGGCGATATCTGTGGTGGCGGTGAGGTCAATGCTCGTCAAATCGTCCTTGGTTTGACCAATGCCCGCCTGCACGTTGTTGCGCAGCAGCGCATCGCGTACATCAGCTGCAGTAACGTTGAGTGCGGTCATGCGCTGCGGATCTAACCATAGCCGCATGGCAAACTCCTGATTTCCGCTGATCTGCGCTTTGGCAACTCCATCGATGGCCTGCAGCTTCGGGATCGGTCCGCGCATCAAATAGTCAGTAATCTGACTGGGCGACATAGATTCGCTAACGAATGCAAGATAGAGCAGTGCGAAGGTGGAGCCCGTACGAAGATCGATGACTGGATCTAACGCCTCCCTGGGTAGAACACTTCTTTGGCTGGCGACTTTGCTCTGAATTTCAGCTATGGCCGCATTGGGGTCGTAGTTGATCGCCATATTGGCTTCAATTGTCGACACGCCTTGTCGGGAATGAGCGACAAGGTAGTCAATGCCCTTGGCTTCTGAAATTGCCCGTTGCAATGGCGAGGTGATGAAGCTCTCCACTAGATCTGCATCCGCGCCGGGGTAGGCCGTCGTCACCATGACTACGGCTCGTTCAGCTCTTGGGTACTCTCTGAGTTCCAGTAGCGTGAGGGACCTTAGACCGATTAGCAGAATTAGCAGACTGATGACCGTTGCCAACACTGGCCGTTCGACGAACGTTGCCGTGAGTTTCACCCTTCGGTAATCCCTTCAGGCAGAATCAAAGAGTTGTCGATCTGGATGCGTTGGCCAGTGCGGAGCTTGAGCTGGCCAGTACCGACAACCCGATCCCCCAGCTTCAGCCCGTCGACGATCTGGATGCGTCCAGTGCGTAATGCACCCGTGGTGACCTGTTGCCGCTGCACCGTTAAATCGGGGCCTTGTTGCTGGATCACGAATACCGAATCTCCGTAGGGATTACGGCTGATGGCCGTGCGCGGTAAAGTCAGCACCGATTGTTCGGTGCCGACGATGACGTTGATCCGAGCGAACATGCCAGGCCGCAGTCGCTGCTCGGCATTGGGTAGACTCGCTTGCAAAACGACGTTGCGCGTAGTGGATTCTACTTTAGGGCTGATGGCAGTAATCTCTCCAACAAACTGCTCGCCTGGGTACGCGGCGACTTCCAATTCGATTTTTTGCCCGACAGCAAGCTGTTGCAGGTGACGTTCGGGCAGGACGAAATCAGCGAAAATTGGGCTTAGCTGTTGCAGTGTGACGATTGGTGTTCCGGGCGAGACGTATTCGCCGACATCGACCAGCCGGATGCCCAGTTCTCCTTCGAAGGGCGCGCGAATGGCCTTCTTAGCAATCAGCGCTTGTTGCTCCTCGGCCTGAGCGGTTAGGCTTTCCAGCTCACTCTTGGCGCGATCCAACTGTGCTTGAGAAACAGCGGTTTTCTGTTTGAGCCCTTGGGCGCGCTGGTGGTCAAGGCGGGCTAACTCTAATTGGGCACTTAGCGATCGTAGTTTTGCCTGCTCCGCTGTGGCATCGAGTTGCACGAGCACTGTGCCTGCTTTCGCCCGCCCGCCGCTGGCGAAGCTGATGCTACCCACAGTACCTGGCACCTCAGAACTAACCTCAACGCCCTGAAACGCCCGCATGCTCCCAACAGCACTGATTTTTAGTTGCCACTGGGCGCTGCTCACTTGCGCGGAAGACACGGTAACCGCTGGTGCCGATGTTGCTGCTCGGGCATGTTGAACACGCTGCTGCTGGTAGATCTTCCAGCCAAAAATGCTGCCGAATACGAGTGCCAGCAAGAACAAAACAATGAATAGACGTTTGATCATGCGCAAGCGCCTCGATCCTGGCTGCAGACGGATTTCGTCTTGTTCAACGATGCTCTCCCAATAGCAGACTGACGGGCAGCTTAGCGCTGCATTTGCGGTCAACCGGCGACAATGATTCAGCCAGACAGTATAACGGCGACAAGCGAGTCAGAGGACTTTTGTCATTCTGGAGTGACTGCGAAGCGGTTGGTTACTAAAAGGGGCCGATTCGCTGCCGCGCCGCTGTGCATGTGCCAGGTCCCATGGTCGTATTGCAATCGGTACCCAACAGACTAACCTGCGTACGCAATAACCATTGGATCAGAGATGACTATGAGCGCCAGAGCCTTCCTGTGCATTTTTACCCTAACAATGAGCGGAGCGGTGCTCGCAAGCGTGACCAAGCTGGTCCAAAAGGTGGATTCGGCAGTGGTCGTCCTCAAAACACAAGGCCGTAGCGTGGATGTATCCGGCAATCGAATCAAAGAAGTTGCGGCAGAAGGGTTGGGCACTGGAGTTCTTGTGGACAGGGAAGGGCACGTGGTCACTGCTGCGCACGTTGTGCAAACCGCGGACTCAGTCGTGGCGGAATTTGTCGATGGCACCGAAGTCTCTGCCACAGTAGTGTCGAGCGATCCAAGTCTTGATCTTGCCTTGCTCAAATTGGACTCCATTCCCGCCAGCGCAACAACAGTCAAGCTGGGTGACTCAGCAAAGCTACAAGTGGGTGATGATGTCGTTGTCATCGGCTCGCCGTTCGGCCTCAGTCACTCGGTCTCCACCGGCATCGTTTCAGGTCGGCATTCACCAGGCGCTAAGGATGGCAGCTTAGGCGGGCTCACAGCAGAAATCATTCAGACCGATGCTGCCATCAATAAGGGCAATTCTGGTGGACCAATGTTTAACGCCAAAGGCGAAGTCGTCGGTATCGTCAGTTTCATATTGTCTCAATCTGGGGGGTTCGAAGGCATCGGCTTTGCGATTTCATCGAACACAGCGAAACAAGCGCTGTTCGTGAACCCCATGTTCTGGTCTGGTTTTGAAGGCATTGTTGTGCAAGGCGAATTGGCCGATGCCCTCAATCTTGGATACGAAGCGGGCATGCTGGTGCAAAAGGTTGCTACTGGCTCATTGGCAGCTTCGCTCGGGCTAAAACCCGGTAAGGTGCCGGTGACAATCCAGGGGCGTGACATCCTGCTCGGTGGCGACATCATCGTGTCGGTAGAGGGGGTCAATGTACGTCCTGATAAGGTCGGCGAAATCCGTCAGAAAATGAAGCAGCTATCGCCGAATGATCGCCTGAAGATCGAAGTAAAGCGAGCAGGCCGCCTCATTGTCTTGCAAGCAGTGTTGCCACCTAATCAGTAGTATCTCGAGTAGACCCAGAAAAACGAGCAACAGACATGAAGCATCCCATGAATGGCAGTACCGCGGTTTGCGGCCTCGGGATCACAGAAATGGGACGCGTCTACCGCAGTGCGCCAGAGTTGGCGATGGAAGCCGTGCACTTGGCGTTGCAGGATGCAGGTATCGACAAATCCCAGCTGGACGGACTCCTGATCAACTCAGGCACCAGCCCGGACCTGAACTTGCCGCTCCACATTGCCCTTGGACTCGAGGAACTCAACGTCCTTACCTATATGCAGGGATACGGTTCAACTGCCGGGCAGATGCTGGAATACGCCGCTATGGCCGTGCACAACGGCTTGGCGAACTGCGTCTGCTGTGTCTTTGCCGACAGCCCGCTGAAACCGAACAAGCGCGCTGGGAGTGCCTACTCCAGCAGAGCCGGAGCCGACCCGATTGGCGGTTTGATGCCTCTCTACGGTTTTGCGGGGGCCAATGCCATGTATGCGCTGGGTGCGCGGCGGCACATGGATCTGTTTGGCACCACTCAAGAACAAATGGGTCAGGTGGCCATCTCCCAGCGGCAGTGGGCGCAGATGAATGAGCGTGCAGCCAGGCGTGAGCCTTTAGACATGGCGCAGTACCACGCATCTCCGTGGGTGGTGGAGCCGTTTCACGTGCTCGATTGTTGTCTAGTGTCAAACGGTGGCGTGGCATTCATTGTGACCAGTGCCGAAAGAGCCCGAGATATGCCGCAACCGCCTGTTTACCTGCGTGGTTTTTCTCAGGCGCACAAACACGATGTTGGCCTTTCGACCCAAGACCCGCTGGTGCGCGGCCCCGGTGCAAAAGCCGGACCCAAAGCGCTGGCGATGGCAGACGTAAACCTCGCCGATATCTCACAGTGTCAACTATACGATTGCTATACCTATACCGTCATTGAAACCCTGGAAGACTATGGGTTTTGCGAGAAAGGCGAAGGTGGGCCGTTTGTGGAAGATGGCAAGTTGGGTCCGGGCGGTAGCCTTCCAACCAACACCGGTGGCGGATCATTATCCTCATACTATATGTGGGGCATGACGCCTATTAGCGAAGCCATTATTCAAGGGCGCGGACATGGTGGGACGCGACAAGCGCCCAATGATCTGATCTTTGTGACGGGCAACGGCGGCATTTTGAACTATCAGGCAGCCATCGTGCTGTCGCCCCACCCAAGCTGAACTATGGCGCAGGCACGGCTGTTAACGAATGCATTTAAGGAGCCTCAGTGACCATTGACGATGCCGAGCAAAGTTGGATTACGCCAACAGCCGAAACGCTACCCTTTTTTGAGGGTGCTGCGAACAACCAGCTACAGCTGCAACAGTGCAACGACTGCCAAGGTTGGATGTATCCGCTAAAGCAGAAATGCCAGCGCTGTGGCTCAGGGCAGCTGGACTGGCGGGCCGCTAGTGGTCAGGGAACGATCTACGCTCACGCTATGTTGCATCGAGAGTATCACCCGCGTCACCGCGGTCGCTTGCCTTTGGTGATCGCTTGGGTAGACCTGGCGGAAGGGGTGCGCATGCCGAGTAACATTGTCGGCAGCGAGCCGGCAAGCCTAAAAGCCGGCCTACCGGTACAAGTTGAATTTGAGCGGGATCCGGGTGGTCAGGCGTTTCCCGTGTTTCGGGTGATCCCCTAGCTCGAGCTTAGTAAGCGCCCGCAGTTTTGGTTCCGCTACTCGATTGACCATGCATCTATGGGTGCTAAAACCCGCTGCTTACATCGATTTAATCTAAAGGAACAGCATTCTGGATGAGCAGTAATTTACTAGTACGCGTTATAAAGTGACTGCCTTCCTGTGCGGCTGCTCGGTGATTAAGGCACATTCGAGGTGGTCAAATGCAACAACTAGCCGTCTGGAACGCGATCGCCCCTCTTTTCAATTAAAGTAAACACGTTATACTTTGGCTTCTCACCGCCATGAGGGGAACAACGATGGGGAGAATATCGGTTACTTGGATGGGCCGTTCTGTCACTGCCTTGGCTATGTTGACAATGATGTTGATTGGTACCAGCCCCCTAACGATCGCCGCGGAGCGGGCTGACAATCGGATCATTGAAGAGATCGTCGTGATTTCTACAAAACGCGCTACCGGCGACTTAGCTCAAGATGTTCCGATCGCTTCGACCGTGCTGTCGGAAACCATGATCGCGGAAAACAATTTCACCGACCTGGTTGAGATTTCGCATATGGTGCCCGGCGCTGACTTTCGACAGACGGCGACCTTTCCCGGTATTCAGCGCTTCTGGTTGCGTGCCGTAGGGGTGTCTTTTAGTGTCCCGAACTTCGATCCCGCTGTGGGTGTTTATCAGGACGGTGTATTCATCGCGCAAAATATCGCCGCCATTCTCGACACTTTCGACATGGAATCGGTTGAAGTGCTTCGTGGCCCTCAAGGTACGTTATTTGGACGCAACACTTCCGTGGGCGCAGTGGTGTCGCGCAGTCGAAGACCAGGTGATGAGTTCGCATTTCGAGCGCAAGCTACCTTTGGCGCATACGATCGAACAGACTTCGGTATTTCGGTGGAGGGTCCACTCGTAGAAGACAAATTGTTGGGCAAGCTCTCTCTGCAATCCCGTGACAAAGACGGTTGGATGAGGGACCTTTCTGGCGGGGAACGTTTGGGCGTGTACGAAGCTACTCATGCGCGCGGGACTCTGGTCTGGACGCCTAACGAAGCCCTGGATGTTACGTTAATCGGTGAGCTCTACGAGCGCGACGGTGACGGCGCCGTGTCCACCTCACTGGGTGTATCTGACCTTGGCCGGTCCGGTCACCCGTTTGTGCCTGATGGCCGCGAATGGAATGAAACCTACGCCGGAAACGCTGAAAACGAACCGTGGCGCTCGTTCTCGGATCACGAAGTGGAAAAACTCATTGCCGAGGTCAACTATGATCTGGGGCACGGCATACTAACTTCGGTCACCGGTTATGTTGACGTGCTGGCGTTTTCAGGCGGTGATTTCGAAGGATTGCCTTCGGGTTCGCCGCTGAACGTAGTAACCCGGCTGATGATCGATCAGGATCAGTTTAGTCAGGAGCTGCGCTATGCATCATCGTTTTCCGATACCTACGACTTTACCGTAGGCCTGTTCTACTTCACCCAGGATCTATTCTATGGCGAGCAGCGCTGCTGCCAGTCCAGCCAGCCGAACATATTCGGCGTGCGCCCGCCTGGTGTTGACGAATTGGACCATGACAGCTTCGGTGTGTTTGCGGAGGTTCGCTTCAATCTGAGCGAAGATCTGATTTTGACCGTTGGTGGTCGCTACACACAAGAAGAGAAGGACGCGAAAATCGGATTCGTAAACTTCGGCTCTTGTCAGACCACAACTAGCCCACCGTTTGAAACCAATGACTTTTTTGTCTGTACCGGTGGGCCGGAGGGTGGGTATGACTATGCCGATGACGAAACTTGGAACAGTTTCTCGCCCAAAATCAGTCTGCAATACCGCCTGAACGAAGAAGCTTTGCTGTATACCAGCTTTACGCGGGGTTACCGTAGCGGGGGATTTTCGTTCCGTGCAGGGGCGGGTGAAATCGCGCTGAGGGATGCACAGATTGCCGCTGGCGTAACCGATCCAATCAGGCCGACGTTTTACGATCGTGAGCGCAATGACTCCCTGGAGGTCGGCCTTAAGTCAGATTGGTGGGACAACCGCATGCGGCTAAACGTCACGGGCTACTACAATTGGTGGGACGGGATTCAGCGCAACCTGCAGGAAGGCTTGCCAGGAAATATCACCCAACGTACGGCCAATGTTGAAGATTCTTATGTCTACGGCATCGAGATTGAAATTAACGCCATTGCCGCCCTCGACATGCTAACCGATGGCGACATGCTGCGTTTAGACGGTGCGTTTGCCTTCGCTGAGTCTGGATATGACTCGGATGATTACGTCATCCTTGATCCCGACACCTTGACGGTTGCGACTGATCTGACGGATCAAGAATTCGGGGCACCACACAATACAGCGTTCTTTGCTGCAACCTACGAACATCCGGTAGGCGGGGCAGGTGCTACGTTGAGTTGGCGTGCCAGCTATTGGTGGAAGGACAGCAATTACACCGAAGGCATACAGCGTGCAAACGGACTTAATGAATATGAAGAATGGAACGAGGTTGACGCGCAGATTCAATATACGAGCGCTGATGGCAAGTGGTTCGTTAAGGCGTTTGGCAAGAACCTGACGTACGACAAAGGCTACGTTGCTAGGGTTCCGTTCGCTGCTACCTGGGGTCTTGGCAATCCGCGTGATCCACGAACCTGGGGCATCACCATCGGGTTCGAGAGCTAAAGTCCAGAACGCTCTGCTGTCAATCAAGTGGGCTAAGAGAAGTACTTTCGATCGGGTCGCGAGCCACCCATGGGGTTGGATGGCTCAATAACTCACTGCGCACTGTCGAACTCGTTCACAGCGGCGCTGCTACCCAGTCAACACACCTTCTGTGCGGTCGCCACCTTTTGCTTCTCACGTTAACGATTGTGGCGTTTACGCCAAAATTTTGAGCGCCACTTTTTTCCTGCCCTGGTGCTTTCGCTGGCGCTTATCCATCGGCTCCCCAGGCTTTCGAGAAGCATCGATAACTAGCTGATTTATAACGCGTAAATCTGCTTACGTTTCTTTTACAAGCCTTACTTTGTGGTCACACAGCGTGGCACGACCCTTGCC
>JBPCXR010000379.1:0-3293 GCA_051027215.1 Pseudomonadales bacterium | reverse complement strand
GTGGTGGCGACGATGCCGCCGTTGCCGACGAAATCCACCATCCAGTCGGCGGCTGGGCGATCCTGTATGCGCTTGAGCATGCGTGCACGAAACGCCTCGTGCTTTTCTTCCGACAGCAGCCGCAGTTGTTTGTGGTCGAAGTCGGGGTCGGTGATGATGTCGATCAGATCTGTGGCGATTAGCAGGTTGTCGAACAGGTGGGGCAACAGGTTGCCGAACTGCAGCCAGCGCCCGTCGCCTGCCTGTGCCGGGTGGTAGAACAAACTTGGCATAGGGGGTGTTTGCGCTGGGGTTTCGAATGCGGCCCGCATCTCGGCAAACCGCTCTGGGAACTGCCTGCCGAGCATTCCACCCATTTCATAGGGCTGCATCCCTTGCAGCAAACTGGTTTCTACGAGTCGGCAGGCGCCGCTGCTGCCGCCCTGCAAACCTTGCTGCAACAGCGCTGCGAGAATCCCTGTTGCAGCGGATTGCGCGCAGGCGTGCACACCCACCTGTAATGCCGAAAACACCGGTCCAGGACGATCCACAATACCGGTGAACAGTTGCATGCGCCCGGCGTATGCGGCAACGGTATGTTCGTAGCCGGGAACGTCTGCCATGGGGCCACGGCTGCCGAAGCCAGTGATGTGGCAGAACACCAAATGCGGATGACGGCTGTGCAGGTGCTGATAGTCGAGGCCTTTGCGAGCCAATGCCGCGGAACGCCAGCTGCACACCAACACATCGGCGCCTGCGGCGAGTTCGTGGAATGTGGCGAGATCCCGCTTGTGATCGAGGTCCAACGGCACGACCTGCTTACCTCTGCGCCACATGGGGGCGGCAGGAAGCTGATCGAGGGGGTGCGTGAAATTCGGTTGCTCTATCAGCAGCACCTCGGCACCGAAATCCGCCAGGATCATGGTTGCCATACCGCCTGCGGGACCCCGGGTGAGGTCTAGAACACGAATACCCTCTAGCGCTTGTGTCATTGGTTTTCTCACGCCAGATAGACTAGCAACACCAAAGTGGGCAGAACACAGGTTACTTTAGCGGGAATGCGCAATCGACCACGAGAGCAAGCAGAGGATCAGCGTCTGTCTGCCGCACGACCATCCACGGCATTGCGCCGCGAGCACCCAGGCAGCGCACACAACACACCCCCACCAGCCGGTCATCCCCTACAGCCGCGTCAATTGGAGAGTTGCAGCCTCTACGTACTTTGAATTCGCTCGAACAGCGTTTTTTGTTCTACGTATTCCTCTTACTTTTGGCTCGCACGTTGCACATCAGCTTCGCGATGTAGAATCTCGCTGGCTTGATCGAAGGTCCTCAGAAGTAGATCCGAAATACGGTAGTCTCCGTTGGGCAGGTGGGTCGTGATATTGATCTTCGAATCCGTCTCGGTACTGTCCAAGAGCGTCACGTTAACCTCAACCCCGGTCACGCTCGGATTGAGCCGCAGCTCGGACATGAAAATGGTGGGTACGGGCTTGGCCATGTCTTGACTCCTTTAAGTCTCACTTTCTTCTATATAGCAAGGGGCTTAATGTTAGAGACAGTAGGAAAAGTCCCTAGAGGCCTAGTTTTCGTCTCACATTGGATCGACGTCCCTGGCGTTTCCTCACTCTCAGGTATGGCCAGTAAACTGCTAGCCACGTCGATAGATAGGGGAAACGCAAAGTCTCGCGACGACGCGCTTTTTCGGGCAGTGATGCAGAGCATTTCGAACACCAGCAGAAGTGTTGAATGGTGTGGCATCTACTAGATCAACGAGGGCCAGATCCGAGCGAGTGCCCGCGCCTAGCTCACCCGCCACTGCAACAGCGTAAAGGGTGTATCCGTGTCGTCGTGATGTTCAAACACGGCAGTAACGCGCGATCCAATCACCACTTCGTGCTTGGGATCACCGAGTAAATTCCCAACCAGCCGCACGTTATCCGCTTGCGGCAATTCAACCAGCACAATCAGGTAAGCGCCCTGCTCACCCAGAGCCGGATGCACCGGGTGCCAGACTCGCTCATAGCTATAGACCACCGCCTCAGGCGCCACCTCCTCGTAGGCCAGATGATCTGAAGCGCAATGGTGACAGAGCCATTCGGGCCCCCATTGCCAACCGGAACATTCGCGGCAGCGCTGTAGCAGGATCTTCTCGTTCCGCAATCCTTCCCAGTACGGAGTATCGAGGCCGTCCGGACTCGGAACCGGTTGCGGCAGTCCCGGCGCAAGGTAGGAATCGCTCACAGCGTCGCCTCGGATCCAAAGATGCAGCTACTCACCGGCGTCACCATCGGACCAGAAATCGTCATCGCCACATTCGCCTGCGGTACCTGATTAGTCGACTCGTGGCGAATTTGCCGCACAGACTCCAAAATCAAACCGAGGCCGTGCATGTAGCACTCGGCCAGGTTGCCGCCACTGGTATTAAGCGGCAGCTCGCCACTCGGCGCGAGAAATCGATCTTTCGTAAAGAATTCATTGCACGCTTCGGGCTCACAAAAACCGTGTTCGACCAAGCTCATGAGTACGCCACCGGTGAAATTTTCATAGCTCTGCAACACATCGACGTCTCGCGCAGTGACGCCAGCCATGTCGTACAGACGCGGCGCGACCGTCGGAAACGACGATGACGCGTATTCCGGCGTGTTGTGAACGCTAGCGCCGGCCCGGTACTGGGAACCCGCCACCGCACCAAGCAGGTAGCAACCCTTGTGCGCAAACTCCTCGGCGCGCTCAGCGGCCACCAGAATCAGTGCCGCAGCGCCATCGTTCTCTAGACAGCAGTCATACAGATGAAACGGCTCGACGATCCAGCGCGAAGCATCGTAAGTTGCCTCATCCAACGGTTTCCCAAACATGACCGCGCGTGGATTGTTCTGCGCATGGTGGTAGGCGGCAAGGGATATCGCGCGCAGCGCATCCTGCTCAACGCCGTTTACGTGCATGAAGCGAACGACTTTCATGGCGAACATTTGCGCTGGGGACATGAGCCCATAGGGCACCGTGTGCGCGAAGTCACCGCTAATGGTGTTTCTGCGGGGGCCCTGGCCAAAGCGACCAAACTGTCCTTGAGCCAGTGCACGAAACACCACTACGCATTCGGCACCGCCTGTGGCGATAGCCGCCGCGGCGTGAGCTACCGCCGCTGCTCCGCCACCGCCACCGCCGCCCCATTGCATACTGGCCAGACGCAGTTCCTTGCAACCGAGCGCCGCGGCCAGTCGCGATGGATCGTTGCGATCGTTGCTGAAGGAAGCAAAGCCATCGATGTCTTTCGGCGAGATGCCGGCATCCTCGCAGGCTGCGAGAATGCC
>JBPCXR010000378.1:0-21927 GCA_051027215.1 Pseudomonadales bacterium | reverse complement strand
GTTCTCCCGTCTGCGATCCGTGCTACCCCGCGCGCCATTTAGCATCCACAGCAAACCTTTCTTGCGATCGATTCAGTGGCCGCAGCCCCTGTGCATATCATGCACATTATGAAGCGGAATGAAATCATTAAGTTACGTGACTTTTATAAAGTATCTTATCATTCTCCAGCGAGTGGGCAGGTTGCGCTTCAGCCACTCGCGGTAAAAAATTACCTGCTAGCAACGGAGTTAAGCTATGTCTACGGAGCGCGAGCGCCTGCACAACCTGTTCCCCGATCTGGATTTCGATCCCGCAGAACTGCGGGAGAAATATCGACTCGAACGCGACAAACGCCTGCGTGACGACGGCGAGAGCCAGTACCTGGAAGCAGCCGCAGAGTTCGCCCACTACGCCTACGACGATCCTTATGTCGATGCTGACAACGAGCGCGAACCGCTCGATCTGGAGATTGAAATCGCCATCATCGGCGCCGGCTTCAGCGGCTTGATGACCGCAGCACGGCTAAAAGAGCGTGGGCTTAACAACTTTCGCATCATCGAATCCGGCGGAGACTTCGGCGGCACCTGGTACTGGAATCGATACCCTGGCGCACAATGCGATATTGAGTCGTACTGCTACCTTCCGCTGTTGGAAGAGACGGGCTACATGCCTAAAGAGAAGTACTCCTATGCCCCGGAAATCTTCGAACACACCCAACGCATCGGAAACTACTTCGACCTGTACGACAACGCCATCTTTCAAACTCGGGTCACGGAAGTCCGTTGGAACGAAGAGCAATGCTATTGGCAGATATCGACCCATCGCGGCGACAACATTCGGGCACAGTTCGTCATCCAAGCTACTGGGCCGGCAAATCGACCTAAGCTCCCGGGTATTGACGGCATTACCAACTTCAAGGGGCACACCTTTCACACCTCGCGTTGGGACTACGACTACACCGGTGGCGATCATACGGGCGGTTTGACGGAGCTTACAGACAAGCGAGTCGCCATCATTGGCACTGGTGCGACCGCCATTCAGTGCGTGCCCTTCATCGGCGAATTCGCCAAACAATTGTACGTTTTTCAAAGAACCCCCTCCTCGGTAGATTTGCGCGGCAATGCGCCCACCGACGAAGACTGGTACGAGCAGCTGAGCGCTGGCTGGCAGCGCGCTCGCCGAGAGAACTTCGCCGCAGTACTGCTTGGGCAAAACTTCACTGAGGATCAAGTCGCTGACGGCTGGACCGACATCGCTCGGCGCATCGGCATTTCACTCATGAGCAGAAAACCGGATGCTGGCGATTTGGACATGGAGGAGATCATGCTGCGCTCGGAAATCGCTGACTTTCAGAAAATGAACGAAGTCAGATCCCGGGTCGATGACACCGTCAGCAACGCAACTGCCGCGGAGCGGCTAAAGCCCTGGTATCGGCAGTTTTGCAAACGGCCGACGTTCAATGATGAGTACTTAGATACCTTCAACCGCGACAACGTCGAGCTGGTCGATGTCTCTGACTCGAAAGGTGTAGAACGAATTACAGAGAATGCCGTGATCGCCAATGGCAAAAGCTACGAAGTGGATTGCATCATTTATGCAACGGGTTTTGAAATCACCACATCGGCACATCGCCGGGTGGACTTCGACACCATCGGCTGCGAAGGGCAATCCCTGTACGACCATTGGCAAAACGGCTTTCGAACACTGCACGGCCTGTACAGCCACGGATTTCCCAACTGGTTCACTATTGGCATTAATCAGAATGGGCTGTCGCCAAACATGACTTCCATGTTCGACGACCAAGCCATTCACGTCGGCTATATCATCGAGGCGGTGAAAAAGCTGGGCAAGCAACGTGTCGAGGTCACCGCGGAAGCCGAAGCCGAATGGGTGGCACAGATCATCAGCCTAGCGGGCACCGGGGCTACCGCGTTCCTAGAACAGTGCACACCGGGTTACTACAATCGAGAAGGCCAAGGCAGCGGTGGCAATATGCAGAACTCGCCGTTTGCCCCGGGCATCAACGCATTCAACTCGATGTTGCAGCAGTGGCGTGACGACGGCGACCTAGCCGGAATGTCGACGAGATAGCCAGCTTAGCGAATCGCAGGAGTCGCGGCGGCCATTTTTTCCCCGTCGTAGACGATCTTCTTGGTCGGTATGAACTCGACGACCACACGTCGAGGCGAGTCCAGAAACTGTATGAACTGATCCACCCGAGCGGGGTCCGGGCCGCGAATTTTCTTTGAGAATTCCGGGTAGAACCAGTCTTTGATCTTGCGATTTTCTTTGTCGTGAATTACTGAGATACCCTTGTAGGTAACCGTCTTGCCGTGACCCATGTCGGTTCCGGCACTGGAAATACAGACGCAGGTTCGTGGATCACGCTTAATCGCGTTAAACCGTAGCCGCTGCTCGGAGCCTGTCAGCCAGAGACGGCCGTCGCCAGTGTCGAGATAACTCATGATGACCCCGACTGGCTCACCCTGCTTGTTGGTCCACATAAAAGTGCATTCGCGCTGCTTCTCTCGCAGCTCAAACTCTCGACTCTCGTCCAACGAATATTGCGTGACGTCCTCGTAGTCTTCGGCATACTCATTGTTGCCTGGCTGATCCGCTTTACTCACTTCGCTTTACTCACTTCGGTTGTAGTTCTATGCCATTGAACCAACGGCTACACGCCGTCGGTAACACTGATCAAGCTTACGCGACCGCTGATCCTACCGGTGCCCAGGCTAGCAACGAGGCGTCGTCCGCAAAGGTATTGCTAACTAACGGCGTACCGGCGGCGTCGGCCATTTCCTTGTACTGCATCCAGGACTGCACCGCGACGATTGGCGTTCCGCGTCCCTCATCAAACTGCAAAGGTCCATAGACGTTGGCGGTATAGATCAAATCTTCGTCACTGACTCGCTGGGTGGCCTCATGGCGTGCGCCCGCAGGCTCATAAAACCAAACGCCAGGGCCATAGCCCTCAGGCGGACCGGCGCGATAGCCGATCCGACCACTGAGCACCAGAAAATCCGCGGCTGCAAGGTGATAGTGAGGCCCAGCAACACCGTTATGGCGAACGATGAGCGAGGTTACGCCGGTCTCTTCGCTAACTCTAAGCACCTTCAAGCCCATATCGGGCACTTCAGGGTTTTCGATCCACGGCAATGCTCGGGTATCGACAAAATGCGGGTGCGCGGTGCGAGCGGCGTCTGCACCGACGGCCTCTGCCTGAGTGACCAAGGCTTTTGAGTCCGTACCAGCGATGGCCAACGGCTCGGCGGGGCCCTGGTAAGCTCGCGGCCGTGGCTGCATGCACTCCGCCAGAGTGTTCGGCACTAGGTTAACCCCAGCGTCTCGCGCTGCTTGCACGATATCTAGCGCGGTTAGAATGCTAGACACTGTGCGTCCGTCCTCACCGAGGAACGCCACCGGACCATAGAAATTGGCAAGGAACTCGGTGTCTTGGTTGGCAACGAGACGTTCGATTCGGGCGTTCGCTGGTATATAGCCCCATGTTCCAGGCTCAAGGTCTGAACTCAACGGCCCTTCGGGATACGTCAGCCCGCCAGAGAGCAAGATCATGTCCATCGCGCCCAGATAAATCAGGCCTGTTAGCTCCGCCCCTGCGCTCATGCGCACGATGGTTGAAAACATGCCTGATTCGCTGCTGGCGCGCAGGGGCTTGAACGACAAGCCTGGCGCACAGGCCAGCTCCAGCCAAGGGATGAGATTGGTGTCCACCCCACCTTCAATGCCGGTGGGATCGAATTCCGGGTTGTAACTTACGCTTGCCATGGGCTTGTCCTGTTGGTTGCAGTGTGGCTGATTGTTGTTTCTACCAGGGATGGATGCCGCCATCCCATTTTAAAAATTTGCCGCTATCGGCCAGGGTCATCTTGCCTATCACTTCGCGAACCCCGGCGGCGCTCTCGTGTGGTTCTATGTCAGCAACGTCGCCTGCCATCTCGGTTTTTACCCAACCGGGATGCATCGGGACGACGATCACGTTCTGCTCCTGCAGCTCGGTTGCCAACGCCGTCATTAGCCGGTTTACCGCGGCTTTGGCAGCGGCATAAGAGTAGCCAATCACGTGGTCATAGACATGGGCCGCCACCTGACTCGACATAGTCGCGATCTTGCGTTGCTCGCTCGCGAGCACGTTCGGCAAAAAAGTTTGGATGACCCTAAACGGTCCCATGGCCATAACATTAAACTCGAAGGCCCAATTCTCGTAGTCCATGTTGGCGAAAGTTTGCGTTTCGAGCCCGCCCCAGACACCCGCGTTGTTAATTAACACGTCTATGGGTACGCCCTGCAGCTCTGCTGCACAGGCTTCGACAGATTGCGCTTGGCCCACATCCATTTCGTGAATCGTCAACAAGCCGTTACTGTCGGCGGCAATCGCTGACAGCGCTTCGGCCGCAGCTGGTCGGCGGACGGTTGCATATACCCGATCCCCAGCCTGGGCATATTGTTTTGCCAGTTCAAAACCAATGCCTCGAGCAGCGCCAGTGATCAAAACATTCGCCATGGTTTAGCGCTCCGGTAGCTGACTTTCGGTCAGGTACTTAGTAAGGGTTTGATGAAAATGCCGGACTCTGATCTCTTGGTAGTTTCCGAGGGTGGCGCCAGCTTTCAGCGCCGTCATCGCACCTTCTTGGGCCGCTTGCATATTGCCGGTATCTTGATCGAACACGTGACCGACGTAAGGATCCATGCCAGGCACTTCTGTATAAGACTGCTCAGCCCGCAAATAGACGGGCTCAGCAGGCTCAACCGGTGTGCCGTCCGTTGGCCTCGGTTTTAGCAGGATCAGATCGAACAGCGTTCGATCGACGGCCATGCCCAGCGGCCTAAAGCGATAAACTATGGGGAAGGACACGCCTGAGAAAAACTGTTGATTCGGGAAAACGAAGTAGGCAATGGAATCGACGATCTCAGAGTCGCTAACGGCGGATAAGTCAGGCCCGCTGGCCGCAACGCTATCGCGAAAGTGTTGCGCCATCACTTTGCGGGCGGTGCTGCCTTCAGGGACGGTCAGTGGCTCGCCGATGTCATCGCGATCGCCGATGAGGAACAAATCCAAAATTTCTTGCTCGCTTAGGGTTTCGTTTAGAAACACACTCGGGGTGCCAGCAACATTGATCAATCTACTAACGTGATCGCCATAGCAATCGTACTGTGTATTGGCATCGCCATTGGTGCGCATGAGCTGGCTATGGGTTTCCATCACATGGTAGGCCTCCAAGAACGCCTCGGAAGCGATTTTCCAATTGCAGTTCAGCTCCTTTTGAATGTGCTGGGCCACGAACCGCTGCTCGAACACCTCGCTTGCCACATGTTCCGGTAGGGGCTCCAAGTATTCCAACAAAGGCGGCGCCTCTTGATCGAGGTTGATGAAGACGAACCCACCCCAACATTCAGCCCGTACTGGCGTTAGGCCAACCTCTTCAGGGCGCACATGGGGGAAATCCCATTCACAAGGAAAGGACTTTAGCGTGCCGTCCAGTTCCCACTCCCAGCCGTGGTATGGGCAGCGGAAGGATTGGCTGCTGCCGCTGCTAAACGAGGATTTGAGTTTGGTTCCTCGATGCATGCAGGAATTGCGGTAAGCCTTGATCTGTTGATCTGCCAGACGCGTAACAATGATCGAGTAAGGCCCAACGTCGTAGACGTGATAATCACCGCATTGGGGTATGTGCTCTTCTCGACAGGCCCATTGCCAGGTGCGGGACCAAAGCTGGGCGATTTCGCGGTCGAAGAAAGCTTGGGAAGTGTAGCGCGCATAGGGTATGTCCTCATCACCGAGGAACTGATAGCTTTGCTGTTGCAAATAGTCTGGAACCGAGCGGCTATCTTCGGCAAGCAGATCCTGGACGCTGAGTCCTGGGCATCTGGCTTCGCCGGGTTCGATCGCCTGTGTTTTCGACATTTCCACTCCCTTCCCAGCAGCCATTATTGGACACCTGTTCCAGCTTATCCAGCCCTCGCCGACCTAGGCCGCGTGCCCAGCAACGCGCCTTGCTATCCGGCCTCACCGAGAAATCAGCCCGTTGGTTGTACCCGACAAACCCAGTGACTACCATCGGTTTAGCAATTTGAGCACCTGGCTCAGACAATGTGGAGGTTGCGCACATGACAAAGAAAAAGGGTCTTCCGGGACTTCGAGGGACCGATCACATCGGTATTACCGCGCCAGACTTTGATGAGGCGGTGGACTTTTTTGAAAACGTTCTGGGCTTTGAGACCTTCTATCAGATGGGCCCGTTTGGCTCGGAAGAAGAAGACTGGATGCACGACATGCTTAACGTGCACCCACGAGCGATCATTCGGCGAGTGAAACAATTCCGCTGCGGGTTCAATACCAATATCGAGCTGTTCGAGTACAGCTCACCCGATCAGCGCCAGCAAATGCCGAAAAACAGCGACTGGGGCGGTCATCACATCGCCCTTTACGTCGACGACTTCGATGCAGCGATGACTCACCTGCGCGAACACAAAGTCGAACTAATGCCAGGGGGCGGCGGGCCAAGCATTGCTGAAGGCCCAGAGGCAGGATTGCGATCCTGCTACTTTCTAACACCCTGGGGCATGCAGATGGAGCTGATCTCCTACCCCGAAGGCAAAGGTTATGAGCAGACAACCCAGCAGCGCTTATGGGATCCGCGCAAGCAACAGTAGCCATACAAGCGAGCTAGTCTTGCAACTTGAGCGCAATCTCGCCGTCTTCAGTACGCACTGCATAGGTTCGCAGCGGGATCCGCGTGAGTGTGCCCATGGGCTCTCCTGTGCTGAGTTTGAATCTCACGCCATGTAATGGGCAGGAGACATAGCCACCACGAACCCGTCCACCAGCCAGCGGCGTGTTCTGATGAGTACAACGATTCTCTACAGCGAATACCTGGTCCTGAGTACGACAGAGCAAGATGCTCTGCCCGTTTACGGTCACCGCCTTACTGCTTGATTCAGGCAGATCCTGTAGTGGGCATACGGCCACAAATGCATCATCCGGCTGTGTCAGCTTGCACCTCCTGAGGTCAATATTCAGCACTTTACCGTCGCACCCGTGCGAATGGACGTGCCGCGGCAATTTTCGTGCATATAATAATGGGTCAATGCGGCAAGATTCCATTTTAATCGAGGAAAGACGCGATGCAGACCCACCAACTTGGCGAGCTTTCCGTTAGTGCGATCGGCCTGGGTTGCATGGGTATGTCTCAAGCCTACGGCGCTGCGGATCTCAGCGAATCCGAACGCACCCTGCACCGCGCGCTGGACATCGGCGTCACCTTCCTCGACACAGCCAACGCCTACGGTATGGGTCACAACGAATCTCTTATTGGCCGAGTATTGAAGGATCGCCGCTCCGAGTATGTTCTGGCGACCAAATTCGGCATCTCTATATCAAAAGACGGTAAGCGCGGAATCGATGGTCACCCCGATCAGGTAGCACAGCGTTGTGACGAGAGCCTCGAACGCCTGCAAACTGACGTTATCGATCTCTATTACCTGCACCGGCTCGACAAAACCGTACCGATCGAAGACACCGTGGGAGCCATGGCGCAGCTGGTAGCTGCTGGCAAGGTCCGTTATATCGGGCTGTCGGAGGTCTCCGCAGCGACCTTGCGCAAAGCACACGCGGTACATCCGATTACCGCGGTGCAGTCGGAGTACTCATTATGGACTCGCGACCCTGAGCCCCACGTGCTGCCCGCTTGCCGTGAACTCGGTGTAGGCTTCGTGCCCTTTAGTCCGCTGGGCAGAGCGATCTTAACTGGCGCCATTGCCAGTGCCGACGCCATCGCCGAAAAAGGCGACATGCGTGCACATATGCCAAGGTTTCAAGGTGACAATCTGACCCACAACCTCGCGCTAGTTGACGCCCTGGCATCGCTGGCAAAAGACAAAGGTTGTACAACGGGTCAGTTGGCGTTGGCCTGGCTGCTAGCTCAAGGTAACTACATAGCCCCTATTCCCGGAACAAAGCGGGTGAAATATCTAGAAGAAAACGCCGCAGCCGCAGACGTGCAACTCTCTGCTGTAGACGTTGCGCACATCGATGCGGTGTTTTCCCAAGAGCGCGTTGCTGGCGAGCGCTACGCGCCGGCTGGCATGCGCAGCCTCGATCGAGATTAACGCACGCAACTGCAACCTTATGTAACAGGATTGATCGAATGACCGACCTTGCCAAATTTCGTGACGAGACGCGCCAGTGGCTGCAACAGAACTGTCCTGCGGGGGTACGCGGCGCCAACGCCCCTGAGGATTTCTACTGGGGAGGTCGACGCGCCAGCTTCGTCAACGATGATGCGCGGCTCTGGTTTGAGCGCGTGGTCGAGCGCGGTTGGACGGTCCCCACCTGGCCGAAGGAATACGGCGGCGGTGGGCTGAGTAAAGCAGAGGCTCAGGTGCTGGGCCAAGAATTACGAAGTCTAGAAGCCAAACCAGCGCTGTTTTCCTTTGGCATTTCCATGCTCGGACCGGCGCTGCTCGAGTTCGCCAACGAAGCTCAGAAGAAGACTCATCTGACTCGTATCGCCCGTGGCGAAATTCGCTGGTGCCAGGGCTATAGCGAGCCAGGGGCAGGCTCCGACCTGGCGTCGTTGCGCTGTCGTGCAGTCCGAGAAGGAGATCACTACGTCATCAACGGCAGC
This sequence comes from Pseudomonadales bacterium, assembly GCA_051027215.1. Classification (GTDB taxonomy): domain Bacteria; phylum Pseudomonadota; class Gammaproteobacteria; order Pseudomonadales; family Azotimanducaceae; genus CALHVX01. The sequence goes on along the minus strand of JBPCXR010000378.1, from coordinate 13,299 downwards.
AAGATTTGGACGTCCAATGCCGATGTCTCAGACTGGATCTTTGCGCTGGTCCGTACAGACCCCAATGTGCCCAAGCACGAAGGCATCAGCTTCATGTTGATTGACATGGATTCGCCCGGTGTATCGGTCAAACCCATCGAGCTGATTAGCGGTGCATCGCCGTTTTGTGAGACCTTCTTCGACGATGTTCGTGTCCCCGCAGAGAACTTGATCGGCGAAGAAAACAAAGGCTGGAACATTGCCAAGCGCTTGCTCCAGCATGAGCGGGCGATGCTTAGCGAGTCTAGCGGAGGCCGCAGCGGCCCGGTGCGCAAGTCGCTGTTAGAGGTTGCACGGGACTCTTTGGGCGCAGCAACGGGACAGTTACCCGATATTGCGCTACGCAACGAGCTGGCACAGTTCGAAATGGATCAACACTGTTACCGCGCGACTTTTCGCAGAAGCGCTGACGCCGCCAAACGTGGCCAAGGCCCTGGGCCCGAGACCTCGATGTTCAAGCTGTACCTGTCAGAGCTGAACCAGCGCGGCCAGGACCTACGGCAACGGGCGGCAGGTGAACAAAGCCTGGGTTGGGCCGGGGAAGGCTACGATCGCGAAGAGCTGGCGATCACTCGGGAGTGGCTTTACGGGCGCGCCGCCACCATTCTTGGTGGCACCTCTGAAATCCAAATGAACATCATTGCCAAGCGCGTGCTTGGCCTACCGGATTAGTCCCATGGCTTTAGTACTCACCGAAGAACAAACGCTGCTACAAGACAGCGCTCGTGACTTTGTCGCCAACCGCTGGGAACTTGACTGGCTGCGCACTGCTCGTGACGCAACGACCGGCTCGGGTCACGATGAAGCCCTCTGGCAACAAATGGTCGAGCTCGGCTGGTCGGCGATTCCTTTCGACGAGGCAAATGGCGGCCTGGGCCTTGGCTACGCGGAATTGGGCGTGGTCTTAGAGGAGCTTGGCCGTGACCTAGTGGTTGCGCCCTTTCTTTCTACTGTTGTCCTTGCGGGTAGTGCGCTGCAACTCGCCGCAACACCGGAGCAGCAGCACAAACTCGTTCCAGGAATCTGCGATGGCTCGAAGATCCTCGCCTTCGCGTATCAGGAAACTCCCCGTCACCAGCCTTACGCTGTCACTACCAGCGCTAGCGCTGACGGCACGGGTTTTCGACTCAACGGCAGCAAAGTGCTGGTCCTGGACGGCGCTCGGGCAGATCATTTGGTCGTACTCGTGCGCACCTCAGGTAGCAGTGGCGAGCGCGCCGGGTTAACTCTGTGCTTGGTGGATGGTAACGCCGAGGGCGTAAACCGGCAGCGCGACATTTTACTTGATAGCCGCAGCGCAGCGCACATTCGCTTCGAGAACGTCCAAATTAGCGAAGCAGATATTCTCGGAAACATCGGCGAAGCAGCAGACATTGTCGATGAGGTCCTCGCCCGTGGGGCCATTGCCAGCTCCGCAGAGATGCTCGGCGGCAGCGCCGAATCGTTTGAACGCACCGTTGAATACTTGAAAGAACGCGAACAGTTCGGCGCTAAGATTGGCTCATTCCAAGGGCTAAAACATCGCGCTGCGCGCTGGTTCTGCGAAGTCGAGCTGTCTCGCTCAGTAGTACTAGAAGCACTTCGCGCGATTGATGAGGCTGATGCCAAACTGCAACAAATCGCTAGCGTCTGTAAAGCTCGCAGCTCAGATTGCTTCCGCCTCTCGGGCCAGGAAGCAGTACAAATGCATGGTGGGATGGGGGTGACCGACGAAGCAGATCTAGGTTTGTTTTTTAAGCGCTCGCGGGTTAGCGAGCTGCTACTCGGTGATTCCGGCTTCCACCGGAACCGCTATGCCGATCTACGAGGGTACTAGGACCCGCTCACCATAAGCGGGTCATACAGCACATCAAGCGAGGTCGTTACAGTTGCAGCGACTTCAGCTCAACGTACTCCGTCAGACCGTGATGGCCCAGCTCACGCCCGTTGCCGGATTGCTTGAAGCCGCCGAAGGGCGCTGCCACGTTGAACTGCCCACCGTTGACGGAGACTTGGCCCGTACGAATTTGCCGAGCAACCGCCTTGGCCTTGTCGGGGTCAGCAGAGTGCACCGCACCAGATAGACCGAATATGCTGTCATTAGCAATGTCGATGGCCTCTTGCTCGGTATCGTAAGGAATGATCGCGAGCACCGGCCCGAATATCTCTTCTTGAGCGATAGTCATGTCGTTGGAAACGTCGGCGAACACCGTGGGTTTGACGTAGTAGCCACTGTTTTTGCCATCGGGCATCTCTGCACCGCCAGCTACTAAAGTCGCGCCCTCTTCGATCCCTTTTTGTATGTAGGCCTTGACCGTGTCCATTTGTGATTTCGACGACAATGGACCCATACCTACGCCATCGGCGAAAGCATCACCAACAACCACCGACTCAGCTGCCGCTTTGGCTGCGGCGATGGCCTCATCCTGCTTTGCCCGCGGCACGATCAGTCGACTCAAAGCCGCGCAGACCTGGCCACTATTCATACAAATACCACCAGCGGTCTGTCCAGCGACCTTGGCCACGTCGGCATCTTCTAAGACCAAGCTCGCTGATTTGCCGCCGAGCTCCTGACAGACTCGCTTAACCGTGCCCGCCGCCAGCTGTGCAACGCGAATGCCGGCTTCGGTAGATCCGGTGATGGACACCATGTCCACATCTGGATGGGTCGCCAATGCCTCACCGACCGTTCTGCCCGGCCCGGTTACCACGTTGATGACCCCCGCCGGCAGTCCCACCTCGTTCACCAGCTCGGCGAAGTAGTAGGCCGTAAGCGGCGTATCAGAACTCGGCTTAACGACCATGGTGCAACCAGCCGCTAGCGCTGGAGCAACCTTGGCAACGATCTGATGCAAGGGAAAGTTCCAAGGCGTGATAAACGCACAGACGCCAATGGGTTCTTTGACCACGACCGAATTACCGATCTGCTCTTCTTTTTCCATCTCGAAAGGTACTTCAACGAAAGAACCCATGACGCCGACGGGTAAACCCGCATGTACCGGTGTGCTAGTCGCAATGGGCGTACCCAGCTCTGTCGCGCAAAGCTCGCCGATCTTCTGCATGTTCTCGGTGATCTTCTGGGTCAGCTGACCAATGTACTCGCTTCGCTCCTGGGCGCTGGTTCTGGACCAACTACTGAAGGCCGCCTTGGCTGCCGCAACCGCGGAATCTACATCTGTGGCGTTGCCGGAGGGCACCGAACCGCAGACTTCCTCGTTGGATGGGTTAATGACCTCGAGCACGGCATCACCGTTGGGTGCCTGCCATTGCCCATTAATGTAGAAATTTTCGTATTTAATCACGCCGTTTCCCCCAAATTTAAACACTTACAGCAAACAATTGATGCTCGACATAAAGAGCTGCTCCGAGCCAGCATTCACTGTAACACGCTGTAACTTTGGTGATACAGTCTCGCTCCTACCAGCAGCGGGAGCTGGCTGGACTTCTGGGCAGAAGCAATCATCAGACAAAGGACCCATCACTATGGATTTAGCATTGAAAGGCCAAGTCGCTCTCGTCACGGGCGGCACGAAGGGGATTGGTCGCGCAATCGCCGAGAGTTTCGCCAGTGAAGGCGCGAACGTGGCAATCTGCGCGCGCAACCCCGAAGAGGTTGCAGAAGCGGTCAAGTCACTCGAAAGCAAGGGCGTCAAGGCGTTTGGCCAATCAGTGGACGTCACCAACGGCGAAGCGCTCAAATCCTGGATTGATGCCTCGGCAGAAGCCCTGGGCGGCGTTGATTGCATTGTCTCCAACGTTACCGGCGGCAACGGTCAGGGTGAAGACGGCTGGCGCGCCAAGTTCGAAGGCGACGTTCTCGGCTCGGTTCGCTGCGTCGAAGGGGCAATGCCGCATTTAGAGAAATCCAAGAACGCCAGTATCTGCTTCATTTCTACGACGGCGGCGCTAGAGAAGTTCATGAACGCCGGGCCCTACAACGCCATGAAAGGCGCCTTGATCCAATACGCGGGCGCGCTATCTCAAGACCTGGCGCCCAAGGGCGTTCGCGTTAACACCATCAGCCCGGGACCGATCTACATTGATGGCGGCGCCTGGGCCAACATCAAAGAGAACATGACGCCCTTTTATGAGGCGACTCTGGCTGAGATTCCTACGGGTCGTATGGGCAAAGCCGAAGAGGTTGCAGATCAGCTAGTGTTTCTCGCCAGCCCCAAAGCGGCGTTTACCACGGGGACGAACATCGTTGTCGATGGCGGCTTGACCAAGCGAATCCAGTTCTAAGCAAGGCACTGGTATAGATACGCACATCCGGCATTCAGTGCCGGATATTGCGCCTGCAGCACTACCCGAACAGTTTTCTCACTGCCGCGGATTCTGGCGCACCCTGCGCAAACAGTACCACCGCGTCGTCGAAACCGGCTGCGGCGAATTGATCCAGCTTCGCCCGCAACTCTCCTAGATCGGTCTGTGCCGAGGTCTCAATGGTAGAAACCACAGCCTGACCGCCGCCAGCCGCGCGGTAACGGCCCAGCGCAGACACCACTTCCTCAGGGGTGCGATAGTGCGCAGACGCAATCCAGCCATCATAAGACCGCGCTGCGGTGTTCACGCCCTTACCCCAGCTGCCGAGAAACAAGGGCGGCCCACCAACGATACTGGGCCATAGATCAAGCGACGTAGCGGCATGAGAGCCACCGGACAATACTGTTCGTAAATCCTTAACACCTTGGCGTAAGTTATTGAAACGCTGGTCATAGTCGCGGCCGAACGCCAAAAAATCTGACTCGGTCGACCCCGCGCCCAAGCCCATGACCAGGCGTTCGCCACAGAGTTGATGCAGCGAGGCGATGCGATGCGCGAGATCCACGACGGAATACAGCGGCGCTTGTACAACCGCGGTGCCAAGAGGTACACGCTCTGTTACCGACGCAGCTACTGCCAACGTTGTGAACGGATCGGGGAACATGAAGCCTCGACCAATGGCCTGAGCGGTCCACAGACTTTCATACCCCTCGGCCTCCAACCGTTGCGCTTGCTGCTGCAACCAGCGTGGATTAGAAGGATCTTTGATGGGTCCAAGCAATGCCCCGAGCCTCATAGCTACTCCCTGCTGCGTCTAGTGCAACGACGTGAAACGTTGGATTTGGGCGAGAGGTTACCAAGGCAATCCACAATCCTACAGTCGCCGCGTACACTGCCGCACTCAGTTCAGTCTCACTTCAAACTCACACTAGGCAGGGAATCGTCGTTATGGGAAATCTCGAAGGAAAGGTAGCCGTGGTCACCGGGGCAGCTCAGGGTCTTGGTGAAGCAGACGCCAGGGTCCTGGCAGAACAGGGCGCCCGAGTGATCATGACCGACATTAACGACGACAAGGGCCAAGCGATTGCCCAAGAAATTGGCGCCGATTACCTCAATCAGGACGTCAGCGAAGAGGCAAGCTGGGACCGACTGATGACTCACATCAGCAAAAACTATGAAGGCCTCGACGTGCTGGTGAACAACGCCGGCATCGCCATCATTGCCGACATCGAAACGACCACTACAGAGCAATGGCGCCGCACGCTGAACATTCACTTGGACAGCACATTTTGGGGCTGTCAGAAAGCTGTCAAAGCCATGAAAGCTCGTGGCGGGTCGATCATCAACATGTCGTCAGTAGTGGCGCTCCAAGGCTCTGCCGACTATCTGGCCTATGCGGCAGCCAAGGGCGGCATTCGCAGCATGACCAAATCCATTGCTGCCCACTGCCGCGCCCAGGGCTACAAGATTCGCTGCAATTCGGTACATCCCGGATCCATCGATACGCCAATGGTCCATGCCGCATTGGCCCACAGTGCAGGCATTAGTTTCGACGATGCGGAAGATCCGGAGGCGCTGCGTCTACAGCTGGGCATCGGCGAACCGCGAGACATCGCTAACATGGTCGCCTTCCTGGCGTCTGACGAAGCCAAACACGTCAACGGCGCAGAGCTGGTCGTCGACAACGGCGCGACCAGCATTTACAGCGCCTAAGCCGTCAGCGTTGGCCGCCTCGAATCACCCGACCGGGTCGTGCACCGGTATCGGTATCGTTCTTGCGAGTCATGACACCGGCGACAAAGGTATTCAAGTAACCGCTAGCGGGTTGCAGAATTCGATTGCCACCGGCCGGTAAGTCGCTGTGGATCTTCAACTGACCAAGCTGCAATTTAGCCAGATCAAATAGGTTCATGTCAGCGCGCTTACCCACTTCGATGCTGCCGCGATCGTTGAGCCCAAATAGCTCGGCGTTGTTTAGCGTCTGCTTGTGCACGATGAGCTCTATGGGCAATTTTGGACCGTTGGTTCGATCTCGCACCCAGTGGGTGAGTTGATAAGTTGGGCCCACCGCATCAAAGATGAGGTTTACGTGAGCGCCGGCATCTGACAAACCAATGGTCGTATGCGGGTTGTTAATCATTTCAGCGAGTACGCCAAACGTCTCGTTGGAGTAATTGCCGCCCAGCAGTATCGCAAACGATTCGCCGTCACCCGATGTCAGATAGTCATAGGTGTAATCGGCTACGTCCTGGCCCGCGGCCGCGGCTAAGGCGCCCATGTTTTGCGTCGGGTCGGGCTCGTAGTTGATGGGCAGCTCGATGGGATACATCAGCCCGGCCGCCATGCCCAACATCCCATAGATGTTCGCCATGGTGCCTGGTTGATCGGGGGCAACGTCTGTGTCGTTGAGAATGGCGGCTTTCACCTCGGGTTTGCGCATTTCGGCAAGCATCTGCTCGAACGGCAGCTTGGCAAGCTCAAGATAAGTCTTGCGCCGCTGGAACATGTGGTAGGAACGTAGACTGGTGACCAGTCCGATCGGCCGACTGGGCACCTGGGGCCTTAAGGTCAGACCTTCGTCGTTAGCCTTGGCGACGATATCTAGACAGTCGCGCCATTCTTCGGGCCGGTCGCCGTTCTGTACCAGCGTGAAGGTGCAACTGCGGCCACTGGTGCGGGCGACTTCAGCGAACAGTGCGACTTCCTGTTCAATCGTGGTTTTTTCTGGGCCAGCAATATCTCCCACCGCGCCCGCTGGGATCGCTTGAAACACACCACTACCTGCGGCTTTCATGGCCTGCCCGATTGCCAGCAGCTCGTCGCGCTCAGCAAAGGTTCCAGGAATGGGTTCGCCAAGCACTGATCTGTGCCCAATAGTGCGAGACGTAGAAAATCCCAGAGCGCCAGCGCGCAAGCCTTCTTCAACGAGCGCTCCCATAGCAGCAAGATCTTCCGCAGTGGCATCTTCGTGGCGCAAAGCCCGCTCACCCATCACGTAATTGCGTAGCGCTGAGTGCGGGATTTGCGTGCCAACATCCATGGTGAATTCACGGCCCTCCAAGTAATCGATGTACTCCGGAAAGCTCTCCCACTTGCCCCACTCGATGCCCTCATAGAGCGCGGTACCGGGAATGTCCTCTACGCCCTCCATGAGTTCGATCAATCCACGTTCGCCACCGGGCGGACAGGGCGCAAAGCCCACGCCGCAATTGCCCATTACGATACTGGTTACACCGTGGCTGAAGGAGGGATCGAGTTGATCGTCCCAGCTGACCTGCCCATCGTAATGGGTGTGCACGTCGACCCAGCCTGGGGTGGCATAAGCGCCCTGGGCGTCGATGATCTCCCGCGCCTCACCAGTCACACTGCCGACTGCGGCGAACTGGCCATCAGCGATGGCGATGTCGCCGGAATAGGGTTTTGCCCCAGTGCCATCAACAATGGTGGCGTTTTTGATCAGGTAGTCGTACATGCGCTGCTCCAGCCTGGCTCGCATATGCTTGCGAGGGTTATTGCCAAAGCAGCCATTGTGCCTTTTTTGCTGGCCTAAAGTGCGAGCCTCGACAGAGGCAGCAACTCAAGCCAGGCAAATGAGAATGGTTCCTATTTTGCGAAAGATCGATGGATCCGATTAGCGCTTCTGGATTTCAAAAACTCCATCCGCGCGAATGTTGTCGAGTTCGTATTCCAAGAACGAGCGAACGTAATTGCCATCCCGTGCCTGGATGAGGTTCTGGATACCCATTACGACCAGCGCTTCCAGGACGTCCACGGAATCCAGGTCTGCGCCATCAGCGAGGCTACTGCTTTGCGCGAGAAGGTCTTTGGCTAGGGCGTATTTACTCATGTCGCGGTCCTGTGAAGTCCCCGTAGAATAAACGGACTAAAGCCCGGCTCTTATAAGGGAAGTCCCTGAGCTCTACTGCAGGTATCGGGCCCAGCACGCCGCGACTGCTGTCTCGCTAGCCCCGCTCTGGGGTTCCCTTACAATGCGTTTTTTTCCAGCGGTCGCCACATGTTGCAAGAGGTTTTGGGAGTGGTCACGCCGGTATTTGCCATCGCTGGCATTGGCTACATCTGGATGCGCCGAGGCCAAGCATTCGACAATGAAACCGTCGGCAATCTGGTCATGTACATCGGCAGTCCCTGCCTGATCTACTCCTCCCTCACCGCCCACGCACCAAGCTTGGACGCCTTAGCGATCATGGCATCAGCTGCGGTGGTAATCATCGCGCTGAATGTCTGTATTGCCTACGCCTTCCTAAAACTCATGCGCTGGCCAGTGCCGAGCTTTCTCCCGGCATTGGTACAACCCAACGGCGGCAACATGGGCTTACCGGTGGCGCTGTTGGCTTTTGGCGAGACCGGCTTAGCGCTGGCCATGGCCTACTTCTTTGTGAACTCAGTATCACAGTACACCCTAGGACTCGCCGTATCTTCCGGCCACTTTTCGGTGACCCAGCTGCTAAAACAGCCGGTCATCTGGTCCGTGTTGGTGGTATTGGTGGTTCTCAGTACTGACCTAGCTGTCCCTCAGTGGATCAATGACACGACAACGCTCTTAGGCGGGCTCACCATACCAATAATGTTGCTTATGCTCGGCACCTCGCTTGCGCGTTTACGCATTTCAGACGTACGCCAGACAAGCACCATCGCTCTGCTTCGACTCGGAATCGGGCTCGGATTAGGGCTGCTGGTGATTCGTTGGTTCGAGCTGGAAGGAACGTCTGCGGGCATTGTGTTGTTGCAGGCAACCATGCCTTCCGCTGTATTCAACTACGTCTTTGCTGAGCGCTACGATCGCGACCCCGAAAAAGTCGCGGCAGTTATTGTCCAAAGCACACTGCTTAGCGTGCTTGTGCTACCCCTGCTCGTTGCTTGGGCCATGAAGCTTTGAGTACTGCACTATCCACTCAGGTCGGCCAGAAAAGACATAGCTAGAACAGCTTGACGACAAAGCCGATGAGGGAGCCCAGTACGAAGATGTAGATAGGCGGCATACTGATGTAGAGGCCAAGCCGACGTTGGTCCGCAGACTGGTAGTAACCCAGGGCATACCACAAGCGGCCAATCGGCCAAATAAGGCCGATGCCAGCGGCCCAAATTGGATCTACCGCAAACGCAAACAGCCACAGGCCCGGGAGAAAAAGTACCAGATGCTCCAGAGTGTTCTGGTGTGCACGAACGTGGCGTACATAGTCGTCTGGACCTTCATGAGAGGGTGCGGGTACATCAAAGCGGCCGCGCGCCATTCCCGACTTGAACAGCGTAAAGTAGTAAACCAGCAACGCTAAGCTGCTGAGTATGGCCGGATAGACGAAATTCCCCACGGTAAATCCTTAAGTCGCAGTTCTAAGTAGTTTCCCTGATACGGCAGAGCATTTTGGCCCTGGTAGCCTTGGAGTTTACCTATCATCGAAGTCAATAAGCAGTTAGACATGATGAAACGCGCAGCACAACACCTCGCCCTCTTTTGCGCCCTTGTCGGACTGGCAGGGAATGTTCAAGCAGCGATCATTGGCACGAATGTCCTGCTGATTGAAGCCATTGCCACTTTCGAGGCACGTGGTGGGGGTCAAAGCACCGGCCAAACCGCATTCTTTGAGCAAACAACAGACGCGTCTGGCACTTACGATTTTGACGTTAGCAACACTTCCGACATTGGCAATCCGGAGGTTCCACCTGCTTTGTGGATCGGTTCATCGCTACAGGACTCCATCATCACATCCGCGAGTGGTGCTGAGATCAGCATGATGCAGGTCGGTAGCTACGGTATTAGTGCGCCAAGGGAGGAGACAAAAAATAGCTTAGTGTTCGACCATCGCTATTCGGTAACTTTTGAAGTTCGCTCTGAGCCTATCGTGGTCGAGCTGTTTCACAGCGCCATAGATCATGGAGCCATTGGCGATTCTGCTGCCGAGCTGTTCGATACCGCGTCGGGAACCAAGCTCAGCGCGGCAACCTTTGGCCGCCACGATGATTTCGACAGCGGCATCACCTCTAGCAGCCCAATCCCAATAACCCTGGCCGTCGGAGTCTATCGACTAGAAATCTTCAACTCCGACGGCATATTTGACGTCGGTGGCGATCAAACGCTACCCGCTAGTCTATTCGCCGGGCTCAGATTCACCGGCAACCAGCACGCGGTACCCGAGCCTGGTGGTCTGGCGGGCTTACCCATCGCGATCGCCCTGTTGCTCCCCCGCTTCCGCCGCCGGCTCAATCCGTGCGAGCGCTGACAGGAGAATCCTGCCGGACTCACTTAGTTCAATCGACACCTGATATGCCCGATATTTCCATCACGCCCGGGTAGTGCCAGAATACCCGGGTAAGCACCCGCATTAGAGAGGCCGCCATGTCTGAACAACCCAACGTTCATCCCCTCGATCCCTACCCTGAACAGCACACTCGGGGTTCCTTGCTTGAAGGCCACCGCTATACCTCTGAGGAATTCTTCGACAAAGAGTGGGAGGGTATGTGGACCAAGGTTTGGTTGCTGCTCGGCAGGGAATCGGAGTTGCCAAACCCCGGCGACTGGCAGATGGAGCCCATCGGCCCAGAAGAGATTCTTATGGTTCGCCAGCAAGATGGCGGCGTGAAAGCGTTTTATAACGTCTGTCAACACCGCGGCAATCCATTGGTAGAAGGAGATAAAGGCAGCGTTCGCCGATTTGTCTGCAAGTACCACAGTTGGGCGTTCATGCCAGATGGTGAGTTGAACTTTGCCCCAGATCGCGAGGACTTTCCTGAAGGCAACCCCTGCGGAAAAGTTCGGCTAGCAGAGCTGAAGTGCGAAACGTTCGCGGGTTTCGTTTGGGTCAACATGGACCCAAACTGCATGAGCTTGCAGAATTTTCTCGGACCAATATGGGATGAATGGCAGGCCAGGGACATTCAAACATGGACCCGAACGATGGCCAACAGCATGTGGTTGCCCTGCAATTGGAAGGTTGTGCTCGACAACTTCAACGAGTCTTACCACGTCCCAACCGTGCACATGGGCGCAACCACCGATACCAACCGCAAAGAAATCCGCGGGCACATCAACACTTACTTCAAAGAAACCCGTTTCGACTTAGCCGATGAAGGCCACAATCGCATGGTGATGGAAGGCGGCTATGGCGTTGGTGCCACAGACAAAGATGGCAATATCCAGGAGCCGCTGGCGAGTCAGTTACGTTATTGGGAGCTGGATCCCGAGGATTTCAAGAGCAAACCCGAAGCCACCCGCACGGCGCTGCAACAAGCAAAACGCAAGATCGGCCCTAACCGGGGCTTCCCCCACTACGACAATGTGCCCGACGAGCAACTCACTGACGCATTTCACTACACCCTATTCCCCAATTTTGCGGTGTCTTTGTGGTCAGATGGCTTCCACTTCTTGCGCGCACGCCCCCATCGAAAAGATCCGGAGCAATGCCTGTTTGACAACTGGTGGTATGCAAGCCCAGGGGCTGTAAAAGCAGGCACCGAAAGAGGCATGGGTGCCGATCACGAAGTCGAGCTATCCATTCTGAATTACGAAACGGACAACATCGGCCCTGGCATCGAAGATGATGTGCGCGTGTTCGTGACCCAACAACGAGGCTTCCGCTCTCGCGGTTTCAAGGGCGTGTACCTCGCCAAGCAAGAAACCAGAATCCGTCGATATCACGAGATGATTGACGACTACGTTGAGGGGCGACGGCCAAAGTAAAAATTTGGCCAGCACGGAGCAAATACTCACGGCCAGCTAAGGCTTGCGCCGAGTTATGTCCATTCCCGCCAAATTGGGCGCATTCCTACTGGTTGGTGCAGGCTGTTTTACCCCACCAAACGTCGGCGACGATCTCAGCGGTACGATCGCTCGCGTGGTAGATGGTGATTCAATCGTGCTCGAAACGAGCGCTGGCGAGCAGTTGGAGATACGCCTCTTTGGGATCGACGCGCCAGAACATGATCAGCCATACGGCACCGAAGCCAAGCAGGCGTTGGCTCGATTGCTGCTCGAAAAAACGGTGCTCATACGCGTACACGGTGTAGATCGTTACGACCGCATACTAGGTTGTCCACTTCTTGGTGAACTCGACGTGTGCCTCAATAGCGTTCAAACGGGATCAGCCTGGGTGTATCGAAGCAAGACTGACGACGCAGCGCTTGATCAAGCTGAAAAGCTAGCCAGGGACAAACGTCTTGGAATCTGGGGGCTGCCCCCCGCCGAGGTCGTCCCCCCATGGCTTTGGCGGGCGCAAGCACAACCCGCAACAGATCCTGGCGACTGCAAAATTAAAGGCAATATCAATCGCCATGGCGAGCGGATCTATCACCTACCTGGCCAAAGGCACTACCGGCAAACGGGCATATCAGCCGCCAAAGGGGAACGCTGGTTCTGTTCGGAGTCTGAAGCGGTAGCCGCAGGTTGGCGCCGCTCCAAGCGCTAGCCGCGCTGGGTTAGCGAGCGTACTTAATCTCTCCACCAACCACTGTGAGGTCGACTACGGCGTTGCCGATCTGTTCGTCTGGGACCGTCATGATATCGTCAGATAGCACTACCAGGTCAGCCAGCTTGCCCGGCGTCAAGCTGCCTTTGAGTGTTTCTTCGAAGGCTGCGTAGGCGTTGTTGATGGTGTAGCTGGCCAACGCTTCGGCGCGGGTCAGCTTATGCTGCGGGTAGAACGCTTCGCCCGCGGCGGTGATGCGGGTAACACTCGCTGTAAAAGAGGCAATTGGATCGATCGGTTCCACGGGCACATCGGAACCGTTGCCTAACACAGCGCCGCCTTCGATCAAGCTGCGCCAGGGATACGATGTGCTCCCTGTCCTGCCTTCACCCAGGCGCGCAGCGATCCAAGGACCATCGCTGGCACAGTGAATTCCCTGCATCGCGGCAATTACGCCAAGCTTGCCGAACCTTGGCACGTCTTCGGGGTGAATGTGCTGGGCGTGCTCAACTCGCCAACGCAACGCCTTGCCGTCGGTCTCGTCTTTCTGCCAAACACGCTGATACAGATCCAACGTTTCGCGGTTAGCGCGAGTGCC
>JBPCXR010000377.1:0-8507 GCA_051027215.1 Pseudomonadales bacterium | reverse complement strand
AAGGGCCCTTGGGCATCGCCGTTTGCCACGGCTGTATCAGCCGCCTTGGCCGCAGCTAGGGCAGAATCTCGCTGCTCAACGATGATCGCGTTGAGGTCGCCGTTGTAACGATCCACGCGCGCGAAGTACTCAGTGAGGATCTCTACGGCGGAAAACTCGCCGGACTTTATGCCTGAGGCGATCTGTGTCGCGGTTTTGAATGCCCGTTGGCTCATTGTGAGTCAGCCTCTCGTGTCTACCTAGGCCCATAGTACAGCCTCAGACTTTGTGACTGCGAGCGCTTGCGGTGGTTTAATCCCGGCTCAACTTTTGGAGGATACCCATGAACACCAATCGACAATGGCTGCTGGCCAAGCGCCCACACGGCATGGTAGGCAAAGACAATTTTGAGTACGCAGAAACGCCTATTCCGGAACCTGCTGAGGGTGAAGTACTGGCGCGAAATCTGTACCTGTCTTTCGATCCCACTCAGAGAGGCTGGATGGAAGATCGCCCGAGCTACCTGCCACCGGTGCAGCTGGGCGAGCCGATGCGTGCTGGCAGCGTTGCTCAGGTTGTCGAAAGCAAGCACCCGGACTTTGCCAAGGGAGACTTAGTTCAGACCACGGGTGGCTGGCAGGACTTTGTTGTGGTTGCCCCTGGGCAAGGCGTCATGGGGCTGTCAAAACTTCCCGAAGGTGTGCCACCCACTCTGCCCCTGTCGGTGCTGGGCGTGACCGGTCTGACCGCCTATTTTGGGCTGCTCGATCTTGGTGAGCCGAAGGCGGGTGAAACGGTTTTAGTGTCTGGCGCGGCGGGCGCTACCGGCTCCGTGGCGGGTCAGATTGCTCGCATCAAGGGTTGTCGAGTGGTAGGCATTGCCGGCGGACCGGAAAAGTGCCAGTGGTTGATCGACGAGGCCGGTTTCGATGCCGTCATCGATTACAAGAACGAGGACGTCAACGCCCGTATTGGTGAGCTCTGCCCGAACAAAGTCGATGTTTTCTTCGACAACGTTGGCGGCGACATACTCGAAGCTGCGTTGAATCACATCAACATGAAGGCGCGAGTGGTTCTGTGTGGTGGCATATCTGCATACAACGCGACCGAACCTGTGCCTGGCCCTGCCAATCTGATGAACCTGGTCATCAATCGCGCGCGCATGGAAGGCTTCATCGTCATCGACTACATGGACCGCGCCCACATTGCCGTTCCCGAGCTCATGGGCTGGATCCAAAGTGGTGAACTCAAGCACAAAGAAGACCTGCAGGAAGGATTCGAGAATATCCCGGACACGCTGAATCGATTGTTCACGGGCAAGAACCTCGGAAAACAGCTACTGAAGATTGCGGATCCACAATAGCCACTATTTACAGGAGCAACCCATGACGGACTTTCCAACACCCAACTTCTCAACGGATCTAAGCGGACAGGTTGCATTGGTCACCGGTACGACAGCAGGGCTTGGACGGCGCTTTGCCTTAGTACTTGCCAGCTGCGGTGCCAAGGTAGCCATTACTGGCCGCCGTACAGAACGGTTAGAGGCGCTGGCGCAGGAAATTAGCGCGTTGGGGGGTGAGTCCGTGAGCCTGCATCTCGACATGATGGATACCGAGAGTATTTTGTCGGTGGTCAAACAGACCGAGGAAGCACTGGGTCCCATCAGCATCCTGGTGAACAATGCGGGGATTCCCGATGCCCAGCGTGCGCACAAAATGTCCCTGGAGCTGACCGATGCGGTGTTCGATACTAACTTGCGTGGGCCCTGGGTGCTTTCCTGTGAAGTGGCTCGACGAATGATTGAGCACAAAATCCCAGGCCGAATGGTGAACATTTCCTCGATTGGTGGGTTTCACTACGCGGGTAACGGCGCTGCTCTGTATTCCGTTACCAAGGCGGCAATCGTGCGCATGACCGAAGCGCTGGCCGTTGAGTGGGCACGCTACAACATCAATGTAAACGCCATAGCGCCGGGCGCGTTTTCCAGTGAAATGATGGACGGCATGATCGGTCGCATGGGTGATTTCACCCAGCAATTTCCGCGTAAGCGGCTATGCGACCCAGCGCAGATGGACAGTACGCTGCTGTTCTTAGTCTCACCTTCGTCAGAGTGTGTGACGGGTACCTACATCAAGATCGACGACGGCCAAGGTTCCAGATAGTTTTGCTCCGCATGCCGCTACGTAAATGCTTCTGACTTTTCTCAAACTATGCGCGATCGCCTTCTGGATGGTTAGCGCTCTGCATCTCGTCTTCGGCATGGGTTCCGAAGCGATGTTGGGTGCGCATCTTGGCGAAGCAACGCTGACTGATCCCACGTTAAACAGTCAAAATCGTTTTTACGGCGTAGCATTTGCGCTTTACGGCGTGGTGTTTTGGATGTCTGCTGCCGACTTTGCGCGTTACCGGCCGATGCTGCTTGCGGCGCTGTGGTTGTTTTTTGCTGCCGGAGTTGCTCGCTTGTTAGCGTTCGCACTGCATGGCTGGCCCACTCCGGCGGTCGTTGCGCTGGGTCTGATTGAGCTGATCGGCACGCCGCTACTTCTATTGTGGATACTGCGCTTCCGCCCGACCAATTTAGCGCGGGACTAACGGGCGAACTGATGGTCCTGGTGCAGTTCCCACGGTCGCGCGCGAGTGAGTAGTAGGTCCAACAGATTGTCTTGAAAGTGCACATTGCCAGTTAGCTGGGTGTGATCTGCGCAGAGAAAGAAGGCGTACGCCAAAGGGAAGTAAGAGTAGGCGTGGCGCGGTGTGTACGGCGATAGGGCATCACGAGCAAGCAAAGACGGTTTGGTTACGGTGCCATCCCCCGGGTCGAGCATGAGTCGATCGTAGTTCACGCCGGCGACGCGCTGGCTAACTGTTTTGGGCCAAAATCGAATCATGGTTTCGCCGTTGTCGGACTCTTCGATTACCGCACGAGAAGGGGTGAGCGAACAGTCTCCGCCGAATACCACTAATTTGATTGGCGGCTCCGCCACCTCTTCCGGGCAATCGCTAAGCTCCTCGTCGTAGTTCGGGCAAACCGTTAGTGCCCAACTAAAGCGACGAGCTCTCTCTGCAGCCCGTTCGAAAAACGCAGGCAGCGCCTGCTGCGCGGCCATCGGCATGGAATCCTGCATGCGCTGGCGAACGTTCGGTGCGAAAATACCCCACTCAAAATCTTGCCAGGTTTTTACGTTGAACGGATCGCGGTTGAGCAATCGCCCGTCGGTACTGTAGAGCCAGTCGACCAGGCGGTGCGGGAACAGCTGATAGCTGCTGGGCATGGTCGCAACCACTTCCTGCGGAATCTTTCGAAGCCCGACCTGCTGACCATGAATTAAGCCCTCAATCGAGGAGATAGCGCCCATGTTGGGTGTGCCCAACAGCACCATTTTGTTGATGTAGGCTGCGCCTGCCCAGGTGACGGTTAATCGATTGTCGTCGAGCACGTCTTCGGTACCGTAGCGCAAGAAGTAGCGTGCCATTAGCCCGCCCATGCTATGGGCGATGAGATCGAACTTCAGCTCGGGCTCGTTGTAGTCGAGGCGTATCTGATCCAAGAACTCTGCTAGAGACTGAGCGGTGCGCACATTGTCTTGTCGCCAGTCATAGGCAAATACGTAAACCCGCCGTGTTGCACGATCACTGATTGGTTCACCGAGTTCGGTGCGGGTATAGCCGCCGTAGTCTGTGAGAGTGCTTAAGAGTCTGCCGTAAAAGTCACGCCCAGCAGCCGTTTCCGTGATGCCTTGAACTTCCAAGGGATCAGGCTGGCTGGTGAGATTCTCAACGTCAAAGGGTAACGCGAGCTGCTCGTAGCGGCTAAACAGCACGTGGCGTAATGAACCCGGCCAGATTTCCCTGCCGGTTTCGCGATGCACCAGCCGCGAGCCGAGTAAGCCAGGAATGACGATGGCTGGGTTCGGTCGTTCGGTGGTGGTTAAGGAGCGCCGAGTTTCGAACGTTCTGACGCTATAGAGCTCATCGAAATCCGGCGCAACGACATTGCTGCAGCTTGCTACCAGCACCAGCGATAATAGAACCCAGCCTCTAGCTGCCCAGCCGATCAATCTCTTCCTCGGTATAGCCTAACTGCCCGAGCACTTGCTGGCTATGTTCGCCCAACGTTGCCGCACGGTGGCGAATACGCACGGGAGTCCGCGAGAACTTGGCAGGCGGCGCAGTTATCGGTATTTGCTTGCCATCGGCCACCTCAACGGTGGGTAGCATGTCGCGGGAGTGGACGTGTGATTCTTCGATTAGCGCATCGTACGTGTTCACCGCAACCGCCGGTAACCCAAGATCGCTGAACGCCTGGACGATGTCTTCGGTGCTGTGCTGTGCGCAGTATTCAGCCAGCAGGCCATCAACCGCGCCACGTTGTTCGATGCGTTCCACTAGATTCAGCTCCGCCAGTGCTTCGGCTCCGATTAACGGCGTGAGCTGTTTCCAGTGTGTGTCTAACAGAACGCCGGCGAACACTTGGCCATTTTGGGTGGCATAAACGTTCACCGGTGCGGCGATTGAAAACTCATTACCCATTTTCGGGATAGGTATTCCCATAGCACCGGCGGTGGGGTAGCCGTTGCTCTGGAACATCAGACTGTCCACCAGCGCCACATCAACGTGTTGGCCTTCTCCAGTGCGGTCGCGATGACGCAGCGCCGCCATGGCTGCCATAGCGCCATGCATACCGCCCATGTCATCGGCGAGATAGGTCGGCGCTTTGGTAGGCCCGGTACCCGGTTCGCCATTTAGGCTGGTCCAGCCGCAATAGTTTTGCGCGATCGGATCGTACCCAACTCGATCTGAGAGTTCGCCAAATTGCCCGAATCCACTGACCGAGACATAGACGATATCGGGTTTTACGGCAGCGACCTCTGCATAGCCAACGCCCCATTTGGCCAGCGTACCCGGACGAAAATTTTCGACTACGATGTCTGCAGTTTCGCAAAGCTTGAGAAAGGCTTCGCGGCCGTCGTCCCGTTGCAGATCCAGCGTGACGTTTAGCTTGTTTCGATTGACGGTTTCGTGTGGAACCGTCAACTGCGAATCGGGCAGCAGTGGCGGCAAGCGACGGCAAACTTCGCCCGCGGGATGCTCGATCTTGATGACCGTCGCGCCGTAGTCTGCGAGCAAACACCCCGCCATCGGACCGGCCCAGGTCGTAGTGGCCTCAACCACTCGCACACCTTCGAGCGGGCCATCGAGATCCGTGCGAGCGTTTGCATAAAAGGTTTTCTTGTCCATAGCCGTCCCGCCTGGTGGTTTGTTAGATAGTGAGAATAGTGGACCCTGTGGTGGCGCGAGCCTCTAGATCTCGATGCGCCTGCACCAAATCAGCCAGCGGGTAGCGCTGATTGATGTGTATTTTTACCAGACCCCGGGTAACGACATCGAAGAAATCGTTTGCCAGTGCGGCTAAGTCTTCGCTACGAGCAGCGTAGGTGGCTAGCGTTGGGCGAGTAAAGAACAGCGAGCCCTTGTCCTGTAAGTCTTGGGGGTTCACGTGTGGCGCTGGGCCAGAGGCGTTACCGTAGCTAACGAACATGCCCAGCGGGGCAAGGGAGTTGAGTGACTGCTCGTAGGTGGCTGCGCCAACCGAATCATAGGAAACATCTACACCCCGACCATCTGTGAGCGCTCGAACTTGTGCAACCACATCTTCTTCTCGATATAGAATGACGTGATCAGCGCCGTTGGCGGTCGCCAACTTCGCTTTTTCTGCGCTACCGACAGTCGCAATGATCGTGGCACCAATGTGGCGAGCCCACTGGCACAGAATCAAGCCCACACCGCCTGCAGCGGCGTGTACCAGCATGGTGGTGTTTGCCGTGGCAGGGAAGGTTCTTTTTAGCAGGTAGCTCGCAGTGAGGCCCTTAAGCAGGCTCGCTGCAGCGACCTCGTGCTCGATGGCATCAGGCAATTTAACCAGTCGCGATGCCGGCAGCAGATTCCAAGTTGCATAAGCACCCAGCCCACCGGCATAGGCCACGCGATCTCCTACAGCGATGTGATCGACGTCGCCGCCGATGGCGGCCACCGTTCCGGATGCCTCGACCCCGAGCCGGGTCGGCAGCGGCAAAGGGTACAAGCCACTGCGGTGGTAAGTATCGATATAGTTGAGCCCCACCACTTTGTGCTCAACCAGGGCCTGCCCTGGTCCGGGAGTTTGGGGTTCTTCCGGCTCGAACTGCATGACCTCTGGCCCGCCAGACTGGTGCATACGATAAACGCCCTGCATATCTCCCCCACTAGAGCGACTGAAGCTTGCGAACAGTCTCCTGCATACGGTCCCAGTGTGTAAATAGAAACTCGCGTAGTGAGTCTTCGGTGGTCGGAATTTCTGCGAATGGCACACGCCAGAATTCGATGTGGACCTGGGCTCGGTTCCAGGAACCGTTGATCAAATTAGAAAAGTGACTGGATCCTTCGAATCCAACGTGGGCCATGAACAGTAAGTCGCGCCCCGGATTGGCTTGAAGCATGGCTAATGTGCCGCCAAGGCGTGGCGGTAGCAAATCCGGCCAACGTCGCAGCTGTGCCTCGAGCTCCGGCTTCAGATCTGCCTTGTTCAGCATTGCAGCATGTTTGGCTCGGGAGAAGCGCGTGCCTTCCGTGTAGAGCAACACGCCTTCGCCGGGTGTGAGGGACTGCGTGAGTGTGCGTACCCCGGTTATCGCGGCCTGTGTATCTTCGCCGCCACGAGCAATGAAGAAGTTCGGTAACCGATTGCCGTAGATGTCCAAACAGGGATCAAGCAGTAGCTCCTTTTTGAGTACATAGCGCAGATGATGTTGGAACGGTTTGGCGAAGTAAGTCACTGGGAGAACGGTGTCGGCAATGCTTGTATGCCGGGGTAGAACCAGTGCGGGTCCGCCCTGCAACGCTTCTTCACCGTGAATCGTAAACGTTAGACGATAAAACCGTTCCGCCAGTTCCTTCAATTTGCTCGCCCACCAACACTGCACCCGAAAATCGGCTAGCAATCGTGCTGCGCGATCTCTGTACTTCAAGCTGTTGTAGACGGCGCAAACTATGCCTGCAGTTTCGCACCAGAGATAACCGATGATGAAGGCAAGTGTTGCTACCGCACCGCGAGTTGCAGGGAACAAATTGATCAGCGCAGCAACAGGTAGCAGAACTGGCAATGCTAGAGTCATGCTCAGAGTGAGCAGCAAGCATACGGGTATGCTGATCAGTCGACGCACAGTTCGCTCTCACTCGTAAGCTGGCGCGCTACTCCCAAAATAGCGGCGCTTAAACCACAGATAGCCCAAAACGCCCATGATTCCGTTGCTGAGGGCGGTGGCGTAGAAAATACCCTTGTATCCAAAATAGTGATTCATCGTCAAAGCTAGGGGTATGTAGAGTACAAACATCCGCGTGAAGGATAGAGCAGTGGACGGTAGGGGCTTGCCAATGCCGTTAAACGACGCGGATGCCATCATGAGTACCCCCCACAGCCCGTAAGTCCAGGGCACGATAGACAGGTAGATAGCAGCTGTGGCGACAACCGACTCATTGCTATCTACCCAGCTGGCAAAACTGCTCCCGAATAAGGTAACTAGCACCGCAGCGATTAACCCCCAGATCAGGCAGAAGGCATAGCTGAAGTTCATTCCCTGCCGAACCCTGTCTATACGATTGGCTCCCCAGTTCTGGCCGACGAATGGACCGATGCTACCCGACAAGGCGAATAGCAGCATGATGGACACCGCCTCAATTCGAGTGGCCACACCAAAACCGGCAACCACAACTTCGCCGTGGCTAGCTAGCAAGCGTGTAATGATGGCCGCTGAAACCGGCCCGATCATTTGGGTAGCTATCGCAGGAATTCCGATGGCCATAATTCGACGACTCGACTGCCAGAAGCCAGCCACAATATGGCGCGTCAGAATCAACTTGCTGCGATAGATATAGGCGATCAGCACAACGGTGGTTGCAGCGCGAGAGATCGCCATAGCCCAGGCCGCCCCCGCCAGCTCCAGTCGCGGCACACCAAACCAGCCGAAGATGAGTATCGGGTCTAGGACTAGATTGAATACTGCGCCCACCGTCATCACCATGCCCGGAATTGCCGCATTACCGTTGGCGCGCATGACATTGGCCGCAACCATGGATAGCGTGAATAGCACCACGCTGGGATAGTAAATATCCAAGTAGTCGTGAATGAGAATCAACATATTGGGCGTAGCACCCAACGCAGTGAAAACTGGATCGATACTCAACCAGCCCAGAAACGAAAGCACCGATAGCACCGCCGCAACGAGAAACAGGCTATGAGTACCCAAGCGTTGAACATCTTCCTGGTTACCTCCACCGACGCTACGCGCAATAACTGAAGACGTACCGATACCTATGCCAAGTGCAATGCTGGTCAGAATCATGGTCAATGGAAACGTGAACGTTATAGCCGCGATTTCGGTGGTGCCGAGCTGACCGATGAATCCGATCTCTAACATTTGCACTAGGATGCTGCTGGATACCGCCAGCATCATTGGCGCAGTCAGGCTGAAGAGCGACCGAGAGACGGCGCC
>JBPCXR010000376.1:0-11065 GCA_051027215.1 Pseudomonadales bacterium | reverse complement strand
CACCTTGACACTGTTGCAGTTGAAAATTTGACACCTGAATCCGGCAAAGATGCAGACGCAGAATTGGGTTCAGCAATTATTTTCGACTACAGAATCGCTCACGGCGGTATTGCAAACAACTCGCGTGAAATTCGACCCCTGCTGTACAATGTGTACTCTCGTGCATGGTTTCGAGACTCCTTTAATTACCGGCAACAGGATCCGCTAACGGTCACCATAGACCAAATTCGTGCAGTGCCAAAAGAGCATCGACCGCTTTTTGATTGGGTCTTCAAAGCTGACGCCCGAAGAACTCTAGAGAATCGGAACCTGTAATCGCTCTCGCCGGGCCTCACCGAAAGCCGTGCGGCTCACCCCTCTGTCATGTAGCTATCCAGTGTGCTGTGGAAATACTGCACCCGTTCTTCCTCGTCACTCAGCCAGGCCTCACGAAACCCCCGTGAGTGCATGCCTTTTTGCACATCGCGAATCAGGTGAATGTCCTGATCCAATGTAATGGTCATGGTTTTCTCGCCGTTGATAATTGCATCGTGGGGAAATTGGTCATGCTCGGGTCGTTCCTGAGCCGTAGGCAATGGATCTTGATCAAGGTTAAACGAAAGATTGGCGCGCTGTGTGCCCTCCACCTTTGGCATCATGCGAAATGCCAGCTTGTCCCAATAGCAGCGGTTCGGGTCGTCACCATGGGGGCGAGAGCGCAAGATCCACAATTCGTCCGGCTGTAACACCAAAATGGCGTTGGGAAACAAGTTGTATTGCACGATGTCAGAGAGCTGCTCGTCGCTGAGCAAGTCATAGTTGTAGCCCAGCGATTCACCAAGCTGCCGTTTCTTCAACTGCACATCCCGTCTCACCTCCAGGACTCTGCCGCGATAGTCGTCTTTGTTCATTCCAAGGGTTTGCAGCTGGGCCCACTGCGAAGCCGGTACCTCGTCGGGTATGGGTAGCCGGGTGTTGACCGTGAAGCCATCGATTAAGACTCTGGTATGACCGCCCGGTAGCATTTCGTTGACGGCCATTGGGCAATCAAAAATTGTCTCGTGTTGCGGGTGTATGTGCTCGACGTGGTACAACTCGCCAAAGTTATCGAACACAGCCTTCCAGTTACAATCTAGCTCGACAGTCTGGTCTTCTACCATTTGCATGTCCTGCATGCGAAATGGCGCAACCATGGCTTGTACAGGCCCTAGAAAATCTGCCAGCGGCGGCGCTTCCGGGTCCATGCAAATCCAAACAATCCCTCCCCATTCCTCAATTCTTAACTGCTTGAGCGACAAGTCCTGCATGGGCACACCACGACTGAAATTTGCTGCCTCCGGCACGTGGCAGAGCGTGCCATCATTTTCGTATACCCAACCGTGGTAGGGGCAGGTGTAGCGAGCCATGTTGCCTCGCTCGGACAATACGACACGTGCTCCACGATGCTGACATACATTGTAGAACGCTCGCAGCTCGCCAGCTTCGGTTCGAGAGACGACAATGGACTCGGGGTCCAGTTCGAAGACAAAGTAGTCTCCGGGTTCCGAAACATCCTGCACCGCTCCCGCCAGTAGCCAGACTTTCGGCCACAGCCTTTGCCACTCCAGCTGTTGGTACTCGCGGGAAACGTATCGCTCAGCCGTGATGGGAGTCAGTGGCACCCGTTCACTGGTGGGTCGATCTGTCGATTGCGTGCGTGCTTCAGCCATGATTTCTCCCCAGGTACGTCCGACAGTGAAACCGTATCACAACTTGGTGAGCTGCCCGCCATCGACTGGTAGCGCGTGGCCGTTAATCATGCTGGCGCTGTCGGAACATAGGAAAATAACCGCCCTGGCGATCTCTGCCGCGGGGACTAATTCTCCGGTTGGGTTGAGGCTCGCCAACAAGTTGTCTCGTGCCACCTGCGGCTGCTCCATGATATGGGCTGTGGCTTCGGTCAGGGTGGGTCCGGGGCATACAGCGTTCACTCGAATGTTTTCTTGCAAGTAGCTCAGCGCCACCTGTCGCGTAAGCCCTATGACACCGTGTTTGGCGGCCGTGTAGGCGGGCCCGGAGCTACCACTGCCGCGGTGACCGACCGTCGAGGCATTGTTAACAATAACCTGCATTCGCGTATCGCCGCTGGATCGACTGCGCAACATTGTCGCCACCTCGTGTTTCATGCAGCAGTAGACGGCGTTCAGATTGACAGCCAGTATTGTGTTCCACTCGGCCTGTTCTTGTTCATGAAGCGGTGCCTCGGCTGCGAAAACACCGGCGTTGTTGAACGCATAATCGAGCCTTCCGAAACTGACGATCGTGTGCTCGAGCAGAGCTTTGACCTGAGATTCGTCAGTCACATCGGCGGTAAAAAATTGGCCTTGCCCGCCTAGGTCGTGAATCTCTTCGAGCAACCGTTGACCTTGTTCTGCGCGCCTGCCGCAAGCGACGACTCGCGCGCCTTGAGCGGCACACTGCAAGGCGGTCTCCCGTCCAATACCCGAAGTCGCCCCCGTGATTAAGATGACACGATCCTGCATGGCTCCATTTTTCATCGGGTTTTATCACCTGCACAGCGTCCGCGGATACGTTTTTGATCCTAGTCCCGGTTCCGTCGTTGGGCAATGGCAATCTCAGGTCGAAGCAGCGACACGCCAGCCTTGCCGGTGACACCAGCTGGGTGTCCGCTGTGGTTGTCGGCTGCGTCGCTAGTGGTAATCTGGATAGATGGAACTGTCTCTGGAAGAACGAATTGATCAGAAGGACACCTGGACATTTCGAGAGTGTTTGGGCTTGGCTGCTGAATTTGGCATAAAAGTTCGAGTGGTCGTGGTAACGGTCCTTGCCCGTGGTAAGCACTATGTCGATGGTAATGACGATGCGGATACTGAGTAAGCTGTCTGCGGCGAACCCTGGCGCGCCATAGCAGGAGCCTCTCCTGGCCCATATTGGCCACTTGCAGCCGTTCGGTAGAACTGCGGTAATGAACCTACCACTCGGGGAGAATGACCATGAATGACTACCCAATCATCTCTGCGGACTCCCACATTACGGAAGCGCCGAATACCTACACCGACTACATTGACGCCCGTTGGAAGGACCGCGCCCCTCGTATCCATCGCAGCGCAGAGAAGGGGGACGTCTTCATAATCGACGGCATGGACCGGCCCATCGCCCTGGGTTTAGTAGCCGCGGCTGGCAAGAGCGCCGAGGAGCTAGCCGAAACCGGCGTTCGTTTTGAAGATTTACATCGAGGCGGGTGGGATCCAGACGCGCGCCTCGATGACCAAGACAGAGACGGAGTTGCCGCAGAGGTGATTTATCCAACAGTGGGGATGATGCTCTGCAACCACAAAGACTTTCTCTACAAAGACGCCTGCTTTGCGGCCTACAATCGTTGGATCTCGGAGTACTGCAGCAAGCACCCAGCACGCTTGCTGGGCTGTGGCCAGACTGCGGTGACCACGCCGGAGCAAACCGTTGCAGATCTGCGGGCCATTAAGGCCCTCGGGCTACGCGGCGTTATGATGTCGGGCAACCCTGCAGAAGAGGATTTCGATTCGGAAATTTACAATCCCGTGTGGGAAGCGGCGATCGAGCTTGAGCTACCCGTGTCGTTTCATATTTTGACTACCCGCGGACAGAGCAATTACCGTGGACCTCGCATCAATAGCTTCCTGTCTATCATCCGCGGTAATCAAGACATTATGGGCACCCTTATTTTTGGGGCGGTGTTTGAACGCTATCCTGAATTGAAGGTCGTCTGCGTTGAAGCCGATGCGGGTTGGGTACCTCACTACCTGTATCGAATGGACCATGCCTACAAACGCCACCGCAACTGGTTAGCGCCTGGCGTTACCTTGCAGAAGCTGCCCAGCGAGTACTTTTCTGAGCACATCTACACCACGTTTCAGGATGACTGGGTGGCGTTTCAGTCCGCTAACCAGATGAATTGGCGGCGTCTGCTTTGGGCTAACGACTTTCCTCACTCGGATTCTACCTGGCCCTGGTCGCAGCAGATGTTGGCGGAGCAGTCAGCCCATCTGACCCCGCAGCAAAGGCGGGGGATCCTATCTGATAACGTTGCGCAGCTATATGGCATTGACACTGCGTCACTACCAGTGGCGGCGTAAGTCACTGCTAAGGCTAATTGAATCTGTGTACAGGGTGTTGTGCAGCCAGGATTGCCGAGTTCACTTGATGAACTCGGATGACGGATGGGCCCTTGGATACTCGCGTAAAAACTTGAAGTAGTGACCGAGGACGCGGTCGGACTTGGTGAGTGTTCCCGGTCGAAAGTTCATCGTCGTCATGATGTTGGTATCTTCGCCAACGATGCTGATCTCGGTGAGCAAGCAATACTCCAGGAACTCGCGATCTGCTACGGGATCATCCGTTTTCTCGACGGCCAAGACCATGAAGTTGCGGGTATTGCCCGGCCGGACCAAGCCCATCGCTGCCATAAATCCAAACCAGCGGCCGTCTAGTTCGGCGTTTTGGTGGTACAGGGAAGTGCCAAATACGCCGACCTGCCAGCTTGCGCGACTGCCTGAGTCGAAGAACCCCTGGAACTCGTACTGTAGGCTGTAATCACCCCACTGCATGGGCGATTCGGCTTCGTCGAACGTTACCCGATGCAAGGTTTTAATGTGCTGGATGTCCGGTGTGTTACAGCACTGTACCCAGGGGTCAACGGGCATTAAGTCTGGTAGTGCGACGGTTTTGATCAGCAAGCTGTTCGCCGTGTAGGGAAAGCTCGGAATTTCATACAACGCGCGCTCGCCATTGAACGCCCAAATCAGCCCGTACTTTTCTGTCGACGGGAAGACAAAGAGACAGGCGCTTTCTGGGGGCGAATCGCCAATGGCGGTCTTCTCGCACTGACCACTGGCGTTGTATTCCCAGTGGTGGAAAGCACAGCGCACACGATCGCCGACTACGTCGCCAGCTTCCAGGCTTGCACCCATGTGAGGGCAAAAGGCACTGGTAACCCGCGCTTGACCGTCGCGCCCGCGCCAGACAACGACCCGGCCGTCGAGAAAGTCGAACCCTTGGACCTCGCCTGTGGCGATGTCAGAGGCCAAACAGATAGGGAACCATGACTGGGTAAACAAGCCGTCGCTGCCTTCGGCGGGGATGGGTCGCGCTTGTCTGGTCGCAGGAATGACCGCTTCAGTCGGGCCGGGTCTTTCTACCGGATCATCGAGAACTGGCAATGCTCGAACGGCTGCGGCTAGCTCAGCGGGTACTGTCTCCACCGCACTGGTAGTTGTCGTTCGTGTAGGTAAATCTGACATACCCAGGCCTCCGCATTAGCTCGTCGATTCTATGGATCCGCTACGACCTAGGTCAATTCATACGATCGGAAGTTGAGCCAGCTGCTGATGCTTGACCGGACTTTTGCTGGTGCCCATTATCCCAATAGGGATTTGGAGACCGCCACATTAGCGAGCAGACGACACCTTTCAGTGGGCAAGCAACAGCAGCCACCGGCGCTGGGTCGCTTCCACCTTTAACTGTGGCCACTAAGGCGAGCTACGGCATTGGTCAGCTGGCTGAGGGGATTAAGAACGGCTGCTTTAATGTCTATCTTTTCTTTTTCTATAGCGCCGTTTTAGGCCTCGATCCCAAGCTGGTGGGCATTGCGCTGTTTATCGCACTATTGTTTGACGCGATCACTGATCCACTGGCAGGTTATCTCTCGGACAATTGGCGTTCCCGGTGGGGGCGCCGGCACCCCTTTATTCTAGCGGCCGCAGTGCCCATGGCCGTGAGCTTCTATCTATTGTTTTCACCGCCTGAGTTTGGGCAGATGGGTTTGTTCTTGTGGCTGGTAGTGTTTGCGGTGTTGACGCGTGGCGCCATGACTCTCTATTACGTGCCTCATCTGTCACTCGGGGCAGAGTTGTCGCCGGACTTTCACGAGCGGACCACTGTGGTTGCGTATCGCTACTTCAGTAGCTACCTGGGTTACATGGTGTCCTACGGCATTGGTTTTGGCATCTTCTTTGCGGCGTCAGAATCCTTCGCCAACGGACAGTTTGATCGCGCTGCGTACAGCCCCTTTGCGATGACCCTAGGTGCCATCATGGTCCTGAGCATCTTGGTGTGTCTGGCGGGGACTTATCATCGGATACCGTACTTGCAGCAACCTGGCGCTAGCATGCAGTTGGGTACGCTACGCGCAATTCCCCTGAATTTGGTGCGGGAAATCCGCTCTGCGCTCAGCAATCGGTCGTTTGCGTGGCTGTTTGCTGGGATTTTGGTGGTCTTTACCATGGTGGGTGTAGATTCAGCGTTGAACCTGCACATGAATACCTATTTCTGGGAGCTGGCCGGCACAGAAAATTTGGCGTTCTTTATTGCAAGCCCGGTCGGTTTCTTGATCGGTGCTGGTTTTGTGCGCCGCTGTAACGAATGGTTTGACAAAAAACCCTGCATGGTGATTGGCACTGCTGGCTGGGCGTTGTTGCAGATTGTGCCTGTGGTATTGCGGTTACTTGAGTGGTTTCCTGAAAACGGCAGCGATACGTTGCTGTGGACTTTGGTCTGCTTTCGTTTTGTGCAAGGGCTCGTGGTTTGCCAAGCACTGATTACGTTCAATTCTATGGTTCCAGACATTGTCGATGAGCATGAATTGCACACGGGCAAACGTCAGGAGGGCATGTTCTTCGCGGCTACCTCCTTTTCGTCGAAGGCCACACAAGGTTTAGGTACTTTTTTTGCAGGCATTGCATTGTGGCTGATCGGTTGGCCTGGTGGCACAGAAATCACCTCCGCAGCGGCGGTAACTCCAGAGCACATCACCTGGCTTGGATTGCTGTTTGGTCCCATTGTTTCGGGCTTTGCGGTGCTGTGTTTGTACTTCTATTCGAAGCACGATCTCACCCGCGCTCGGCATGCAGAAATCGTTGAGGCGCTCGCCGCCAGGCGAGCGCGTGAGTCGGTTGCTGCAGCCGGCAGCGAATAACGGGCACAAATACGATGCGCAGCGAGGGCAGAGCTTATGGATATCGTTGATTCCCAGATCCATTTTGGCCCTGGCGGTATTGATGAAGTACTGGCAGAGATGGACACGCTAGGTATTCAAGCTTGTTTGGTGGATGAGTTCTGGGGTCTGGAAACTTGGGGCCCGGGCTATAGCCTTCCCAACGGAACCTTTAGACCAACCAGACCAACCGTAGAGCTGGCAGCCGCTTTGCATCCAGACCGGTTTGCCTACGTTGCACGGGTGGAACGCACAGACCCCGAGGTGCTGAGTTTGATTCGAATCGCAGCAGACGATCCGAATGCCCGCGCCATCCGGTTGATTCCAGCCGTCACTGCAGCTGAAGTAGAGGCGTTCAGCTCCGGCGATTACGATGACATTTTCGCAGTGGCCAACCATTCTGGGATGCCGGTATTTCTCTTTATCGCCGGCTACGTGGAATTGATGCCTCGGTACCTGCAGAAATATCCCCAAGTACGCTTCATTGTTGATCACTGTGGCATGCCGATGGAGGCGGGCATCGGTATGCTGGATGAAGACACGCCTGGCGGCTCAAGTCATCCGGGTCCTGACGTACCGTACTTTGATAAGGTGTTGGAACTTGCCGATTATCCGAACGTTGCGCTTAAGTGGAGTCACGCCCAAGGGATGTTTGGCGAGCTTGAGTACCCCTCACCCGGTTTGATTCCCCATTTGCACCGAGCCATCGACGCATTCGGCGTGCAGCGCATCATGTGGGCGTCAGACCATGGTGGTAACCAGACAGGGGAGACTTGGGAGCAGCTTGTGCACTACTTGCTCGATAGCGACGGTGTTAGCCAAGAAGAAAAAGCTTGGCTGTTTGGCAAGACGGTGAGAGCTATGCTGAGTTGGCCCATCCCTCACTGAGTGGGACCATGTGAAATATGTGGAACTGGCGTTCAGAGAATTTCCAGTGACCATCGACTCGCCGAAAGGAATCGGTGTACCAGCCGGCACCGGTGACTGCGACGCCATCTTGAACAAGACGGATTTCCGCTGAACACCTGGCCCGGGCTTCCGTTTTGCTCAGTTCATCGATGACGTGGTTCTGAACGAACGGCCTTGGCGGAGTTTCAGAAAAGGTGGAGTAGAATTCCGTTAGCGCCGCAGTGCCGGTGGTGACCTGGCCGTTTATGCAAAAGGATCCATCTTCGCAAAATAGGCCCACAATAGCGTCCACGTCAGCCGCTGCGATTGCATGACAATAGCGAGCGGTGAGTTCGCGGATTTCTTCGCGATCTTCGATGGCTTGCAACCGATCCTCGATCTTACTCATCTGGGCCTCCTGTGCAGTGGGTTAGCGTAGTCCAAAATCGAACCCTTCGCCGTTAGCGAAAGCTCGTAGAATTCGAGTGCCAGTGTTTTGTACGTGTACTTCGTCGGCGCCGTCATAGATTCTTGCGAACCGTGCATGACGATACATACGTTCTAGTGGCGTATCTTCAGTAACGCCCAGCGCGCCGTGAACTTGAACAGCACGATCGATGACATTATGTAGCATCTGCGCGCCGTAGACTTTAATCAACCCGATCTCCACTCGCGCTTCGTCTCCCTGGTCGATCTTCTGTGCTGCATGCAGAGTGAGCAGGCGGCTAGCCTGGATTTCAGCAGCAGAGTCGAACACGAACTTCTGAATCTGTTGATGACCTGCCAGCGGCTTACCGAAGGCAACACGGTTGTTGGCCCGTTCGCACATCAGGTCGAAGGCGCGCTGCGCCTGACCGAGCCAGCGCATACAATGAAAGATGCGACCCGGCCCCAAGCGGTCCTGGGCAATCTTAAATCCCTGCCCACGGGGCCCAAGAAGATTGTCCTTCGGCACGCGTACGTTGTCGTAAGCGACTTCATAGTGACCGTCTGCTTGACCCATGACTTTTACATCTCGAATGATGTTGTATCCCGGTGTGTCCGTGGGTACTACGATCATAGAAAAGGCCGCCCGGTCTGGGGTTGGCGGTTCTTCGGTGCGTACCATCACGGTTGTATAGGCAGCATTTCCGGCGCCGGAAGTGAACCATTTACGACCGTTGATGACCCACTCATCGCCTTCAAGCACAGCGCGGGTTTGCAGCTGAGTTGGATCGGAGCTCGCAACATCTGGTTCTGTCATGCCAAAGCTTGGAAACACTTCGCCATCGACCAGGGGGCGCAGATACTTGTCTCGCCACTCGCTGTTCGCATATCTATGCAGCATGATCGAGTCTTGTAACGAGTGAGTCCCCAGAGCGACCATGGCCACTTCGCTGCGGCCAACTACTTCGTTCACGAATACATAGTCCATGAATGGCAGCCCGCCACCGCCCAGTTCCTCTGGGTGACCGAGCGCCCATAAGCCCTGCGCCTTGGCACTCCCCATGAGCTTGCGCATCACCTCGCCGCGGCGCGAACTGACCTTGTCCTCGGTCAGTTCCTGTTCCACGGGGTAGATTTCCTGCTCGATGAACTGCAGGACTTTGTCTCGAATCGGTCGAACGTGTTCAGGAATCGATAAGTTCAACATTTGCCTCTCCCTTAAGGTGTACCGACGGCCACGTTAGGTTTTGTGCGGCTGGCTTAGTGCCCAACCATATTTAGAAAGCGCAACAGCGCCGCATTGACTGCATCCGGAGCCTCTTGCTGTGTCCAGTGACCGATATCTGGAATCAGTTCGTTGATGCGTAGGTCCGGTACTCGCTGCGGCAGCTGTGTGAGCGCCTCGGCAGCCATCAAAATGACGCCATCTTTGGCTCCGGCAACAAACATGGCTGGTTGCTCAATCTGTATCGGAGCCCCTGCTGTTAGCTCCCAAGTCAAGTCATGATTGCGGTAATAGTTCAGTGGGCCGCGCATACCGGAGCGCGTAAATTCCGCTGTATAGAAATCTAGATCAGCTTCACCAAGCCAGCGCGGTAAATTTTTTGGATTGGGTAGGCTAGAGAGCAGATCATCATGTTCCTGCTTGGCGGGAAGACTCAAGAGATCAGTCTCGCCGGCTCCCATGATCAGAAATTTCTTTAATGCCGTACGCAGATCTTTCTCGAATTCTGCCTCAGCTACACCTGGCTCTTGAAAGTACAACTGGTAAAAGAATTGGCCTTTGAACACTTCCCGCATGGTAGCCATAGGCGCTTGTGCTGCGCGAGGCGTGAAAGGCACAGACAATGCGCCCACCGCGCTGACCTTTTCTGGATAGTGTAGAGCGCTACTCCACGCGGTTGGTGCTCCCCAGTCATGGCCGATGACAATAGCGCGCTCGTGCCCCAACGCGGGGATCAAGCCGACGATGTCGTTTACTACTTCGACCTGGTTGTAGGCGCTGATCGCCTCAGGCTTGTCGCTATTGCCGTAGCCACGCATGTCTGGGGCGACGACGTGATAACCCGCAGCCGCTAACGGCTCGAATTGATGCCTCCAGGAATACCAACTCTCCGGAAATCCGTGCAACAGTAGAACTAAGGGGCCATCGCCGCTCTCGGCAACGTTGAGCTGGATGTCGTTGGTAGGCACGCGCCGCTGATTAACCCTGGGAACGCTCATACGACCATCTCGGCGGACTTCTTCGATAAGCTCATTGCTTCGTTCCTGTTCTAGCGCCACAACCTAAGCCGGTGATTTCTAGAGTAGGCGCTTCAACGGTGATTTGAAAGCCGAGGCTATGGAGGCACGGTGCGGTTCGGAATGCGGCGATTGCTCAGCCTGCACGCTAGGTGAGACCATGGTCGCAAACAGCGCACTAGGGATTCTCATGAAGATCGGCTACTTCGGATTCAATAATGGCCCATTGGGTGTGCCTGAGGCTATTGCCACCATTCTCCAGTGTCTGGAACAGAGTGGATTTGAGTCTGCTTGGACCGGTGAGCACGTAGTCGCTATCGATCCTCAGGAGCCACCGTCGCCCATCCCACCAGACTTTCCCATGCTCGATACGGTTGCCACTCTGGCCTTTGCCGCCGGGCAGACCCGTAACCTGAAGTTGGGTTCTGGCATCATTCTTTTGGCGCAACGCAATCCAGTGGTACTGGCGAAGGAGCTTGCTGGGATCGACGTACTGTCTGCTGGGCGATTGTTGTTCGGCATCGGCGTTGGCTACGTGCCAAGAGAGTTCGAGGTTATCGG
>JBPCXR010000375.1:0-6552 GCA_051027215.1 Pseudomonadales bacterium | reverse complement strand
CAGCGTTGTCACACGTCGTGCTTTGCGCCTTTGGCAACGGTGGATGATGTAACTGAAACAACGTAGGCACAGAGGGAGTGGGAGGATGGGTCATAGCACAGCCACCCACCGGCTCGAAAGCGTGGCCACAATCCATTCTATTTTAGCGAGAGTCCTCTGAGCCATCCCGCCCCCCCGAAGCAAGAGTCGTCAACAAGGCGCAATTACAAAGTACGCGCACTGCAATCGGCCGTCAAACGGCTCTGGAGAAGGAGAAACCGGCCTGATGCTATCTGTCGGTCGGCAGCCGTTGGGGCATGCATTTGTGGAGCGCAAGTCTCTGGGTTTGTAGTCGCTCAACTCAAGCCAACGCTCTAACTACTCTTCGAAATCGATACCGGAACAGACTTAAACGACGGGGTGTGGCTGCGCGGATCACTCGCGCGAGAGGTTAGAACATTCGCCTCAGGATAGTAGGCGGCTGCACACCCCCGAGCGATGTCGAACACCTTGACTGCGAGGCCGCGCATACACCCCTGGTCAGAGGAGAGATCAACCAGATCACCTTCGCTGACGCCAACTTCCAGCGCATCCTGTTGATTCATAAGCACGGTCCAGCGATTTTCGATGCCGCGATAGCTGTCCTTTTCTTCATACACGATCGAATTGAACTGCCCCTCGCTACGAATCGACATGAGTGTAAAGGGACGGCCTTTGCCCTCATGCGGTGCCACTGCCTCTGTCACGATGAAACTCGCTTTTGCACCCGGTGTATGAAAATGCGGCGTATGCAGTAATCGACCTCGAACATGGAACTCCCGTTTCGCGCGATCGATATCTGCCAGGTCTTCCATTCCCGGTATCACCGCAGCAATGGCCTCGCGGATTTTCTGATGGCCGCGAAACTCGTCGAAATCAAGCAGTGCCTCAGGGAGAAGGCTTTTACCGATGTCAGCCATAACCGTGCTTTCAGATCTCACCGAGGCGATTCGTCGGATCCCACCATCGCTGTAGCGAACGTAGTTGAACATCGACTCCTGAGTGGTGGATTCAGGTTCTTCATCGCGCGCACAGACCGGCAGGATGATGGTTTCACCGGAATCCACCCCGTGGATGTGACCGCGATTTAGGGTCGTGGTGAGAAAAATCTTGGTGCCCACCCGGTCCAGGGCCTCGGCTGCCCAACGACTATCTGGTGTGGCTTCGAATAAGTTTCCGCCCACCATCATCGCAACGTCTATGGCACCTGCGGCGGCCGCTTCCAGGGAAGCTAAGGTGTGCATCCCCTTGGTCGTCGGTAGCTTTACCCCAAGTTCATGCTCCATGCGTTGGAAGACGGCCGCCGGCAACACCGGCTTTACGCCGATCGTGCCGATACCCTGCACATTGCTGTGGCCTCGCAGCGGTAACAGGCCCGCATGCCGCTTTCCAACCATGCCACGCATCAGGGCCAGGTTGCTGATCCACTCGATGTTCTGCACACCGTGCAGGTGGTGGGTCATTCCCATGCCCCAGGCGAATATCGCCTTGCTGGATTCGCAATAGAGCTTTGCAACGGCCCTGACATCGGCTTCACTAACGCCGCAGGCTGTCGTTAGCGAATCCCATTGTTGGCTTCGAATGTGATGAAGAAAACCATCGAATCCGTCCGTATGATCAGCCACGAACCTTTGCTCGACCCCGCCACATTCATCCACCGCTTTTGCAATGGCGGTAAACAGCTCGATATCGCGTCCTGTATGCGGTTGAACGTAAAGGCTTGCCACTTCATCACCGCCTTTAATCATGGAGCTGACCATTTTGGGGGCGGCAAAACGAACCAGGCCGGCCTCCCGTAGCGGGTTGATAACAACGATGCGTCCGCCGCGCCGCCTCAGCTCAATCAACTTGTGCAGCAAGCGAGGATGGTTAGAAGCGGGGTTGGCACCAATCAAAAAAAACAGATCACAGCCGCCCAGATCCTCCAGTTCGACCGTTGCCGTGCCCGTTCCGATCGTCGATTCTAATGCTTCGCTCGTCGCCTGGTGGCAGTAATAGGAACAGTTGGATACGTTGTTGGTTCCGTATAGCCGAGCCAGTAGCTGTAGCAGAAAACCCGCTTCGTTGGACGAACGCCCAGAGCTGTAGAAAAACGTTCTTCCAGGATCACTAGCAGCGAAGGCGGCAACCGTCTTCTTGATCGCGTCTTCCCACGCAACTTCTACAAACTTGTCTGAGTCGGCGGATTTGTACAATGGCTGCCCAAGTCGGCCCAAGTGTTCTAGTTCATGCGCACTAAGCGCTCTAAGCTCGGCAATTGGGTGATTGAATATTTCGCTGGGAATTGGCGGCTGTATGTCTGTCGACTGAGCTTGCACGCTCTTGTTGCACACCGAAGGGTATTCACCAAGCTCGTTGGTCATCCCTCCTTTCTGCCCACCCATTCCCAACCCGCAGGCCTTGCAGGTGTTCTTTGATGTTAAGGCTTTGGCGGAGTTCAGGAGTCCGATCCGGCGAGCGGTTGCCAGCGTGTAGAGAACCTTCTTTGCACCGCCGCCGCTGATGGGCATTACTCTGATTTACCTCGCTTTAGTGGGCCAACATTAAACGCCGGTAGATTGCCGATGTTACTAGGCTGACTGGCCTGCTCGATCTCTGCAACTACCGCCCACTTCGTAACGGATTGTGGCCTTCGCGATTCCTAAGATCAAAGCACGTGTATGACGCCTCCCACGTGGGTCGGGTGTTCGCCGGTTAAAGAGTGGAAACATGGGTACGCCAGCTGAGGCGCCCCGAAGATCCGCGAGAAGCTCATCCGAGCCTATCCCCAGATCAAACCACCGACCAAAAGCACCATCCATGCGGTACTCGATCGCAACGGCGCTTACGCCATCGACCTGGGTAGTTCTGCTAGGCTGTACGCAAACAGCCGCCGTTTCCACAGAGTTGAAGATACTTCGGGCAATAGAGTGCTAACGAATCTCAAAGCGGCAACATTAAGGCATTGACTAACCGCATCACTTTATCGGAATAGATTTCAAAACCATCACGATGGTCGTGAAGGAGTCGGAGGTGCCATGCAAAAAAATAGCAACACTACCGGACCGCTATCGGGCTTACGCGTTCTTGAGCTCGGTCAGATGATTGCAGTTCCAGCTGCGACGCACATCCTAGCGGGTTACGGAGCGGAAGTGATCAAAGTAGAGGACACCACCGCAGGTGATGGTTTGCGCTATTTCGGTAGTAAAAAGAATGGCATGAGCGGTTGGTTTGTGAACGCAAACTGGGGTAAGCGTTCAATTGCGGTGGATCTCAAATCCCAGATGGGAAAAGACGTGTTGTGGTCGCTCCTGGAGACTGCAGATGTTTTTATCGAAGGTTATCGCTTTGGTGTTATGGCACGGTTGGGTTTTAGTTACGAGGCAGTCAAGGCGCGAAACCCAGAAATCATCTACTGTGCTTCGTCGGGGTTTGGACCCGACGGGCCATACGCAGATCGACCGGTGTACGATCCGTTGATTCAAGGCCTGTCCGGCTGGGCTGGCATGCAGATGCACAATGGTGAGCCCACATTGGTCCGCGCTATGGTTGCCGACAAAATTGGTGCCTATGCCAACGCGCAAGCAATCATGGCAGCGGTGATTCAGCGTCACCAAACCGGACAGGGCTGTCTTGTGCAGTCCAATATGCTCGAGTCGAATCTCGCCTTTGTGTGGAGCGATACGATGATGGATTGCACGCTGCTAGATGACGATGTTCAACAGCTACCAAACCTTCTCACCTCATACCGATTGTATCCCTGCGCTGATGGCTTGGTCGCCATTGCCCCGGGAACCGATCAACATTGGCAATCCATGTGTGACGTTCTACAACCTGATGTTTATGCTGATGAGCGCTTTCATAGCTCCGCCGGTCGCGGAGAGCATAGCCAAGAATGGATGGACACCATTGAGCGTATGGTTAAGCCCTATCCAGCAGCTACCGTGGTTGAGCGACTCCAAGGAGCTGAAGTGCCCGCCGCTCCCGTCATGAATCCGCACGACGTCCATACTGATCCCCACGTCCAAGCGACCGGTATGCTAATTGAGTCGATGCACCCCGTTGTTGGCAACGTCCGCCATCCACGCCCAGCAGCGCACTATCTCGGCATCGAACTTGAGCTTATCCCAGCGCCCAAACAAGGAGAGCACACCACAGAGATACTCAAAGAGATCGGCTTCAATGATTTACAAGTTGCAGAGTTAGTGGATCTCGGCCATGTGCGAGCCTCACAATGAAGATCGGCGTAACTATGTTTGCAACGGATCGGTTGGCGTCACCCGCTAGAATCGCTCAGGAAATAGAAGCTCGGGGACTGGAATCGCTGTTCCTCCCAGAACATAGCCACATCCCGACGAGTCGTCGCACAATTTGGCCCGGTTCACGCCGAGGTCATAATGATCCATTGCCTGACTACTACGCGCACCTATACGATCAGGTGGTGGCATTGTCGATGGCAGCAGCCGTGACTAACGAGATCACCCTAGGGACGAGTGTTACTTTGTTACCTCAGCACGATCCAATCTGGATGGCGAAACAAATCGCGACGCTCGATCATTTGTCGGGAGGTCGGGTGGTGATGGGGATTGGTTTCGGATGGAACGTCGAGCAGGGCGAGAATCACGGCGTGAGATTCGATCAACGACGACAGCGGACGGAGGAATGTGTGGGTGTGATGCGATCACTATGGCGTCAAGAAGTGGCCAGCTTTCAAGGAGAGACGCTAGAGTTGGCGCCATCGTGGGCCTACCCAAAACCCATGCAACCTGGTGGTCCACCGATTTTAATCGGCGGCATGGGACCGAGGACTTTCGATGCAATTGCTCGCTATGCAGACGGATGGATGCCGATTACGCGTCGAGGATCCCTTGTAGGCCGCATTGAGCCGTTGCGACAAGCATTCGAAGAACACAATCGCGACCCTAACACCATCCGAATTGTAGTCTCAGGTGCCAGTGAGAGCGCTGACGACCTCGCTAATCTGCAACGAGAAGGCGTTGAACATGCCACATTGACGATTTGGAGCGAGGACACCGATGAGGTCTGGCGCATGCTTGATGAGTTTGCCAACATCGCTGAGAAAGCCAGAGAACGTTTCCATTGACTGTAAGCTCGGTTTGTTAATTGAGGAAATAGAGATGAATCCCATGGCAGAAGATAGAGACGATTTATTCAGGCGCTTTGGTCGCGCGTTCTTCAAACAAGACCTCGACGCGATGTATGAAGTGGTCACGCAAGACTTCACCTACTCCATCCTAGTTAATGATGTGCCACGACAGATGGACACACGCGATCAGGTGGCTGCCTTTTTTGAAGAGCGACGTGGCATTCAGAAAGACGTTCGCTTCGAAGATGTGGTTTTCCACCACGCTCCTGAGGCTACATTCATGACTTATCGGGTCACCGGCACCGACGTTGCAAGCGGTGAGCCTTTTGAGCGTATCGGTGTGGAACGGTATACCTTTCGTGAGGGGCGCATTGCCGAAAAAGACGTCTACAGTCGCCCGCTTCTACAAGCAGCAGCCTAAAGACTGAGATACCAAAGGAGCATGCTGCCACACATCTTTTGTTACGTTTACCCGATCAATGGTGGCTATTGGTTGAATACAGGCTTACGTTTCTCCATGAAGGCGCGCATGCCCTCCATCGAGTTCGGCGTGCCGCGATTTGCCGCGACCGCTGCTATTTCATCGGCCATCGACTGCTCCAGGGTTTTGGTTTCGTGTCCCACAATGACCTCGAGCATAGACTTCACTGCCTGGCGAGGCTGCGAGGCGAGTTCCTCAGCCAACGTCTGAGCGCGAACCTTGATATCCGCTAGCGGCAGTAGTTCTGTCACTAGACCAATCCGATAGGCCTCCGCGCCGTCAATCTTGCGCCCACGCAGGATCATGTCGAGCGCATAACTGCGTCCCACTACCCTCGGCAAGCGAGCAGAACCACCCCAGGCAGGCACGCCGCCAAGGTCCATCTCTGGCAGGCCAATCTGCGCGCCGGTATCGGCTGCGATGCGGAACTGGCAGGCCAGGGGCAACTCAAGGCCACCACCTAGGCAATAGCCATATAGCGTCGCAATGGCAGGTGTTCCACCATTCTCAATCATATTCAACACACGATGGCGCTGGCCAAAAAACGCCTCTGGGCTGCCGGCTCGCTTAATGCCTTCCGGAATTTGCTTTAGATTCATGCCAGCAGAGAAATGGTCCAGCCCTTCTCCGGTGAAAACCATCGCACGGATGTTGTCGTCGTCCAGCACGTCCGGAAGCTGCTCTTCCAACCGATCGATGTACCCGACACTCATCAGGTTCCAAGGAGCATCGTTGATGCTGAACGTCGCCACATTGTTGGTGACGGTGAAAAGGTATGGGTCAAGCATAATAATTTCCTTAGTACTGTTGCATCATTTCAAGTCGGCCGCCGCTAGGCTCTGGCTTCTCGCAACCTTCGCCTCTCCAGCGCCTCTATAAGATTCGCATGGCGTTCGCTTGTGACTGGGTAGTTCCACACCAAGTAGGATGCTAACAAAAAGAAGAACGTCGGAATCACTGCATATTC
>JBPCXR010000374.1:0-8720 GCA_051027215.1 Pseudomonadales bacterium | reverse complement strand
GCCTCGGGCAGTCTATTCCCGACTGGACCAACCACGGTCCAATGCACGGCAACCGATGCTGCCGGTAACACGGCGCAGGCCTCCTTCCTAGTGACGGTTAGCCCAGCATTCAACGCCAGCGGCATTACTACGACTAAGAAGAATCCTAAGCCCGGAACCTCCATTCCACTGTACTGGGCATGGTTGGATGACAACGGTGTACCAGTGGACGTAGGTACCGGCAACCAGGAAATTCGCTTTATGACCGGCAACTGCCCAGGGGGTAACGTCATTGCTGCTGATCCAGGCAGTAGTGGCTTTCAGCAACAAGCCGACTTTAGTTGGCAATACAATTGGCAAGCAGTAGATGCCAACGGTGACGACCTACCCGCTTCAAATCAGGGCGGCGGCACGCCTTATTGCATCAAGGTGATATTACTCACGACAAACCAGGAACAGTTCGGCGAAGTTAAGCTGAAACCCTAGTTACGCTTATGGAATACGGCCCTTTGCATCCTCCATCAAGGGGCCGGATCCAGACCAACGGTCAAGGAATGTCTGATACCCCGTGATCGCGACAGCTTGCATGTTCAACCCTTCCTGGGCGCGCGCAATCCAGTAAGGTAGAGTCGCGAGATAGCGAAAAGTTGGCGTGTCATCGAGAAACACAGCGCTTGCCTCGCCACGCCGCTGCTCCACGAGCATGAACTCATCCAGGGCTTCAGCATATTGCTCGGCGGCTAGATACGTTTGCCCGAGTTGAAAGCGGATCAACCACAGATCCGCCAATTGCAACGCCGCACGCACCGAATCCAGGCTCTGCACGTGCTC
Organism: Pseudomonadales bacterium; assembly: GCA_051027215.1. Taxonomy (GTDB): domain Bacteria; phylum Pseudomonadota; class Gammaproteobacteria; order Pseudomonadales; family Azotimanducaceae; genus CALHVX01. Next base: position 7,910 of record JBPCXR010000374.1, on the reverse strand, counting down.
ACTACTGTGCCGATGAATCATGCCTTGCAACATCAAACCGTAAGCGCGGGATTGCGGCTGCAATTGTTGTTGCAAATCTGTCGCTACGGTTTGCGCGGCTGCTAAATCGCCGGTCTCTAAGTAGACGATGGCTACCGGCACTCTAATAGAATCCGCGTCAGCTAAGGCTTCTGCGTTCTCGGCAGCGGTATGCGCGCGGTCGCTGTCGCCTTCGACCAACCATGCGTGGGCCATTGCGAGATGCTTAACGCTTGCGGAATTCTTGTTCGCTTTTGCTAGATCCGCCTCTATGCCCTGTTGCAGCAGATGCCGCGCGGCCTCAAATGCACCCGCATATATCTCTATGTCGGCCAGGCCCAAAAAGGCCAAGGAATCACCGTGTTCGCTCTTCGCAGCCTCCTGCATCTGATGATAGGCTGCTCGCGCAGAATCGAAGTCTTCTACTGCAAGCGCAGATATCGCTAAAGGCAAATAGGCCGTGCCATAGTCTGGAGCCGCGGCTATCACTGCCTGCGCTTCTGTTCGCGCGGTGTCAAAATCACCCGAATACATGGCGTACAGAGCTCGATTAGAACGGTACAGTTGACTCTCGGGATAGATGTCCAAGATCATCTTGCCCTCGCGAGCCGCACGCTCAAAGTCTAACGACAAAAACGCGGTAACCGCGAGGTTGTTGCGCCCCGCAGCATCTGCCGGGTACTTCTCAACCAGATTTGCAAAACTCTCTACAGCTTTCTCGTAGTTGCGTGTAACCACGGAGTAGTAGAGCCCAAGCGTTCGATAACGCTCTCGCTCCGTCATCGTATTCATAAGGGCGAGCGCCTGTTCCCACAAGCGTTCGGCTTCTTCCTGATTGCCAAGCTTGAATTCGGTGAGTGCAAGACCGGAATAGGCTCGCCCGAAATTTGGATCTTGATCGATGGCCAGGCGAAAGGATTCCGTTGCTTTCTCTAGCTCACCGCTAAAGCCGAGATCGATCGCCGTTGTGTAGTGTTTGGCAGCTTCTAATGAGCTTGCGGTGAATGTTTCTGACGTAGGATCCGCTTGTGTGTGAATGGATTCATCGCCCAAGTCCTCACGGATGTCAGCGGTTAGATCACCGACGATTGCTAACACGTCGGCTTTGGACTTCGCTGTGCCGGAGACATTGGTAACCAGCTCTCCGGAACTGGCGTTGATGGCGGAAACGCCTATATGGTAACCCCCATCTTGCAGCCCAACTTCACCATCGAGCACCAGGTCGATATCCTGACGCACCGCCATCAATCGGGCCAGCTCTTGATTTAACACATCGCCAAGGGCCAATTCCTTTGCGGAGGACAGTGCTAACGCCCGATCGTAACTGGTAATGAACGGCGCACCTTCAATGCCAATCATCAACGCCTGCTCCAATGAGCCATCGAATACCGAATCACCCGTTTTGTTGTTGAAATCGGCAATCAACACAGAAATCGGGGCTGGCGGCTCTGCACTCGCAGGCTCGGAATTGAAGTTCAAGTAGACAGAAAATATTAGCGCAACAGTCAACGCGCCAATGGCCGTGAAGTCTGCTTTACGCCCAGCAAGCAGCGGGTTCACCGGCTCATCGAGCTCATCCGTACGTAAAATGCCTTGGGCGGTAAGGTCGTACACCCAGGCGAGCACCAGCGCTACTGGAAAACCAATGAGCACTAGCACCACTACCCAGCGTACAAGGGAATCGGCCACTCCGAACATCGGCAAGACGACGCTCGAGGCCTCGATGACAATCCAGCCTACGGCAGCATAAATTCCCGCAGTTCGGAAAACGTTCCGTCGTCGTAGTTCTTTGAAAAAACCCTGCATTTATAAATGCCAAAGCACTCAAATGAATTGAAAGAGTTTAACATAGGCAAGTGTATGAACCAGACTGCCTCCGAGACGAATGACCGCCATCAGTCGGCCACCTGACACGACCATTTATTGGTTAAGTGCATGCTGTCTGGGATTGGGGTTGCTCACGACCAACACCCACTCAGCGGTAAACAGCAATCACGTCATTGAAGAGATTCAGGTAACCGCCACTCGCAACCCTGCGCCCATAGACGAGGTGCCAGCGCCGATTCATCTGATAGACGATGAGTGGTTGATGTCGAACACGTTGGCGCTCGATGCGTTGGCTTTTCAACCGGGCACTTATCTCCAACAAACCACACCGGGTCAAGCTGCAGTAATCATGCGAGGCCTAAAGGGTTCCGAGGTGCTGCAGATTGTGGACGGCATGCGCGTCAACAACGCCATTTTCCGAACAGCACCCACCCAGTACTTTGCACTGATTCCGCCTTCGTCGGTGCAACGAATGGAAGTCATGCGAGGATCGGGCACGGCAGTATATGGCAATGACGCTATGGCCGGAGTCGTGCAGGTGCTGTCCCGCATGCCTGAGTTCGATACTTCCGAGAACTCTATGCGCAGAGACATCGCAGTAACCGCGAGTAGTGCAGAACTACTAAACTCGGTGCAGGGAACAATCGAAGCAGGTAACAACAAGTATTCTGTGTTGACCAGTCTCGACTATCTGCAGGTGGGCAACCGACGGACGGGCGAAGGCAGCCGGATAGACTCAAGCAGTTACCGATCACGCGCCAGGCGGCTGGCGTTCCTGGCCAAGCCAACCGATGGGCAGCACTGGCTGCTTGACTACCAGTATCTGCAACAGCCAGCAACGCCAAGGGTGGATGAGCTTCAAGTCGGATTTGGTCAGAACCAACCCGCTTCTGCTGAGTACGTCTTTAAACCCAACGACAGAACCTTCGTTCATCTAAGTCACGCTCGCTCCATAGGCAACGCAGAAATCGATATTGACGCTTCCTGGCAGCGCATAGATGACGATCGGCAGATCCGCGGTTTCCAATCGAGTGAGCGGCGCTTCGAGAAGAACCGCAGTGACCTGTTCGGCATTACCATAGACGGCCGTTTCAGCACCGAAAAAGTTGACTGGCTCGTGGGCGCTGAACACTATCGCGACCGTGTAACCAGCAGCCGATCTCAAATCAACATCGCATCCGGCGCAGTACAGGAGTTGGCGTCTCGGTTTCCTAACGATTCCCACGTTGTACAAAGCGCCGCATACGCTCATGGCACCTACGTTCAACAGAACCATTCGATTCAAGCCGGGCTACGATACACCCGCTACGACATTCGACTTGCAGGCTCGACCAACTCGCCGAGAACGAATCTGAACCCCGGCGAGTTCAGCGCGGAGTTTGGTTGGCTATTCGACATGAGCGATCACCTAGCGCTATCCCTGACGATCGCCAGAGGCGTGCGAGCACCCAACATATTTGACCTTGGCACTCTCGGGGAACGTCCTGGCAATCGTTTCAATATACCCAACACCCGTTTGCGGCCGGAGAAAGTCGATCAAATCGACGTTGGCGTTAGAACTCGCGGTGTTGGCTGGCGCTTCCAGGCCAACGGATTTTACCTGAATTACAAAGACCGCATTACCAGCGTTCTAATCGGCGCTCAAAACGAAGACGGAAGAGATCTGGTACAGAATCAGAATCTTGCCGAAGCCCAGCTGTATGGCATTGAACTCAATTCGTATCTGCAGCCCCTGCTGTTACTCGGTAGTGATAGCAACAGTGCAGACAGGTTTCGTATAGGCGTTGGCCTGAACTACACGCGGGGAAAGGAAAAGCGACCAGATCGGGCCAGTACGCCAGCGGATCGCATTCCGCCCCTGAATGGAGAACTAACCCTATCCTATCAATCCACCACCCTATTGTTGGAGGCTTTTGCGCAATTCGCCACCTCTCAATCTCGCTTGAGCCTGCGAGATGAAGTGGATCCGAGAATCAACCCAGCCGGTACGCCAGGTTGGGGTACGACCAACCTACAGCTAACCTACACACCAAACTCAACCTGGAAATTTCGACTCGGTGTAGAAAATCTGTTTGATAAACGCTACCGAGTCCACGGATCCGGCATCGACGCAGTCGGCAGAAATATCTTGGCATCCGCACACGTTGCTTGGTGAAGCTAGGACTCCCCTGGCGCTAAATCAGCACTTTCAAGATAGCGACTCGAGCGGTGTTTAGCGTTGTTGTGAATATTCATATAGAACAGCGCGTAATCGAGGCCATGATAGCTGCGCAGATTCCCCGAACCCATCGCCTCGAACCCAGTACCTATTTGATTCTGCACATACAGCCAGCCATCCACGCACTGAGCCCAGGTGTGTTTCGCAATCGGCGCTGCTAACGATTCGAATTGCTGTCGCGTCGGTGCATCATCGCCGCGCCCGAATTGCAGATTGTAAGTACCTTCGGGAATCACAGCCCCTTCATTTAATCCCACCGGAGCCAACTCTTCATTCACTCGCCACGACAGTGGGTTGGTGCAAAGACTGGGCTCAGGTCTTTCCATCCCAATAGCCCCTTCCGGCATAGTGTCCCAATGTACTACGCAACGCAGGTCATCGGCACTCTGGCAGGCCTTGATGTGCGACATGGATTCGAACCAGCTAGCGGACACGGGGATGACGATCGCACCAATAATATACGCGGCGACCAATTGTTCGTGCAGTTCGCTGGCATCAACCACGTCTCGCAGTAGCCGCATGGCATGGTGAGTGCCCTGACTATGGCTCGCAATGATGAAGGGCCGACCTTGATTGAAGTGCAGCAAATAGTATTCAAAGGCGCTCTTCACGTCTTCGTAGGCAAACCCCAGCACTTCGTCACGCACCACATCGTCTGAGAAATAGGATCCTATCGCGGCCTCGCGGTATCTGGGCGCATAAACGTTGCAACAACCATTATATGCACTGGCCTGATTGGCCATCATCCAAAGCGTGTTCTCTTCCGTCGCTGAATTCAGCGCCATGGGCGAAGTCCAACTGGTAGCTCTTAGGTATCCGGTTGGATGAATAAAGAAGGTATCTACCGGTTGCTGCCCTTGAGCCAAAACATCGATTCCCGCGGGAACCAGATCAGCCGGATCGATCTTGTTCGGTAACGCCGCCCAAAAAAGCGGGTCGCTGTAGTCCGGCGGCGCTACTGCAAGGGCTGGATCAAACTGCCCTGAGGGTGTGTTGTAGGCGACGAATGCCTTCCCAGCCAACTTTTGGCCGTAGCCACTCAAGTAGAGGCCTACCAGCACTACCACGATAATCGCGAACAGAATGCCCAGTACTTTGATTGCTTTCATGCTCACCTTGTTCAGCCGCTAGTGGCCTGTGAATCTAACCGGGATCCTAGCTTTGACAACGATATTCGGTAACTACTAGATTCCACAGGAGACAATGATACAGAGTAAACGAGATGAGCCTGGACATACGAGATCAACGCTTTCTGCAGCTGGCAGACGAGCGCGCCGCCAGACAAACCCTGGCAGACAATTTCGGCTTTACCGAAGGGCCAATCTGGCACCCCACTGAGCAGCACCTAATCTTTAGCGATATACCTGAGAGCAAGTTATACCGCTGGAGCGAGTCTGATGGCGTCAGCGTGCACCGCGATCCCAGCAACATGGCCAACGGCAATACCTACGATCGCTTAGGAAGAATATTGAGTTGCGAGCACGCCAGTAGTCGCGTCACTCGAGAGCAGAACGGCACATTGGAAATCCTTGCAAGCCACTACGACGGCAAAGAGCTGAATAGCCCAAACGACATCGTCGTACGTTCCGACGGCAGCATCTTTTTCACCGATCCAGCATTCGGGCGCCAAGCTCCCCACGGCGTTACGCGGGAACGGGAATTGGACTTTTGTGGCCTGTACCAGATAACGCCTGATGGCAAGCTGACCTTATTGAGCAAAGACTTCAACACGCCCAACGGTCTCTGCTTGGGATTGGACGAACAGACTTTGTTCGTCGCAGACACCTTGGAACGACACATTCGAAAATTTCAGTTCGAGAGCGACAAGCTGGTCGGTGGAGAGGTTTTTTGCAGCTCTCCGGCGCCAGATGGCCTAAAGATCGATAGCCGCGGGTACCTCTATGCCGGCGGTCCGCGCGGCGTTGGGGTCTATCAGCCGGATGACGGCACCTGGCTGGGCAATTTCACAACACCGGAATTTTGCGCGAACTTCGCCTGGGGTGGCACCGACCTGAAAACGCTGTTTATGACCGCATCGACCGGGCTTTATCGCGTGCCCGTGAAGATCCCAGGCATCGCTTTGTTCTAAGTCGCGAGCGCTCCTCGCCATCACACCCTGTGGCTGAAGGTGCGATGCTAGAATAGCCATCGACTTATTCTTGCCGGAGTCCTTAGTGGCACAGAGCCTTTCTAAACGCGGGTTTGATCCCCTCAGCTATCAGTTCGAAGCAGACATGCCGAAACCCGGCGAGGCCTATGAGGTCGCTGAAGGTGTGTATTGGATTCGCATGCCAATGTTTGGCCGCCTCGACCACATCAACTTGTGGTTGTTGCGCGATGATAAGAGCTGGACAGTCGTCGATACGGGGATTTACCGAGAGGAGATTCAAGCCCACTGGGAGACCATTTTTGCTCGCTACTTGGACGGCTTGCCTGTCAGCCGGGTCATTGCCACCCACCTGCACACCGATCACACCGGCAACGCTGGCTGGATGGCAAATCGGTGGGCCTGCGAGCTGTGGATGAGTCGTGCAGACTTCTACATGTGCAAAGTCATGGCCGCCGACGGGCCATCCGATGTGCCAGAAGACGCTATCCGCTTTTATCGCCGAGCGGGTTTTTCTGAGGAGCGGCTCTCACGCTACCGCGAACGCTTCGGAAGTTTCGGCGCTAGCCTAGCGCCACTCCCCGCCGGCTACCGCCGCATTGAAGACGGACAATACTTGAGCATTGGCAATCGTGAGTGGCGAGCAGTCATCGGCCACGGCCACTCCCCAGAACATGTGTCGTTGTATTGCCCTGAGCTGAAGTTGGTCATTGGCGGGGACATGTTGTTGCCAAAAATTACCCCCAATGTCAGCGTGCAACCATCGGAGCCTCAAGCAAACCCGCTACGGCAGTTCTTGAACAGCTGTGATCGTATGCGACACCAGCTACCACCCGATCTGCTGGTGCTACCGGCCCACGAGAGCCTTTACCAAGGGCTGCACGAACGCCTAACCGCACTAGTGGACTGGCATGAGGTGGCTCTAGAGAAGCTTTACGACCTATGCGCCGAACCAAAGCGCGCGGTAGATGTCTTCCCCGCCATTTTCAAAAGTCAGATCACCGACTTCAGTTTTTTCCCAGCAACCGGTGAAGCCCTCGCCCATCTACACTGCGCGTTGGACCGACGCATGTTGATTGTGGAAGAAGACAAAAACCAGGTGGCCTGGTGGCGCCAAGCTTAGCGCCACTCAACGGGCATTTCGTGGCAAAACGTTAAGCTAACGAATTTCGACAGCACAAAAAGAAAACCCCGCACCAACAGTTAAGTTGGAGCAGGGTTTCCAGTGGTTTGGCCTTAGGCAGTCTGAGCGCAACCTTTCGATCAAGCTCTGGCTGGATGGTCCAACCGGTCCTATCTCGTGGCTAAACGTCTTTAACCGAGAACAGCACCAGGCTCTTTGAGCCGCTATTTAACGACGCCTTGCTACGTCGCGCCGAAGTCTTTCGATCATGACCTCGACGATCAGGCACGCGTTTCGAGAGTTCTGGTTCTGTGGCGAAGGTTCGAAAACCTTGCCACCGCGCTCGCACTCTCTCTAAGGCCTCCATCTCTGGAGATTCTGTACTAAGCGCTCCCGCTAAGGAATGCTAGCCAGTTACCTACCCGTTGTCCCGCGGGTTTGTACCCTTAAGCCGCCATAGCCGTGGCGACCCTGACCCTGGCTGGGGTCTTGGTCTAAGTACTGCGGCTGGCTTGTTTCCAAGTCCGTCTAAGCACCTGACCTTGCAACTCAAGTTAGCAGATACTGCGTTTGTGCCAAGTGAATCATTTTCTTGTTGCGGTGGATAACCTGTGTAT
>JBPCXR010000373.1:0-3321 GCA_051027215.1 Pseudomonadales bacterium | reverse complement strand
TGATTCATGCGGAATCTTGCAACCGGACCTGGAATCAATGCGTTATGCTCCTCACAAGTGGATCTTCTGATGTGGTCATACCACTAGCGTACCGAGTGAGCTTCGAAGCCAGCCTGTAAGGGGTAGTTCCTTGGCCGTCGAAGATCCATCAGCTCGCACAGCGTGGCCGCAAAGATTGCCATCGCTCGAACCAAGCTGATACCTCCATTGCCGCCATTGGCTGCTTGATGAAAAAGCCCTGAGCAATGTCACAACCGATGCGTTCCAGTAGCCGGAGCTGGTCGGGCGTTTCAACTCCCTCGGCGACCACCTTCTTGCCTAGACATTGTCCCACCTTAACCAGTGACTCGATGATCATCGCTTCGCTCGCATCCTCCCCTACATTGGCTAGAAATGTGCGATCGATTTTGAGGACGTCCACTGGCAAAGCCTTCAAACGTGTCATTGAAGAGTAGCCTTTGCCGAAATCGTCAATGGCGATTGTCACACCTCGCTCCCGCAGAGCTCTAAGCACCGCGAGTACTTTGGCTTCATCGATCAATGTTCCTTCGGTGATTTCGATTGTCAGGTAGGAAGGATCACAGCTCATGCGGGCAATGCATTGGTCTAGCAGGTCGACGAAACCCTGAAGCTTGAGAAGAACTGGCGGAACGTTGACCGAGACATTGAACTTCCCCAGCCCGGCCGATGCCCAGCGCTGATGCTGAGTGATTGCTTCCTTGAGAATCCATTCGGTCAGCGGGACGATTAGCTGGTTACGCTCTGTTGCCGGGATGAACTCGTTGGGTTGCACCTGCCCATGTACTGGATGGTTCCAGCGAACTAGGGCCTCAAAGCCAAGGATACGATCGTCGCCAATACTCACCAGCGGTTGGTAGTGGAGTTCGAATTGCTGCTGATCAAGAGCATGACGTAGCGCTTGATCCAGGGAACGCTGTGATTGCAACTGGTTCTGCAAATGACGATCAAAAATCCGCCAAGTGTTACGACCTTCCCTTTTTGCCGCGTAAAGGGCCAGATCAGCGTTCGCAACGATTCGTTCATCGTCAGCACCGTCGTCTGGAAAGATGGCGATGCCAATGCTGACGGCAGTGTGGACCCTGAGACCGTCAATGTCGTACGGTGTCGAAACGGTCGCGGTAAGGCGATGTGCCAGATCTCTGATCGAGGCAAGATCGCAGTCTTCGTTCACAAGCATGACGAACTCATCACCGCCAAAACGGGCTATGAAATCCTGCGCGCGCAGGCCTCCCGTTAGGCGTGTTGCGACCTCGATCAATAGTTTGTCGCCGATCGAATGACCCAAAGTGTCATTGACATCTTTGAAGTGGTCGAGATCGAGAAATAGCACCACAAATCTCTTGCCGTCATTATGCCCGTCACGACATGCGCGTTCGAGTTCACGCGAAAAACCGACTCTATTGGGCAGTCCCGTAAGAGCATCGTGCAAGGCCATGTGCTCGATTATCCGCTGGGCGCGCCGGTATTCTGTGATATCGCGGGAGCTGCCTCGATATCCTTTGAACGCTCCTTGAGAATCGAAGATCGGCACGCCACTGACGGATCGCAGGACTTCAGTGCCATCCGGCCCGGAGTTTGAATATTCGAAGTCGGTAAAGGCGCGATGAGCTTTGAGATCAGCCACATGGGCGCGCCAGATCGCATTACAGTCTGGCGCAACCTCTGCGATCTCCCATCGCGTCTTGCCAATTATGTCCGCCCGCGAGTAACCCAACTTCTCAATTTCTTCAGAGAAGAACGTGAATCGGTGCTCAGAGTCAGTTTCCCATAGCCATTGGTCGGTGGTCGAAGAAGCTCTCCTCCGCCGTCGGCTATCTGCTTGCAGAGTGATCTGGATACGTTCCGTTGGGGTGGCATTTCGTATAATGCCAAGTAACGCTGGTCGGCCGTTCCAGCAGATCTTGGCCGCCACAGCGACGACTTCAACCAACGTGCCATCCAGGCGAAGGCGTCGGAAGCCTTGCGGGTCGGAAAAGCCGCCGCGTTCCAACAGTCCTTTGAGAAACGTCTTCATCATCGGCCGATCGTTCGGCGCAATGAAGTCAAACATTGAGTGCTGTGCAACTTCGGCAATATTTGTCGCGCCAAACTGCGTCAATGCCGCGGGATTGGCGTAAACAACGCAATAGTCTTGTTGAATAACGATGCCGTCAGCGGCCGATTCGACCAGATATTTGAAGCTATCATCGTGGTGTTGCTGCGCCGATGTTGACTGATTGAAATCTGTGTGAACTGAAGAGCTCACTGCCAATAAGGCCATTTCAGGCTATCCTCTGCATTCGGCTCAGGGTCCGAATTGTTCTTCGTAGCATCGCCCAGGTCGACCGGTAGTCGCAAATCGGCATTGGCCAGGCAGTGCTACGGAAGCTCACCGGCCTCAATTTATGATAGCCATCTAGCAATCTCGGGTTCAATTTGCAAGACAACACACGCACACGATGTAAAAAATAAACTCGATCAAGATAACAACGCTGTAGGTTGTTTATAAAATGAGAGAATTCTACTTTTTGATTTATTGCTTAGTATTAGTCTCGGATTTACGTATGTGATCCAACTACGTTTACAAACAGCTCCTTTCGTCTGCAGTTGGCACTCAGTGTGAACGAGCCCTGCGGCGGAAAACCGGCGCTTAGCAGGAACGGCGAGCGATTTCTCGCCGGCGCGGCTGCTTTCCGACGCATAGCCCAAACGCCAGGCGATGACGCTACGTACGGCAGTTGACCCTTCCGCGACCTAATTCAATACCTGAGCAACCCCGTAATCCTGACCTCGGAGGTCGCGCCGTCGTCGATAGGCACATCGGAATAATAGCCGTTTGCCACCGCATCGGCGTACTTCCCGGTGCCGCTGCTCATTGAAAACACACCATCCGGACCTCCGCCAGCATTAAGGGCGGTCGCAGTCCAATCGATGACAAAGGCGTCGCCATCGGGGTCGGTAAAGTGGCACTTCCCCGATCCTTCGATGCGCCCCGACTTGATTTCGACAGCGCCAGCACAAGGCCCCTTCGCACCGGCCCAAGGCCCAGCCCCCTCCACATCGGCCACCGTTTCATCCATTCGTATAAGCAGAACCACATGGTCTTCACCCAGCGGAACGGCTTCGTGCTTGTTGACCGAGCTAATGGGAACATCGAAGACGAGCTCATCGGCGTGCACTTGGGTCGCAGTGATCCCGAATGCCCACAAAGCCGCAACGCTTATTAATACGCGTTTCATAATTGCCACTATCAAAATATTGCACCAAATTCGCTGCTCTCGGCAGCGAATTTGTACGGTATGGGATTGGATGATGTGGGTC
>JBPCXR010000372.1:0-3064 GCA_051027215.1 Pseudomonadales bacterium | reverse complement strand
AAATGTCTCACCCCTCCACGATTGGTTCCGCGAAAAGGCCCTGCGCGCCGCGGGCGAACTGGGCGCGGATTAGGGGCGACGACGCTGGGAATCAGGCGAGGTAACCGCGCTTTCAATGTCCGCTTCGCGCTCTTTTCGGACCTTCAACATAAAACGCCGGATGACGGGAAATGTGTAGGTTTCTCGGACGCCTGGCACGTCGTTCGAGATGAGGTGTGACGCTTGCTGGCGTCGGAGAAGCGCCAAGGCACGAAATCGCGGGATGTGAGGTACGGGGTTTACGGCAAGCTCTATGGGGATTTGAGCTTTGCGCAGTTAGTTGCGGTTGGGTGATGACGTCGCTTTGTTAGGCCCGATGAAGTGTTTGGAGCCGGATTTGTCGTATCCGCGCCGATTGAATACCGCCGCGTGGGTGTTGCGCGAGGCGATATGTGGCCATGACAGCGGAGATTTTCGTGTAGCAGCGACGTGATATCGTTGCCGGGATTTGGCCGGTAGCGGTGACGATCAGTGTGGTAATCCCGGTGGTTTGACAACGTGGTCATGAGCTGTCGATCCCCTCGGGTGCTGGCCTGTACCGGGGCGTTGTGCCAGCTTCGAAGACTTCAATGATAATCATCTGGCCGCCACAGCTGGGACACAGATGATTTCGCTCGTTTGGCTCGTCCGACTGTGTCGCAGGTGCCGGCACGGCCAACAGTTCCCGCGCCCGCGCAACATTGGCCGCCCGGTTACCATTGGCCAGCAGCCCATAGTGCCGGATGCGGTGGAAGCCTTTGGGCAGCACATGGATGAGGAAGCGGCGAATGAATTCGTGGGATGGCAGCGTCATGGTCCTATAGCGGCCGGGTCCGTCGATCCGGTAATTCTTCACTTTGAAGGTCACTCGGTTGTCGTCGGCTTTGATCAGCCGGCTGTTGGAGATGGCGACGCGGTGGGTGTAGCGCGACAGATAGGCAAGGACTTGGTTGGGTCCGCCGAACGGTTCTTTGGCGTAGACCACCCATTCGGCCCTGCGCAATGGTTTAAGGAAGGCGTCGAAGGCCTGCTTGTCGGCCAGTTGCCGGTGATCGCCGAAGAACGCCAGACGGCCCTCATCATGGGCAGCAAGCAGCATGGATAAGAACAGCCGGCGGAACAGGCGCGACAGCACTCGCACCGGCAGGAAGAAGTTCGACCGGCATGAGACCCACCGCTGGCCATCGGGTGATATGCCGCCGCCCGGCACGATCATATGCACATGAGGATGGTGGGTCATGGCCGACCCCCAAGTGTGCAGCACCGATGTGATGCCTATCCTGGCGCCCAGGTGTTTGGTATCGGCGGCGATGATCAGCGTCGTCTGTGAGGACGCTTTGAAGAGCAGATCATAGATCACAGCCTTGTTCTGATAGGCGATATCAGCGATTCGACCTGGCAATGTGAACACCACATGGAAATAGCCGACGGGCAAAAGCTCCGCCTGCCGGTCGGCCAGCCAGTCCCGCGCTGCCGCTCCCTGACACTTCGGGCAATGGCGGTTACGGCACGAGTTGTAAGCAATGTGCGTGTGCCGGCAATCCTGGCATTGCTCCACATGCCCACCGAGCGCCGCCGTGCGGCAACGCTCGATGGCTGACATGACCTTCATCTGCTCAAGACTGACGTGACCGGCATTGGCCCGACGCCACGCCGCCCCATGGTCGCGGAAGATATCCGCGACCTCCAAAGCCGGACGGGCCATGGCCGTTGGCTGTTATTCCGGCTTGACCTTTTTGCGCTTCTTGGGCGACTTGAGCGGCCCCGTCAGCACGTCGAGTGGGCTTTCGATGCCGGCGATCGTGCCGGTGGCCACGCGGGTATAACGCGCTGTCGTATCCAGCTTGTGATGACCAAGCAGCGCCTGGATATGCCGAATATCGACGCCGCGTTCCAGCAAATGGGTGGCAAAACTGTGGCGCAGCGAATGCAAACTCACACGCTTGGTGATGCCGGCGGCATGTGCCGTATCATGGAACAAACGGCTGAACTGGCGGGTCGTCAGGGGCTTGTTGCGAACACGGCCTGGAAACAGCCAGCGATCAGTAGGTTGCACACCCGCATCATAGCGTGTGGGCCGCTCTTTCCACCATTGCCGTAAAAGATCCAGCAGGTTCTTCGACAGCATGACATTGCGGTCCTTGCGGCCTTTGGCTTGCACAATGCGGATGATGTTCTGCGCGCTGTCGATATCACCGGCCTTTAGCCGAACCACTTCGCCTGCCCGCAGGCCACAGCCATAGGCCAGGCTTAAAAGCACGCGAACCTTAACGGACTTGGCCATCGCTAAAAGGCGTTTGGTCTCGTCCAAGCTCATCACAAGCGGGATCTTCTGCGGCTCACGGAGGTAGTAGATCTCGGCGGCCAGATCCAATCGCCTGAGCGTCACCCGGACTAAAAACTTGACCCCGGTCATGATGCGGTTGCGGTTGCCGATGCTCAATCCCGCCCCAGCCAGATGATGCTGGAACCGGCGGATGTCGTCCGGCGTGGCCGTGTCGGGCGAACGTTCAAGAAAGGCCGCAAACCGTTTGCAAGAGTGGATGTGGCTCTTAAGCGTGGCAGTGGACAGCTGGCGCGCCTCAATGTCTTCAATCATGCGCTGACGCAAAGAACTAATGGTGTTCGTACTCATGGAAAACTCCTTACCTAATGAGGTTGATAACAACCTCGATCTTCAGGTCGGAGTTCAGGAACTGGCAAATAATCTCAGTTGGCCGACGCGATCGTGACTACCCGCAAACCGAGCCAGGCGGTAAATATCGCGATAGCGATTTAGTGCATTGGCACTCAACAGAAAGTCCCGTGACCACAAATTTCCGTCCGAACCTGAGGGTTGAACGGACGACATTGGAATGCGGTCAAGTGGGCTCATCGTCACCCATTGCTGCCATATTGACCAGACTATGTTTTATTTGCTGCTTTTCTTTCTTCCGCGCAGGTTAGGGGAAAAAAGTGGTGCAGGAAGCACCTGCGTTACGCCGGCAATCCCGCCTCCCGAAGAGCATCAAGGAATGAGCGCTTTAGTACGTCGTCGGTAATAGGC
>JBPCXR010000371.1:0-3935 GCA_051027215.1 Pseudomonadales bacterium | reverse complement strand
GTGTAACTCAACGTCACGCGGAGCCGGATCAGCCGTGGCGCCAACCACCGGTGTGATCGCAGCCTGAGCTGCCGGCGCAATCAGCATGCCGACACTAGCAAGTACCGCTGCGATGAATTTGATTCGTTGGACTTCCATTCTACAAGGTCCCCTCTATTAACTACTCTGGTCGAACGATTGGTATCAAAATACACTGAATGCCTACGGCTGATGAGCGCAGCCGCACACGCAGCATCGCAGTGACAGAGAACTATCGTAGGAAGGCACGTAGTGCCCGCACGTCACTCATAATTCGGTATCGGCCATGGTGCATGAAGCTCTCAAGAGCTATATCCGAGAAAACGAGAATGGCGCGTAAAACCAGAGCAACCTGTACCGCTAGCACGGCCTTACCGCCAAGGTTTTCGCAAGTGAATCGACGCGAAGATCCGGGGGGCTTTACCCAGTTTGTGCAGATTCTGCGTCGAAGTTCGTGGTTCGATCGGTTAGCGACGCCACTGTTTGAAATGCAGGATCATCTGCCGCTCGAGATCGGGCACGTTGCGGTAGAGCCGCTCAGAAAGTTTCCCGGGCGGATTCCCCTTGCGGATATCTGCCAGGAAATGCACCAATGCCCGATGCACGGGAAGTGGTCCGTGCAGCATGAAGTGCACCCAAGCCCAAGAAAACCGATACTCGGGTCCTCCCATTTGCGCTAGATCTTGAAACGATTCCAAGGCTTGCATGCTGGGAATCATGCCAAAGCGCAGGTTCCAGCGCAACTTCTTGAGATGCGGATGATCAAACGCGCGCTGCCCCGCTGGCATTTCGAAGTATTCTGCCAATCCCTCGTCGAGCCAAAGCGGCACCATCGTCAGGTTCGTGTGGAGCAAGGCGTGTGTGCATTCGTGTCGCAGATCCACTGCGAGTTCATTGTGTCGATAGGCGTACACACTCCCTCGTCCGCCCCGCTGGACATACAGCGCACGGCGGTAGGGCACCTGCGGATAAAAGTGGCTGAGTAGCTGCTGATGCTTTTGCTTGTTTTCCAGCAGGAATACATCGACCGTTTGCGCTGCTGGCGGGACGGCCAAGGTGCGCTGCAGCTCGAGCTCCAAGGCAGAGAGCTCTTGAAACAGTGGAGTCAAATCGCCCAGGGGAAAGGTGGCGTGGCACTGAAACGGTCCGCTACTCTGGTGATCGATCCACCGTACCTGTGCAGCACAGGGCAGGGCGGCCGAACACCAATGCGAAGCGGCAGCAGCACCGCCAACGGCCAAGAATTGACGCCGGGATAAGCTTTGCATCAGCCGGCTTTCTTCCCGAACAGTAGGCTTCTCCAACCGCCACGTCGCGTGACCGCGCGGCGCCCGGCGAGAACCCGCTTGCCCTGGGCCACCAGCGCTGGGCTGTTGCAACAGAGGTCTCTTGCTGTGGATTCGTCGGTCAGCTCGATCACTCTTTCAAAAGCGCGCCGCATTAAGGGTCGACGAGACTTAATGCCATGCGCGTCGGTGGCGATGAAATGCACCAGCCCTTCGCCGAGCATCCATTCGGCAAGCGATTGAGGATGCGAGCCAAACGTGCCTATCAAGCTGCCGGCAGTCACTTGCATCAGACAGCCACCTTCGACCAACCCCAACAACAAGTCTGGCTCGCGCAGCAAACCGCGATTCCGTTCTGGATGAGATAGGATGCCCGTCATTCCCTGACGCTGTAGTGCTGCCAGCACTCCTTCCAACGGAAAGTAGAGTTCGTGGGGCAATTCCAACAAGACATGTTTCCGTCGATCGCCGAGCGACATAACGTCGCCAGCCACCAAACCTTCCAGCATGCCATCCTCGATCCGCACGTCACCGCATGGCAAGACTTGCAGGGGAATCTGGTGCCGATTGAGCATCTCCTGCAATTGCGCCGTGCGAGTGCGAATATCATCGCCAAGATTCTGGGCGAAATTGCCTAGCTGATGCGGCGTCACAATGATCGCACGCGTTCCGTCAGCGACCGACATCTGTGCCATGCCGAGCGTCGTCTCCCAATCTGGAGAACCATCATCGATTCCCGGCAAGAGATGACAGTGAATGTCCACGAAACCGTTGTGCACGACAGAACCCCAAATTCGGCAATCCTAGGCAGATAAGAGCCGCAGGAGTATAGCGAGGGTCTGCAGCGGGTCAATATGGGCTACCGAGCGGTGCCGCGACACACCTGGCAAAACTGGGTGCTAGCAGGCCAGCTCCAATGGGTAGTCGGTCAGCTGTTCCACGCCCGTGGCGGTAACCAGATAGTTCTCCTCCAGCCGGATACCCTGCCGCAGACTTTCGTGATACAGCCCCGGCTCGGCAGTGAAGAAATCGCCCTCCGCGAAGGTGTCGTCCCAGTGCGGATTAAGATGCGGACCTTCGTGCGGAAACAGCCCGACTCCGTGACCGAGGTGATGGTTGAACTCCCAGGGAGCGGCCTGGTCGAGCAAGGCTTGGACCTGCTCAAACAGCCCTCGACAGCTCACCCCGGGGCGGACCGACGTCTCGACTACTTCCAAGACTGCACAAATCTGCTGCCAGGCACTTTGCTGAGCGTCTGTCGGTTGACCATCGACGGCAATCGTCCGGGCGTTGTCGCTGTAGTAGCCGCGAAAGCCAACGCCAAGATCGAGAATGTACAGCTCTCCGGCCTCGGCTCGTCGGTCGCGTGGCAACCCGCCACGGGCGTTGCAGCAAAAATCCTGACCAAAATACGTCAACGCCTCGCCCAATTCGCGCACGGCGATGGCGTGCAGTTCGTTGTACACATCCAGCTCGTTGATCCCCGGCTGGATGATCTCTCTGGCGTGGGCATACATGGCCCGATTGGCATCGTTGGCTCTTCGTAACATGCGCAGCTCGTCTGCGTCTTTACGGCGCCGGAGCCGAAACATGACCTGCTCGATGTTGCTATGACTCGCGCCCAAACTTACCAAGAGATCGGGGCCTGCGCAGGACCACTCCAACCCCACGCGCTGCGGTTTTTTCGTCAATACCGCCAACAGCTGCTGGTTACTCGCCTCACGTTGCTCATCGCGGATCGTCGAATGCCACTTCGCTTCGTAGGGTACGACTTCGTCAGCGGCGACCGTCTGCGTGGCTGATCGCGCTGGCAAAACCAGTGTCACGTGCCCCCCATCATCGATTGCTGCCGACGGCGCGAACAGCGGCCCCACCTGGGCACCGGTCAACCACTGCACCGATTCCGGCCGGGTGATTACCACCAGATCGAGCTGATCCCGCTCCAGCTCCACCAACAAGCGGCGCTGCCTGCTACGGCAGGCTGCCAAATCAACGGCAAACGGATCGACGGCAGAGAAATTCTCATCCACGGTAACCTGAACCCCGTAATTTAAGTGGTCACGCTAGCATTGGTGCAAGCAATGGGCACGATCGGCACATTGACTTTGGTAGGGCTGAAAAGTGTCCAGTTGTTGGACGGGAATCTCATTTCGGGACGTCCCACTGCACATTGGGCCAACGTTCAGCACTTCAGCAGGCCCGGCAGACTGACGTGCAACCATAAGAATAGCAATGACTTACGACGAAAACAACAGCTCAGGTAAAGTTTATCGAATCAATTGGCATAGGCATTGCGACTAGTAGATCTTGTCGCAACACGCGATCGCCGCCCACACCGTATCGGGTCGCGCCCCATCACAAGTTTGATCGTTAATGAAGGAGTCTCAGGATGCTTGTATTAAGTCGCAAGGTTGGCGAGCGAATTCACATCGGCAACGACATCTTTATAGAAGTTCGTCGTCTGGCCGGCAGTCGAGTTACGTTAGCCGTCAACGCCCCCAAGAATGTCCGGATCCTCCGTGGTGAGCTGATGGAAGCCGCAACAGCTTTCGACGTACTGGAAGAACCCACGGTTTCGAGTTCGGAATCTACAACCGACACAGTGGTCATGTCTGGTGAAGACGCATCGGC
>JBPCXR010000370.1:0-2534 GCA_051027215.1 Pseudomonadales bacterium | reverse complement strand
ATGGTTGAGTACAGGCCGCACCCGGTAATCACGGATCTACTCAAAAACAATCCCTTTTCACTGGACGATGAGGGAAAAATCACCGTCCCCACCGGAGCCGGGCTGGGTGTAGAATTGAATGATGAATTCGGGATTTAGACGTCAAATGCCCGACTGTACGTCGCCAGAGATACGGGACCTATCTAACATACCGACGTGAGGAAATTTGAATTGCGGAGGTTCATGGGTTTCGCAGGCTACACGCGGATTATCGGAGCCCTGCTATGTGTGCTGCTAACTCATGCCTGTTCTTCCTCACCTTCCAGCGATAATTACATGAGTGCGATTGAGCTCTTGACTGCATTCTCAGGTGAGAGCGCGATGCAGTACGAGCCGCTATTCGAATACTCGGAGGACACCAGAATCGTCGGCGTGGAGATTCACGCTGTCGGAACGGAGCGCACAACAGCACGCTATTCAGGTCGGGATGAGCCCCTCAAAGAGGTCAACAATATCCTGCGAATCACGACCGCGGACGGATTCGAGGGCGTATCCGGCGTGGATTCCTATCATCAGGAACAATTCAGTGATGAGCACTTGATGGCATTGCAGGGTGTCGCTGCAGATCTCATCGCTCTTCAATCACTGGATCCGGTCGAAGTCGGGAAGACGCTCGAACGAACCCGGCCCGACTTGAGCGACGCAGTTCGCGCGAGCATTGATATCGCATTATGGGATCTCGCGGCACGCAAGGCAGACCTTCCGCTATACAAACTACTGGGAGAGAAGCGCGAATCAATTGAGCCATACGCGAGCCTCCCGTTCTACGAGTCGCTTCCCGAGTATGTCGAAGCAGTCAACGAGTACGCCAAGCTCGGCTACATGACATTCAAGTTTCACGTTTGGGGTTCGATCGAAGAAGATCTGCAACTCGTGGAGTTGGTCCAGCAGACCTATGCAGACTCTCCGTACCGCTTTATGTTCGATCTCGAGGGTGCTTACAATCTTGAGGACGCTCTCAAGGTAGGCGAGAAGATGGACGAAGGCCTGTTTCTCTGGTTCGAGGCGCCTATCGACGATGAGCTTCTTGAGCAATACGCCGAGCTTAAGAGCAGGCTCGCGGTACAGATCATTCCCGCCGGCTACAACATCTATTCTCCTGGGTTCATCAGGCAGGGGTTCGCGGCCGACGCCTGGGATGCTGGCAGATTCGACGTCACAACGGTCGGCGGACTTTCCAAATCGCTCGAACTCCTGATGATTGCCAATGATGCCGGCATGTCGATTGAGTTTCAGAGTTGGGGTCATTCGTTGACCCAGGTAGTCAACCTCCACATGATGCTCGCCAATGAGCGGACCCGGTACTTCGAAGCGCCGATGCCCAAGGAGGCCTTCGAGTTCGGAATGAAAAACGGTAACTTGCTCGACCAGGGGCGGACTGTCGCACCGGAGGAGCCCGGTCTGGGCATTGAGGTGGACTGGGATCGCCTGGCAACGGCAGACTTTTATGTTTCCAAGAAGTAGAACGCCCGAACTCATTGGACAGAAGACTTAGTGGACGAAGCGGAAGCTCCCTGACATCGACGTTAGCCCTGTTAGAATAGCCTTTATCATTGTGCCTGGGAAAAACTAGCCAAATTTCGGGATATTCAAATGAATGATTTTAATTTGCAGCGTCGCCTGATGCTGAAAGGAATGGCCGCCCTTACCAGTGGCGCAATATTGAAACCATCGATGTCAAGTGCGGCGGTCGAAGATGAGATCGACTGGGAGTCAATCCGTGCATCTTATCCCGAGCAAACGCCCTTCCTGAATTTTGATAATGGATGTATCAGCCCGCCGACCTTCGGCGTTGAGAAAAGGGCAGTGGATGCTTACAAGTTTGCAAACTTGAATCCTTGCTACAACATGTTTGACGTCCTTGATAAAGCTGTCCCGGAAATAAAAGCCAAGCTGGCCAAACTTGCGGATTGTGATCCCGGGGAAGTTTCGTTGAACCGGTGTACGACTGTGGGAATGTGTACCGCAATTATGGGAATGCCGCTTGCTGAAGGGGACGAGGTGCTCCTCAGTAACTGGGATTATCCAAGCATGATCAATGCCTGGAAGCAGCGTGCAGCTCGTGATGGCATAGTCATCAAACCCGTCTCTTTTGGACTGATGGATAGCGATGAAGCCATAGTAGAAGCGTATACCAGGGCCATCACTCCACGAACAAAAGCGATTCAGCTGACACATGTGATCCACTGGACGGGGCGCGCCATACCGATTGCCGAAATCTGCAAGTTCGCGAATGAAAGGGAAATTCTAACTGTCGTTGATGCGGCGCAAAGCTTTGCTCATATTCCCCTAAGCTTCAGGGAGATAGGTTGCGATTATTTTGCGACCAGCTTTCACAAGTGGCTTTGCGCCCCAATCGGTACCGGGATGCTAATTGTCAAAGCTGACCGCATAGACGAAACCTGGCCGCTGTTCCCTGTATTCGAAGAACTCGACGGTGTCGATAAGTTCGGGATGTCAAATCTGGGTACGTACAATAACGCCGCACACCTGGC
>JBPCXR010000369.1:0-2568 GCA_051027215.1 Pseudomonadales bacterium | reverse complement strand
GATGTTGCAATGGTGTAGTGATCCCTCGAGCAAAGTGCTGGTGGTGACTGCTGAGAAGCCAGCGGAACGCTCCTGGCTATGCGGCAAGCTCTCTGAACATCTAGGAGTCATGGCGCCGACACCGCCAGTTCAGGGCTCCAAGCTTGGCAGTACCCGAGAAACGTTAAACGCCGTTGCCGACAGTTTTGCCGTTGACCGCACAGGCGCAGTTTCCCAGGACCAGCTCATGAGCCACTTGACGGCGGCCATTAGTTGGATTTGCACGTCTACTGCACGCTCCATCCTCTTGGTTGATCGCGCGGACCTATCTAGTCCTGACGCACTCGAGGTGCTGCTGGAACTAGTATCGGCTACCTCCATGCGGCTCGTTCTTTTTGGCCATCAGGAAACGTTAGAACTGACCAACCAGATCGCCAGGTTTCTCGTGCTGAACCCGATTGAGGTTTGTGTAGACGGTGCTGAGACCAACGGCCGCAAGCGCCTGCAGGCTTTGTCTGAGATGGTCAAAGCAAAGGCTGCGGCCCCTCTGCGCGCTGCGAAAAGAACCCACATTACAGGTGGGACGATCGCTGTTGGGATAGTGGCCGTGAGCGTGTTGCTTTACGACGTAGACGTCGAGCAGAGTCCGGCGAAACCACCCGTAAACGATCCAACACTCACATTGGTGCCCCCGCCAGCCGCTGTCCCGCTGTTGGCGGCCACTAGGGCTGAGGCACCGAACCCACCCGAAAGGTCGCGCGACACGATAGACCTTGTCCAGCCAGTGCCGGTAGAACAGCAACCCAAACATAGACGCAACAATGCATGGCTACTGCTGCAACCTCCGCAGACCTACACGATCCAACTGGCCACCTTTTACCGGTTGGCAGATGCGCAGGAATTCATTCAGAGCCAACCCTCTTCCGAGGAGCTAGGAATCTTTCAGATTAACCGTAACGGTAGAACGCTGTATGCGGTGATTCACGGACTTTATAACCGCTACGGCGAAGCGCTTGCGGTGGCCCAGGTCATGCCGGACCTCGCGCAGTCCAACGACCCTCTGGTTCGATCGGTAAAACTGCTACAACGAGATCTGCTTGCTCAACGACAAGATTGATCAATCGGCGAGCAAAGGCACTTAAATGTAGGGAATTCCGATATTTCGAGGAATGTGCAGTCGTTTCTGGCTTGGGTATGTTGCTGAGCGGGATGGCATGAATCACAGCAAACCACATAACGCTAATCGCAAACATGGCACTTGTGCGCCTCTTCGCGCTGAACGAAGCGAATGCGCAAGGTAGGTTGACCCACGCGATAGAGGAGACATCGCTGATCCCCTCGATAGTTTTCGTTTCGAAGGCTCTAGCTGGCCGCGGCCAACCACTCGGCATAGTGTTGAGTTGCGAGGTCCAACAGCCGGGCCGTTCTTTGGGCATGGTCGAGTGCGCTATTGGTCAGCGAGTAGGTGGCAACCAGCATAGAGTCTCTACCAGCACCATCATGAGGTCCGCGAATTCCGGTGAGCAGCATCACCACGCTGTGGTCTTCCTTTTCGAACACCATGGTCGCTTTACCGGGACTATCCAGGCGCGCGACCAGCGGCAGCGCACCAGAGGCGAAATGGGCGTTGAATTCCAACTGCTCCCGAGCCAGATTGTCGACGTCAAACATGTCCCAGACCATGAATTTGAAAATGAAGGACACCTTACGTCGCACCACGCCGTGGCCGGAGTGTATGCACTGGCTCCAGAAGTTGGGCATGTGGAAGTTGGCATGGCTGATCTTTGATTTCGCAACCGACATCAGAGCCAGGCCCAGATCCTCTGTGAGGTAGCTGCAGGTCTCGGGAATGATTAGCAGGTGAGGCTCGCTGGCAGCGGCACCGATATGGGTTATTGGCGCCAGGCACAGTACGCTTAGGAGCAGGCGGGCGCAGGTTCTTTTGAGTTTTGGCAGTTTGTTCACTTGAGTTACCACCCCTGAGTTTGCGTCGATCATAAGTCGATCAAGTGCAGTTACGCGGAAAGGTCGAACTGACAAAAAAATCTGTTGCCGTCGAATGACCTCGTTATTGGACAGCATGTTCCGATTCGATCGAGCGGACAAATGCGCGGCGACAAAAAGATCCACGGTCTGTATTCTGGCTGTGCTTATCTACTGGACCTTTCGTCTGTGGTACCACGGCCTGGGACACCCCTAAGAGCCGACGAGATTGAGCGTTATTCGCAGATCATCAGAGACCAGGAGAAGGACTCGCAAGCTCAGAACACTGTTCGACAGTTCATGGGCGAGGATGACGGCAAAGAATTCCTTATGGTCAATCTGGTCGAGTTCGATGTGCCCGCGCTAAACTGCCCGATATAGGGCAGGACCTCGAGGTACCCGTACGGTTGCAGGAATACTTCAAACCGTTTATGAAGAAGATGTTGCGTCGTGCGGGGCACCCGGTGATTGCTGGCGCTTTGCGGGTCGTTATTGTTCCTCCTTTTGAAATAAGCAACTGGAATTAGAAACAACATGCAACAAGCAATAAAGATTCTCCTTTCCCCGCTGGCGTTTGCCATCGGATTTCTTTGGCCTCTTGTCACT
>JBPCXR010000368.1:0-9292 GCA_051027215.1 Pseudomonadales bacterium | reverse complement strand
GCTTCAACGTTTCTTAGCTGTTCAGAGTGACCCCGAGGTGGCTCGGTGATGGTAAAGCGCACGATCGCGGCGATCACCAGGCCCGGTAAGCCGACGACGAAGAACGCTGTTCGCCAGCCGTAAAACTCATTGATCCAACCGCCCAGAAGAAAGCCAATGAGGATGCCCCAGTTGATTCCAGTGCCGAAAATGGCCATAGCGGTGGCCCGTCGCTGCGGCGGATACAGGTCAGCAATGATGGAGTGAGACGGCGGGTTGGAGCCGGCTTCGCCCACCCCCACGCCGATTCGTGCCAGCAATAGCTGCACGAAGTTTTGCGCCAACCCGCACAGGGCGGTCATGAAGCTCCAGGTGAATACCGAGAATGCAATCAAGTTACGGCGATTGTTGCGATCTGCCCACATCGCCATGGGCATGCCCAGGGTGGCGTAGAACACCGCAAACATGATCCCGGTGAGTAGTCCCAGCTGAGTGTCGCTGATGGCCAAAGATTCTTTGATGGGCTGGCCCAGAATGCCCATGATCTGTCGATCGACGTGGCTGGAGGTGAATACCACTACCAGCACCAGCAGCGTATAGCGACGCTGGCGTTCGCTCACTTCAGAGATATTCAGGTGCCTTCGTCGGGGGTGCTGAGCAGGTCCGGAATTCTGGCCAGAATCGCCCCACCAACCAGCAAAGCGAACAGCCCCACGGTAATGGCGATGGCGGCCGCTGGCCAGCTGATGAACAGCACGATGAGGCCAGCGACGATGAACAGCGCGCCGGAGACCATTGCGCCAATGCCGAGGTGCTCCCGCTGCTTGACTTGATTTGGATTCCATTCCAAAGACATGGGCATCTCGCTAACAGTTGGGCAGAGACCGCGGGCATGAAACCGTAACCGCGCGCTCGGTGCAAGTCTGCGCGCGATTTTAGACTCTGCCTTCAAAACTCACACTCTTGATCAAGACAAAAACCTGATCACCGGCGGATAACTGCAAGTCTTCTACTGCAGCAAAGGTGAGACGAGCGCGAATGCGAACTTCGCCCACTTGAACCAGCGCATCTACGAATCCTGGATCTGACTCCGGCGTTAGTTGCAACAGCTTGCCCGGCAACACATTGCGGATGCTCAAACCCGCGGGTTTGAGCGTCGCTAGTGCCACGTCCCGGGCGCGAATGCGCAGCCGAATCGAAGTGCCGATGGCTAAGCTTGATTGCAAAGGCATGCTGAGACGCTCGCCGGCCAGGTCAACCTCGGTTAAATGCCGCGGCAAACTGTGATCGCAGACGGTGCCTTCAATGAGCACACCGGCTTCGAAGCGCCCGGTAAAAGCGTCGAGCTCAAGCCGCTCGATAACCTCGGTGGTCGGTCCCTCGAGCTTCACCTTGCCCTGATCCAATACCAGGACCCGGTCAGCCAGTTGGGCGACTTCATCGATGTCATGACTGATGAACAGCGCGGGTAGTCCGAAGGTGCTCAAAGCACGGGTAAGATAAGGCAAAATTTCAGCTTTGCGATCGGTGTCCAATCCAGTGAGGGGCTCATCCAGCAGCAGCAATGCGGGTCGCGACAACAGTGTTCGTGCTAATCCGACGCGGCGCTGTTCGCCGCCAGAGAGCGTTGGCGGTTTGCGCTGCAGCAGATCTTGCAAATCCAGCGCCTCGATGACTTCGTCCAAAGTAATGCTGTGCACATTCGGATTCTGTCGGCGGCGACTAAAACGCTCTGCTAAGGCCAAGTTGCCCATGACGCTGCGGTGCTCGAACAAGCGCACGTCCTGGAACGTCATGCCCACCGGCCGCCGATCTGGGGCTAGATTGATCTTTTTGTCGCCGCTGAACCACAACGTGTCGGCAAAACGAATTTCACCCGAGGAGGGCGTCTCCAACCCGGCGATGCTGCGCAACAACGTGCTCTTGCCGCTGCCGCTGGGTCCGAAGATAGCGGTGACTCCCTGCGCCGGAATCTCCAGATCGACGTTGACCGTCAGCGTTGGTCGAGCCAGCGCAAACGCCAGTTTCAGCGACTTAAGCGACACGGATCGGGTACCGGCGATTGATGCTGTAGACGATCAGTAGAACGATGAATGAGAAGGCCAATAAAATGCCTGAGAGCGTGTGGGCTTGCGCATATTGCAAGGTTTCGACCTGTTCATAGATCTCGATGGAGATCACTCGGGTACTGCCGGGGATGTTGCCGCCCACCATGAGCACTACGCCGAACTCGCCCAAAGTGTGGGCAAAGGTTAGAACCGCGGCGGTGAGAAAGCCTCGTCCTGCCAAGGGCATGGCGACCCAGAAGAACGCCGACAACGGCGCTGCGCCCAGATTGGCAGCGGCTTCCATGGGCTTAGGGCCAACGGCTTCAAACGCGCTTTGCAGTGGTTGCACCATGAACGGCAATGAATACAGCACCGAGGCCAATACCAAGCCAGTGAACGAGAACGTTAGCGTGTCACCGGTAAGCTCCAGCCAAAACCCGCCAATCATCGAGTTTGGGCTGAGCAGGATCAGCAGATAGAAACCGAGCACGGTGGGTGGTAACACCAATGGCAGGGCGGTTACCGCCTCGAGCACGGGCTTAACAGCCGACTGGGTGCGCGACAGCCACCAGGCCAATGGCGTACCGAGCAGCAACAGTACCGCCGTGGTGACCAACGCAAGATGCAGCGTCAGCGTCAGTGCTGACAGATCAACGCTCGCCATCGAGCCGATATCCATCCGCGCGAATAACCGCCAGGGCGGCATCGCTGCTTAAAAATTCAAAAAAGGCTCGGGCGACCGAGTCGTCTTCGGCACGGCGCAGCAGCACCGCTTGTTGCCGAATCGGTTGATGTAGCTCGGCAGGAACCAGCCAGTGGCTGCCGTCTGTACGGGTGCGCAGAGCTGACCCGGCAATGAAGCCGAGCTCCGCATTGCCGCTGGCGATCATCGCATAAGCCTGGCCAACGTTTTCGCCGCGGACGATGGCAGGGGTTAGCGGCTGGTAGAGTTGCAATTGCGTCAGAACGTCTCGGGCTGCGGCGCCGTAAGGCGCAAGATCTGGATTGGCGATGGCGAGACGTCGGAATTTTTGCTCGCGTAGGGTGGCTCTACCGTCCCTGCTAACCAGCGCCGGGTCTAAGCTCCACAACACCAGCGTACCCAGCGCATAGGTCTTGCGGCAACCGGGCACGACCAGGTCGAGTTGTGCTAAACGCCCAGGTCTATGCGCGTCTGCTGAAAGAAACAGATCATAAGGTGCGCCCTGGGTGATCTGGGCGAAGAGCTTGCCGCTCGAGCCGCTGGTCAGTCGCAGGGGCGCGTTGCTCACTTGGGCGAAGGCGGTAAGCAAGCGCTCGGCTGTAGGGGCAAAGTTGGTGGCCACCGCCACCAAAGTACTGGACTCCCGGGCTAAGCTGGCGCTGGGACTCGACAACATGGTGCCAAGCACCAAGGCTGGCAAACAACGGCGAGCGAACCCGTGGCAGCGCTGCAGCAGTTGACGCCAGCGCATACAGTTTAGAATCTCGCTAATTGTCGGGCGTCGAAGGCCGCACAGCCACCGTCACCGAGCTCTGCGTACACTTTCGGATCGAAGTCGTCGAACCGAAACGCCCTGGCGTAGTGTTGGCAGCGTTCCCGTTGCGTCGCGATCTCTGCATCACTATCTAGCGCTGCCAGCAGCGTATCTTTGCTAATCATTTCGTCCGTCATGCGAATTCCTGCGGGCGGCGTATCGAGCAGCATGGCGCGCTGGCCTCCTACGCCCCAGCTGGTCCAGCTGGGATCGGAGCCGCGGCCGCGGCCGGGTTGGCCAGTGCGGGCAAACTCCGCCCAGTAGCCCATCATGCTGCGGGCTAACAGGTCTTTATCGGGGCTGTCGTTGTACAGATAACCGAGCCCAAGTCCGCCTTCGAACTCGCCGAATACGAACGGAATTTCTAAACCGTGGGCTGCACCTAAAGCGACGCTGAGGTCGTAGCCCATGATGCTGGGCAAATCGTCCCAGTCGAAGCGGTAGGCATAAACGTTTGGATTGCCAGCCTGGGTCATGTGTTCTGCAATGGAATCGACGCCGCGCTCCTTCCAGGCCAGTGCGCCGTACTTCACCGCGCGCAAATACAGGGCTTCATCTTTTAGCCGCGGAAAGACCCAAAGAAAATTCTCGACATAGCGCGGGTCACGTACCATAAACAGCGAAGGCTCGTCCCGATTGGTGCCCAACATGGTGGGAACCATGTTGTGATTGTTGGGGTTGCCAAAAATGTCCGCGTCACTGAGCGCAGGCAGTACGTAGCCGTCCGCATAGTTGTCTGGCAGGTCGATCATGCCGAAGCTGCCGCCGTCGAACATGGCGAAAATCTCATCGACGCTAGCGGAGTACAGCAGAGCTTTGATCTCAGCCGCGGGCAGATCATCGGCGATCGCTTGGGCAGTCTTAGCGTCCGGGGCGCGGCCCTTGCTAACTAACAGTTGGACCACAACCTCGGCGGAACTATTCGGATGACCACCTTCGCTCTCGTAGGCACGGGCTCTGTGCAAATTGGTCACGCCGAAGCCGCCACTTTGCACGATGGCGCGATGGAACAGGTCCTTGGCCAAGGGTGACGCGATCATCGCCAAGGTGTCTCGTGCACCCGCAGATTCACCGAACAGCGTGATGTTGTTGGGATCGCCGCCAAAGGCCTCGACGTTATCCCGGGTCCACTCCAGTGCGCGGACGATATCGAGGGTGCCGTAGTTGCCAGAATCGTCCGCAGGATCGCCGCGCAACAGAGCAGGGTGATTGAACCAGCCGAACACGCCCAGGCGATAGTTGATGGTAATGACCACCACATCTTCGGCAGCGGCCAGACGTGCGCCGTTGTAGCTGCCGCCATGGCCGATGCTGTTGCCACCACCGTGAATCCACAGCATTACCGGCCGATTGTTGGCGTTCGGCGGCGCCCAAACGTTTAAGTACAGACAATCTTCCTGGCCCGTCACGCTGCCATCGGACTCAACCCCAGCGCCGGACAAAAGCGAGGCGATTTGCGGGCACATAGGCCCAGGCCGCAGCGCCTCCAACGTACCTTGCCAGGCCAGCGGCGGCGTGGGTGCGCGCCAGCGCAACTCGCCGTTCGTCGGTGCCGCAAAGGGGATTCCTAGCCAGGCGCTGGCGCCGTTGCGCGCATCGATAAAGCCGATCACTTCACCGCCGCTAACGCTGCGGGCGGTGCTGGCATCTGCCACGGGATCTGGGCCAGCACCGGCATCAGCACCCATATATCGGACAGCAAGCCAGGCCAAAACGGCAACGACCATGGCTAAAACCAACAACTTCTTCATCAATCGACTCAAATCCTCGGTGGAGCAGGAGCTTACTGGGATCCGCTCACGGCAGCTAGCAGGTCGGTGCTCCTGCCTGCGGTGCTATGATGCGGGCTTGCGGACGGAGGTTAGCCATGGCAACGATTGATCTGGTCATTCGCGGGGGGCGGGTGCTCGACGGCACCGGTGGACCTGAACGCAGCGCGGATGTAGCGATCCACAACGGCGTGGTGGAAAGCGTTGGGCGCTTTACCGGTCAGGCGCGGCAAAGCATCGACGCCAGCGGGGCCTTGGTGACTCCGGGTTTCGTAGACATTCATACCCATTACGACGGTCAGGCCACCTGGTCCAATCGTATGTCACCGTCCAATCATCACGGAGTTACCACCGTCATCATGGGCAACTGCGGGGTTGGCTTTGCGCCGGTGCGCCCAACCGATCACGGGCGTCTCATTGAGCTGATGGAGGGGGTCGAAGACATTCCCGGTGCTGCCTTGCACGAAGGCCTTAGCTGGGAGTGGGAAAGTTTTCCGGATTATCTGGATGTCCTCAGTCAGCGTCAGTTCGATATGGACGTCGGCGCGCAACTTCCCCACGGGGCATTGCGGGTGTTCGTGATGGGCGAGCGCGGCGCTGCGCGGGAACCAGCCACGGCCGAAGACATCGCGCAAATGCGCCAATTGACCACTGAGGCGATCAAGGCCGGCGCCTTGGGTGTAACAAGTTCTCGAACGTTAAACCACCGCAGCAGTCGCGGTGAGCCGACGCCGTCGCTCACCGCCGAGCTCGATGAGCTGCGCGGCATTGCGCTTGGATTGAAGGACGCCGGTCGCGGCGTCATGGAAATGATCTCGGACTTCGATGAGCTGCACGATGAGTTCGACCGGCTCGAGGCCATGGTGGCAGAAAGCGGTCGGCCCATGTCGATATCCTTAGCGCAGGGACTCTCGCCCAACGGCTGGCATAAAATTCTGAATCGGATTGATGCCGCAGTCGCCAAAGGTCGGGTAATGCGTGGTCAAGTTGCGCCCCGGGCCATCGGTATTCTCATGGGCCACACCACCACGCTGAATCCCTTTTCCAGCCGCCCTTCGTATCAGGAAATAGCCAGATTGCCGTTGGCTGAAAAACTACAAGCACTCCGTGATCCAGGTCGAAAGGCGCGCATATTGAGCGAGCCACCAGGCCCAGGCTTTGCACGCTTGTATAAGTTGATGTCGGAAGGTCAGAAGCTCTGGCAATTGCAGGATCCGCCAGACTATGAGCCTGCGCGAGAAGATTCCTTGGCGGGTCAAGCGCTACGTGCACAAGCCGATACCTGGAGCTATGTGTACGATCGCTTGTTAGAGAAGAACGGTGAAGTGATTCTGTACACGCCTTTCGCCAACTACGCTGAGAACAACTTGGATTGTTGTCGGGAAATGATTCTGGCGGACAATACAGTAATGGGATTAGGCGATGGCGGCGCCCACGTCGGTACCATCTGTGATGCCAGTTTCATCACCACACTCTTTACCCATTGGGGTCGAGACCGGAGTCGCGGTGAGCGAATCGATCTGCCGACGCTGGTGAAGAGCCAGACTTGGGACACCGCCCGTGCGGTGGATCTGCACGACCGTGGTCTGCTGCAACCGGGCATGAAAGCCGATGTGAATGTTATCGACTTCGATAATCTGCGAGTACGCGCACCGAAAATCGTGAATGACCTTCCTGCCGGTGGAGCAAGGCTCGAGCAACGCGCCGATGGCTACTTGGCCACCGTGGTCGCAGGCGAAGTCACCTACGAGAACGGTGAACCGACGGATGCGCTGCCGGGTCGATTGATTCGCTAGCGCCAGCGCCCAATGAAAGGACCCCTTGCCGACCTGATCGTGCTCGATTTGACTCACGCCCGTGCTGGACCGAGTGCGGTGCGGCTGCTGGCCGACTGGGGCGCTCGGGTGATCAAGGTAGAGCCACCGATAACAGGTGGGCTCACGGGCGCCCGCCGAGGCAGCGACGAGCAGAACCTGCATCGTAACAAACAGAGCATTTGCATCGACCTGAAGCACCCGAAGGGCCTGGCGTTGTTTTATCAGATGGCAGGCCAAGCAGACGTGGTGGTGGAAAACTTCAAAACCAGCGTCAAGCACCGCCTAAAAGTGGATTACGATGCGCTGCACACACTCAATCCAAAACTGATCTACGCCAGCATTTCTGGGTTTGGTCAGCATGGTCCCTATGCCCAGCGCGGTGGTGTCGATCAGATCGTTCAGGGCATGAGCGGGTTGATGAGCATTACCGGGTTCCCTGGCGGAGAGCCGACTCGAGCAGGCATCGCCGTTAGCGATACCACCGCCGGCATGTTTCTAGCCCAAGGCATTCTCTTGGCGCTATTACATCGAGTTCAAACCGGTGAAGGGCAGTGGGTGCACACCTCGTTGCTCGAGGGCATGATGGCCAAGCTCGATTTTCAGGCAGCGCGCTACACCATGGATGGGGTCTCCCCTGAGCCCCAGGGCAACGACCATCCCTATCAGGTTCCCATGGGAACATTCGCCGCCAAAGACAAGTCGGTCAACCTAGCGGCACCGACACAGCGATTGTGGCAGCGATTTTGCGACGCGCTGCAAGCCGATGCGTTACGCGAGCACCCGGACTACCAGACGTCGGCCCAGCGGCGCGCAAACATCAAAGCGCTTAAGCGCGATATGGAGGCGATCACCACTCGCTACACGGCTGAGGAACTGGTCGATCGATTGAACGAAGCGGGTGTGCCTTGTGGATCGATCAACACTGTGGCCGAAGCTTTCGCAGATCCACAAGTTCAGCATCTGCAGATGGCTTGGCCAGCAACTCACCCTGAGCTTGGGGATGTGCAGCTGTTGCGCTCGCCAATCAATCTTTCCGCGTTTCCTGCCGCGGGTCGCTTTGACAAAGCCGCGCCAGATCCCGGTGCCGACAGCGTCTCGGTGTTGCAAGAATTCGGCATAGGCGACAAAGAAATCACTGCGTTACAAGAGCTCGGTGCCGTTCGTTGAGTGAAGCGGTGTCCCCGGTAATGGGTGCCGACAGCGTAGCCGCAGACACTCGCAGCTCGGTGCGGCTGGGTGCCGTTGAGCGAATCGGTTACGGCGTTGGTGATTTCGGTATCAACCTGTACTTCATCTCAGCAATGACCTTTTTGCTGTACTTCTACACCGATGTACTGGGTTTAACACCTGCCGCCGCGGGCGGCGTGCTATTGGTCGCACGCTTGGTGGATGCCGTGACTGATCCCATTATGGGTTTGCTCGCCGAGCGAACCCGAACCCGTTTTGGGCGCATGCGGCCCTACATTTTTCTGGGCGCAGTGCCGTTGGGTGTGATCGCGGTACTGACCTTTACAGTCCCGGACCTGGACGATCGCGGCAAACTCATCTGGGCGTACGTTACCTATACGGCGTTCGGCATTGCCTACACTGTAGTTACCATTCCGTACTCCACGATGACCGCGGTGCTTACCACAGATCATCATGAGCGCACGTTGCTATCTACCGTGCGTATGGCTTGTGCTTTTGCCGGTGGCTTTGTGGTGTCGGTGTTGATGTTAAAGCTGGTGGGGTGGTTCGAGACTCCGGCTCAAGGCTTTCAGGGTGTGATGATCGGGTTTGCGGTGATTGCCACCGGCTGCTTGTGCCTGACGGCCGCGTCTACGAAGGAGCGAATCGCGCCGCCTCCTACGCAGCACCTGTCGGTGGTCGATAGTATGCGAGCGGTGTTCATCAACCCGCCGCTGTTAGTGGTGATGGTGCTGTTCACCTGCGGCATGTTGGCTTTCACCATTCGCCAGACTGTTGCCGTGTATTACTTCGAATACTACTTGGGTCGAGGTGACCTGATTGGCACGTTCTTTATGGTCACCCTGTCTGTCATGCTGGTGGGTTTGATTGGGGTACCAAAACTTGCAGCCCGCTTAGGCAAGGGCGGCAGCATTGTTGCCGGCGGCCTGTTGACGATTCTCGGTTGTATTGGCATGTACTACACGCCCCAGGAT
>JBPCXR010000367.1:0-25158 GCA_051027215.1 Pseudomonadales bacterium | reverse complement strand
ATATTGGCCGGCGTGGTGAGCCGGCCCGCGTTCGTACCTATCAACACGTCATATTGACGTGGGGGCTGTTTGCCACATTGGTCTTGTTCATGTGGCTCTTACTGGGGCGAAGTTGGCCGGCCCTGGGATTCAAGTTCCCGTCGCTGCAGCACTTTCTGATCGGTTCGGTGCTGGCCATCGGCTTTATCTGTTTGATTGCGCTGCCACTACGCAAGCTCTCCAGATCGTCCAATGGCGCAGCACAACTCGTTAGGGATACCCGGGACTTCATGATTCTTCTGCCGCGGTCGCGTCTTGAGGAGTCCTGGTTCAAACGAGTGTCCGTGAATGCGGGGATAACTGAAGAGCTGATCTATCGCGGCTACCTACTGTGGTACCTGCAACACTTTGTTACGCCCTGGCTTGCTGCAGTTCTTGGAGTTGCGTTGTTCACCGTTGCGCATATGTATCAGGGCATAAAGCAAATGCCGGGGATCGCGCTCACGTCTGCGATTACAGTGGCATTGTTCATGCTGACGGACTCGCTGCTTGTACCTGTGTTGTTTCATGTCTTTCTTGACCTCGCGCAAGGACATTACATCGCGAGAATCTATCGTGCATCCGAAGCGCCAAAATCGAACGAGGTGCTCACATGAAGTTTGAAAAGGCCTACCAATTACCATATCCCGTCGAGGCGACTTTCTCTGCTTGGGTTTCACCAGACGCCGTAGTCGCACCAGTAACCTCAATCGAAGTCGATCCACGAGTTGGGGGAGTGTTTCGCCTTATTGTTGGTAGCGGTGCGAACAACAGTCTCATGGATGGAAAAATTTTGGAGTTTGAAAGGAATCAGCGTATTCGCTATACGTGGTTCTGGGGTGGTGAGGAGTCGGCTTCGATCGTTGATGTGATGTTTAGCGAAGCCAATGGCGAAACCCAGCTGCGCATCACGCACTCAGAAATCGAAACACAAGAATCGGTGTCGATGTATGCCCGTGGCTGGGACGATTACATTGCCGGGCTATCAACACATCTAAATCGAACGTAAGGATGGCTGCCGAATTCTGCTTCGTGCGATGTGCGCCCCTAGTTCGCTACTTCCTCAAACTCAGTCTGCAGATCTGAAAAGTGCCCATAGATTTCGCTATCTGCCTCATAGAATGCTTGGTTCGATGCAACCGCTCGTGCTGCGCTTAGCATCACTTGCTTCGTTTTTGGGGAAAAAACTTCGGGCTTGTTGCTCAGCATCCAAATCATTCTCCGCAATAGTGACGATGCACCATCGGAGTCACCCGCTGCTTTGTCGGAAGTGATGTATTCTGCGAACGCCGGCGCGTAGTAGTTGAATGGCGCATACGGCATCGATTCAAGATCTTCGCCGTAGTGGAGCGCGTTGTGCTCGAACATCGCCTTTGCTTCTGAGTAGGTTTTTCCTAGAAATTGCTTGCGTGCGTACTCTGCGTCTAAATCGCCTGATTGAATAGGCTCCCAATCGCTCTCTGAAGGGGGCTTTGCGCTACTTGACGCTCGTTCCCGTCTGCTCTTAGGCGTCACGACGCAGCCTCGCCATAGCGTACACATCAACATACGAGCCCTCACGATAGGCGAACTGCTGCAGAGTGCCCTCAATTTCAAACCCATGGCGCTCGTAGAGGCGCTTGCCGGGTTCGTTATCGACAAATACCTGCAGTTCAACTCTGGCTAGATCCAGCCAGTTGTCCGCCAGATCCATTGCTGCCGCCACTAATGCTGTACCCACTCCCTTGCCTTGCCAGGCGTCGTGCACCGCCATAGCTATCTCTCCTGCATGACGTCGCCGTTGTGAGGGGAATGTCCAAATCGCCAGATTGCCGACAACTCGTTCTTCTGTACAAGCAACCAGGCGGGTCATTCTTCGGGGTTCCTCTGCGCTGCCAGCCTGCCATTCATGCAAAGATGGGTAGGGCATTTGCAATGTTCCCCAAATGACTTTGGGCTGGCTGTAGATATCATGCAGCGCGGCAGCGTCGCTCGGTTCTTGACGACGAATATGAATAACTGCGTCAGGCATTGATTTCTCCCGCGTGGACCCGCTACGGTTCAGCTAGTGGGTCTTATTCATCTAGTTCATAGGTATAACCGACAACCTGCGCCACATCATCGGGATCAAGTGACTGATAGAGCGCATTGGCTGGGTGATTGCCTGCTTCGGTGCCCAGCCAGACTTCTTCACAGTCGGCTTTTTCAGCCTGTTCCAACAACGTTTTCATAATCAGTTTTCCAACGCCCTGTTGACGCTTGTTCGCGCAGACGTCCATTTCGTCAACGTAGAGCCATTTTTCCCTAGCGTAGGGTTTGAGTTCAAACCTGGAAGAAGCGAACCCGAGAAGCGTTGCACTTTCGCCGGTGACCTCATGACAGGTAACGAACAATGTATCCTGCCGGTGCAGATATGCTGCAAGGGACTCAACGTCATAAACTGACATTTCATTCGCTTCATCCCATTCGGCCGAATTGATCTCACTAACGAGCCGCGCGAGATCGTCTGTTGGCGTGACTATGGTTGTAGTAATCATGTGCCTAGTGCTTTGCCCTCATCGCCCAGCAAATGTCTCACCGAGTTAGGTGACGACGTCGTTCTTGCAGACGTGTTGCGGTGTAAGACCTGTGATGCGGCGCAACTCACCAAGCGCCTCCATGTTTAGCTTGACCGTTGTAGTATGCCAAGAAACAGAGCCGAGCCTTTCAAGGACCTCTGCACTGAGTAGCGGCCGAATCAAGCGTGGAAGGTCCTTGGCCGGTATACCCGGCTCTTCACAGGGAACGACCCTCAAAATTGCTGCGCGAACAAAGGTGTACTTCCAGGTTGGAATACTCGTTGGCTGCTTGCCTTTTGCAGAGGTTCTGCAGATTGTACGATCATCAACCATCTAATTTGCCAGTTTCGACGCTTGGTGAATTAGCTCGGCGAGGTCAGCGCTCAGGTCCGAAGTTTTCGATAGCTTTGCATGCCGAATGGATTTACCTGTTCCTTCAAGAAGTTCGTGGTCGTCCGACAGTGAAGCCCCAGCGTGAAACTGCAAATTGACCCAATTCGTATGTGGAGCGATCGCACAAAATTTCCTACCGTAGCCGTAGGATATGACCTTCCAGCCTGTATGGAGTGTTTCATTACAACCCGGCGCGGTCTCTTTGATGAAGTTGCGGAGCTGTCCTGATAGCGCTTTGATCTCCGGGGAATACTGTGCCAGGAACTCATCGATTGCTGATTTCATTCGCGAACTCTTCTAACGTCTCTATCCAGTTTCGTAGCGAAAAGATACCAAATACACTGATTCTCCGCTGCCATGCTTTGCCATCTTGAGTAACGCTGCGACGCTACTGAATCCTGTCTCTCGCGCTAGAGAGGGTGTTATGTCGGAAAATTCGATTTCGTGGATTGATTCCACGACGATGTGTCCAGGATCGAGCTTGTAGGAATTGCCCACTTTGACTCTGGGCGATTTCCACACGCGAACAGATTTGGTTACTTCTCCATTTCTGACTGGGTTACGCAGCTGTTTCGCGAATTGCATGTGATGCCCAAGGCCGCGGCTAATCTTTAGCCGGGAGGCGCCAGGGTGGATTGCGACGATTCTCGCCAGCTTGAAATAGACAAACCTCGTTACCTGCCGGATCACGCAGACGCGCCTCACGCCACAGCCAAGGCTGGTCTTGGGGCTCTGAATCGAACAGAACGCCTGCAGCAGCAAGCTGTTGCACTTTGGGATCGAGATCCGCTAGTTCGAAGTATACGACTACGCCGTGATTGGGCACTATCTCAGACACACGATGCAACGAGAAGGTTGATTCTCCGACTGGACACTCGAACCGCGCGTAGTCTGGCGGGCTGTTGACGATCTGGCGCAGTCCGAGCAGAAGGTAGAACTCGACAGATACATCTAGATCGGTGCACGGAACGGTAACTTGGTTGAGGTTCATAAAATTTGGAGTGTTGCCCGAGGTGGCAGTATAGCTGTGACTAGTTCAACTGTGAGCTATTCATGGCGCCGTATTAGGAAGGTGAGGCCTAGCACGCCTAGCAAAGGCATGCCGATATAGAACGCCTCATTCGCTAGGATCCGCAATGCCGGCCCATCAAAAAAGGCAGCGACACTGAGCGGCGAAGTAGCGATCGGCCTCCAGGGAAAGAAGTATCGCGTACTGTCGAACGGAATGAAGAAACCGACACCAAGCCCGGCATCCGTGAAGGCATCGAGCACGCCGTGAGATGTGGCTGCAACGCAACAGAGCAAGTAGACGATGAGCTTCGATCGGGTTGCGGTACCGTTGCGACACAGTAGCCACGTTGCTGCGAGCGCGATGAGCAGCGCGAATGTTATAGAGTGAGTGAAACCACGATGCCCAAGCGCATGGCCATATTCATAGCCAAGCTGAAACGCCAGTACGTCAGCATCGGGCACTATGGCAAGCACCGCAAGCGTCAATGCCAAACGTCCAGTTGGAACATCGGCCGGAGTGAACCGTGCAAGGCATCCACCAACCGCGGCATGGGCGATGATTGTCGGCATTTTGCGATGCTACCTGGCGTTCCGCGCCCGACGTTTTTCGTGTCTTAACGCCATGACTGCAGCTCCAAGATATTGCCTTCCGGGTCTGTGACGTAACACCAGGTAACCTCTGCACCAGCGGAAGTTTTTAGCCTCACGATCTCGCCAATGGCACGGCCACCAGCTTGAAGAACCTGGTCGCGCGCCTCGGCAACAGAAGGTACGTCGAACGCCAAGTGCCCAAAACCTGTTCGATTTACGGCCGGCTCTGAACTGCTGGCGAGTTCGGAATACGTGTAAATTTCCAGGGTTGGGCCGTCTGGGCCGCAACCTGGCAGGCGCAGATGAACGCCTTGCAGCCTGGCGCCCTTAACGCCAGTACCCGCCACCAGTTCGGATCCGGAATAATCCCGTTCCGGAGGAACGGATACGCAGCCAAATACCGAGCAATAGAATTCAGCGAGCGCACGCCAGTCTTGTGCGATCAGGTTCGTGTGAACATAGCGCGCGCTGTTTATCATTGGGCAAGTATTCTGTTACCGCCTACCGGTACGCTAACCAAAAAAGGATGCAGGCGAGGAGTATAGCTAGGTTCGCAGCGGAGAATCACTAGCGATCAACGCCCGGGCGGGAAGCATACATTACGCTCGGCTGAACCCAAGCGAATGGCGACTTTCCCCACAGGCCCCAGCTGTCGTAGCTAGGACCATAGGTTTCCAGACAGTATTCGTGCAGCGCTTCGTGTCCTGGTTGGCTCGTATCAACCTCATGAGCTTGCCCATGGATCATTATTGATATCTCTTCTCCCAGAGTGTACGCGGCACTTACATAGGGATTGTCTCGAATATGCCGAAAACGGATCGACGATTCAGCAGAGCTAAACCACAACCTAGCTTTGAAGAAGAGGCCATCTACTGGCGCCACCACAGGCTTTTTCAACTTGCTGACGGTTGCCAGATCGAAGATGGCAACACCTTCTAATTGGGCACATACCTCGGCCGCTGACATGCGTCGCGTCGGTGTGTGGATTGATCGATAGTGGACACCCGCCTTCTTGTAGGTTTCATCCAACAGTTGTTGCAGGGCTTCTATTTCGGTTGTGGATTCGTGCATAGCAAACGACTATCAGTTCCTATTACTTGGGTTGCGAATCAGATCGGATTGCCTAGGCGTCACCTTCTAGGACGCTTATCTCAAATTCAGACATGGAACCGCGTGCTTCTTTTAACCATTCCTGTCCCCCGTTGGTCCTAAGAAATAGCTGCTTGTAGCCTCCCAAAAGCCGCACAGACATGTCTTTAGATATAGAGCCGTTGTGTGTGCGGCGGACAATGGTCGCAAATGCACCTCGCTGGCGGTCCATCAGCAGCTTAAACAGGAACGCCTCGTTTGGATCTAAAGTCGAAGGCGATTCGAGTCCTTTGCGGAATACCCGTGCGTTGTCTCCCTCATATACCGGGCTATATGCCTCAAATGCCCTTGAGGTAATGTTGTCTTCCGCCTGTGCTTGCAATTGTAGGCGGGTATGTCGCACCTGGGCTGCTAAATAGATGATAGAGATGATGACGGCGATGGCGCCAAGCAGTTCGGCGATCGCACCAATTGCATCCCAGTTCATAAATAGTCTCCCTTGACTCCTAACGACTAAGCTCGCCAGCGCTCTACCGAGGTAAGTATTTCAGGCATTGCGTAGTACCGGGGACTGGCTCAGCGCGACACTTGTGCTACGAAAGCTTCAGGATCACCCGGAGTTACGACAATGGTTCGATCCGGAAATTTCAGCGTGACTGCTCGTTTCGGATCTGTCGCAAAAGCGCGATAGGAACCTAACCGCTTGTTGCGAAACTTCCCAGCGAAACAAAAAAGCCCCCCATTTCCAAAGGTGCGAAACGATTTGTCCATAGCTTCGGGGTCTGCTTCTACGGATTGAAGCCCTTTAAGGTTAATCTCCGACTCCCACCCCAACCGCTGTACCTTAAGTACGCCTTCCGTCAAATGGTAACCTCTGATAGTGAAAAAGGCTGAGCCAATCAAAATGGCCAACGGAAGTATCAGCATACTAAACAGCCAGACATTCCCACCGCCGGCGATGTTCAGCAACCCGATAAGTGCCAACCCAAGAAGAATCAGCACCGAAAGTAGCGTTAATACTTTTAGCGACAACCCCCAGGGAGCGTCAAATTTCGTCATGGTTGGCCTCAGCATTGGGTTAGATTACAACATTCGTCCGACTCGTTGCTTGCGACTGCGAATTTCCGCCTGCCCGACTATTGACGACACTAGGTATATCAGTGGCGTCCATGGTCTAAGCGTCAGGTTGAAGAATGTCGCTGAGCGGGGTGATCGACGGTGAGCCTCGGATCTACTAGTGTTTGTACTTGCCCGCAGGGAGTGGACCATGCCACGAATCGAATGCTTATTATGGGATTTCGGGGATACGCTGTGTGATGAACGCTTCATTTGGGGCAGCGGCCCCGAGTGGATGGAAATCTATGAGACGTTCGATGACGACGGGATCGGGGCAGCCTGGAGCCTGGGTGAAATAGGCTTAACGGAATTTGCGAGCGCACTCTCGAGACGAATGAACCGCTCTACAGAATCCATCATCGCCCATATGACCGAACGCTGTAATCACATCCATTTTTTTGAGAAGACTTACGCCTTCTTTCAGGCAAGACACTTACCCCAGGCTATCGTCACAGTGAATCCGGATTTGTTTTCTGATGTCATCGTTCCAATTTGTGGATTCGAGGCAGATTGCAAGGTAATTGTAACCTCATGGGAAGAACGCACTATCGATAAACGAGTGCTCAATCGCATCGCGATGGAGCGCTTAAAGATCAACTGTGGAAACGACGCCGCATTGTTGATCGACAACAAAAAGCTTAATGTCGATGCTTGGGTCGACGCAGGTGGTGTCGGCTACCACTACACAGATGATGAAACGTTCAATAGGGACGTCTCTATGGGCATAGATGCTCTCGCCCGATGCTCTTAGCTCAGGGTCGAGGATGCTAACTTCGACCAAATTTCTGCGTAGAACGCCTTCGTCCTCTCTACATCGGCCACACAGAGCACAATGTGATCAAGGGCGGTAACGGTTATCGACACTTAGAACACCTCCGCGCGGCGAATCGCTATTCACCGCGCTGCCACGCCTTCGCGCCGACGAGCTGTTAGGGGCCATCGGAAAGCCCTTTGACGTAGCCCGCCGGGGATCACCGCGTTGCAACCTGCCCCGGTGTCTGACCGTTCGCCTTCGATTCCCAGGCTCACCCTGGTCGGTGGATACCACAGATCTTGTGGCCGTCTGGGTCCAAGAAGTAGCACAGGTGCATCACGCCCATGGTGCTCTCGCGCGGGCCAGGCGGATCCTCAACACTGGTGGCGCCATTGGCCACAGCGACATCGTGGAATTCCTTCACCTGCTCTGGCGAATCGCAGACAAAGCCTATGGTGGAGCCATTGGCGACGCTCACCGGTTCGCCATTGATCGGTTCGCTCACACTGAAAGTAGAGCCGTCGTGAATGTAGAACAGACGGGTTTGCCCGGTATCGTTCTCATGCTCCGCAGGCGCTCCAGCGCCGAGCACGCCGAGCACCGCGTTGTAGAAGCGTTTCGTCTTCTGTATGTCGTTCGAGCCAATCATTACGTGGTTTAGCATTGCATTCTCTCCTTTCGACGCATTTGGTTGAGACCTAATTCAGCGTATCTGTTTCTCGTAGCAGGAGGCAACTCCAGACCGGAAAAAATGTTTTGCTTGCTGCATCAGGCAAAGATCGACCGCAGCCGCCCAGGCGTGGTATGAAGCACCCTCAACATAGGAGGGCCGGACCGTGTTTGAAGGAAGCTGCCTGTGCGGCGAGATCACCTACTCAGTGAGCTGCGAACCTCAGACATTTGGACATTGTCATTGCCGGACCTGCCGAAAAGCACATAGCGCTGCTTTTTCGACAGTGATGTCTGTGCCAGAAGAAGCGTTCAAATGGGAACAAGGCGAACATAAGCTGTCGTCATTCGAGTCGTCTCCCGGAAAGGTTCGATATTTTTGCAGTAATTGTGGCTCACAGCTAATTGCGAATCGACCCTCCACGGACTATGTTCTGATCCGTGTTGGCTCCATCGATACAGAAATTACGGCAAGACCAAAAGGTCATATTTGGTGCTCAGATGGAGCATCGTGGTATGACCCGAATGAAAAATTACCGATGCTGCCCGAGGGTGTGCCCTGAATCCGCTACCAGTTTCTCGAGTTCTTGCTGCTTAGCGATACCACCGTTGCTGATCGGTACACATTCAGGAGGCAAATCCAAAGTGAAATCAAGGCCCAGTCGGTCAACCTTGTCTAGAAATCGCGGAAGTTCCTTCATTGCCCCGGTCGGTAAATCGTGCAGTACAACAACAGCGTGTGCTGTTCCTTCAATCTGCCGCAATGCTGTAGCTACCCAACCTTGGGTGTCCTCCCAATCTCTAGGAACACAGTTCCAAAGAAGAACCGAGTATTCAAGGTCTTGCAATACCTGCACGGCAGCGCGACTGAATATGTGAGGCCCGAGCTGCCCTCCTCGCCCAAAAGGCCGAAACCAATTCTGGCCCCAGTCACCAAGAAGATCTGACATCAGTTGGTGCATTTCTTCGATCTCAGATAGGGCATGCTCGTCAGAGAGGTCGTCGCCAAGTGCGAGCCCGTGGGTCATAGAGTGGTTCACAACTCGATGCCCGAGATGGAGCGTTTCTCTGGCCAGGTCAACATGTTCTGATGCCGATGTGAGTTGGCGCCCAATAAGGCAGAAGAATGCGCTCAGCCCTCTTTCTTGGAGTTGGTTTAGCACGAAAGGGGTCGTATGAGCTGAGGGACCGTTGTCGAAGCTTAGTGTTATTCGGCTCATTGGCGACCGCTTGGATTCCAAAGTCTATTTGGTTGCATACATGAGCAACCAAGCAATCCGACGGCGGAGGGTAGGGTGCAACGCATCGTTAGACCTCGCATTTACTCCCATATGGGATATACCCAGTTTGCGCCGGTGATGAAACGACATCGAGCAGCCCAAGCTAGCGCGGTCTCCATATCTTCCACGTCAATTAGGTAGTAGCCCCCGATTTCCCCTTCTCCTGTCAGCGGGTTTGGGGCTGTGGATTGCTTTCCTGAAGCGTCCTGATAGATGGCTGCGCCTGTGTCGGGTCCAAATCTTGCGGAAGAAACAAAGCTGCCAGAGGATTCGAGATCACGTTCAAACTGCTCATGCTTGAAGATGATCTGGTTCTGTTTGTCCTCAGACAAGTTGTCCCAGCTTGGATCGCTTGACATCAGGATCATGAACTTCATATTTGAACCTCAGTGGGTCTTGATGCGCCGCCTCACAAATAGAAAAGGGCGATGAGAGTGAGTCCAACTATAGTCACACCAATTGTCCACCACAGTTGTCGATAGGACTCCTTGGTGTCGGCGTGTTCAAGTGTCTCGAGCTTGCCGATCTCCGAACTGCGTTTCTCTTCTGTCATATAGTCGGCCCTGCATTAAGGTGAAGGACATTCCAGCGACGCGCTTCGTCTAGGAGCTTTGGTACGCTTGCACTTACGATATTGCTGAGTGCGTTCGAGTTCAACGGCTGGTTGAGATTCATCCACGACAGTTTCGTTCGAGACCTGTAAACCGGCAGCGTTGAGGATGCGTAACTCTAGTCGTCTGATTATTCTCTCACTTTTCGACCCGATGCCGTACTCCCCAAGACTGGCATGACTCATCGCACTCCTTCACGAGCTTTCGAATTTTCTCTTCGGTCGCAAGCAGAAAGTCATAAGTGACTAGCGACTTAACTATCAATGTGGCGTAGCCCACTCGATCCCTCTGTGAGGGTTCTTGTATGCGGACAAGCGCAAAGTTGTTCCGTAGATTGCTAAGGCTCTCTTCTGACGGCGGCCAGTGCTCAAAGGCGATGTTGAATTCTATCTCGCATTCTCGTGAAAAATCGAACCCGTGCGTTTGCAGATCTCTTAGCACGCCGCGGCTCTTTTCGTTACTCGATGGCATGAATTTACCGACGCTACAGTTCCGCTGGGCTAACCTTACCCTACGATGCCCGATTAGGCCGCAGGGAATCTATGGGAGTAAATTTTCGTGGTGTCAATTCGTCCCGTTGGAGTGCACAGGAAAGAACCCCTGTTCATTTCCTAGATCCTCGATCTGTTGTGCGTTCCATGTTCTCAATAGTAGGCCACATCCTGTCGAGTAGTTCGAGTTGTTCAGATCGAGAATTGACGGGCAGCCGAATGCGTTCATTTGGTAAAAACAGGTCAGCTACCATCGATTCCGGAAGCTCATGAAAATGGACAAGCTCATTACGGCCGGCATAGAACACGCCAGGACGACGTTCATTCAGCACCTCTATGTTTCTCAAGTCACTGAGCAGCGCTTCGATCTTTCTTAGGCTACTCTGGCTAGCTCGCTTCTGGTCTTTCATCGGTAGGCTGGTGACACTTCAGGCATTGCGACCGTTCCAATGATTCGTTAGACGTCGTTCGATATTCCAAGACTGTGTCTCCTTGTTCCGTCGAATATGATCCATTCAGAAAGCGTATCAGCCTCAAGAGTCGCCTTCCAAATAACGGACTCGGGTATGGATTCGAGATCAGCAGGTACGTGTGATCCCTTCGTGTGCCCGAGAAGATAGAAAACGCCATGATCTTCATAGGCCGAATCGATGTGAATTTTGTAGTTTGGGAATGCAGAGAAGTAAGCCGACCATGCCTGTTGATTTGATTCGATTCCTACGGTCGGCTCTTCACCCTCAACGAAGAAAGTGTGGTCGGCAGACATGTGGGAGGCAAGCTTTTCAATGTCCTGCGAGTTAATACACTCAATCCAATTGCGAATCCTTTCAGGAACAGCACACGCTTTCAT
This sequence comes from Pseudomonadales bacterium, assembly GCA_051027215.1. Taxonomy (GTDB): domain Bacteria; phylum Pseudomonadota; class Gammaproteobacteria; order Pseudomonadales; family Azotimanducaceae; genus CALHVX01. The sequence continues at coordinate 13,748 of JBPCXR010000367.1, read as the reverse complement.
AGGCGTCTAATATCCAGATATCAGAGCGCCACCTCCTCGTCGCTTGTTTTGTGTTAGCAAACCAAGTGGCGGGGAGTAGGGCGGTTGCGGCGAGCTGTCAGGTGTCATTGGACAGAACTCTAGATTTCGTTACAGTTGAGCCGTAGTCAGGTACACACACTCAAGGACAGACGTGGCCAAACACTACTCGATTTCGTCGAGAGAGGACTATGTTCTGATAGCGTTCGATCTACCACCAGACCTTCCGGCCCTAAGAGAGGTGGCTGTAGATCTTATTGAAAATTTCATTGAAAGTCGGCAGTTTCTATGGGATTTTTCGAACGGTTTCGCCCTCACGCCAGACGAAATGCGAGAAATTGCTGACGGAGCGAAAAAAGTCGCGCCAAGAACCAGCAGAAGGGTCGCGATAGTCGCGCCGGAGGATCTTAACTATGGTCTACTCCGCATATTTGAGGTTTATCGTGAAAAAGAAGGTTCTCAAGTAAAGGTTTTTCGTAACCGCGAGCTTGCTTCGGAGTGGATCTCCAGCACTTGATCCTTGGGTAGAAGATGATCTCGCGTGACGCCTATGGTGTTGTTAGGAACCATCCCTGTTGTCGCCTAATACGCCTGTTCATATGACCCGTTAGGCACTAATGGACGTTCTCGTGCGAGCCAGCCAGTAGAACCAAAGTAGGGCGAATAGCAGGTCGCCAGAGATAACGACAAGTGCAACGCCTGAGAACTTGCCAAGTATAAATAGCACCGTGGAAATTAGAACCGCCAACGACTTACCGCAGGCGCCTAACAGAAGTAAGGGGCGATTCAAATTCGGTTGTAACGCTATCCATGCGTACATGAATCCGAACAGCCCAACCATGACGCCCGTGAAGATGGTATAGAAATTGTACGGCTGAAGTGGCAGCTCTAGTAATCGGCTAATGCCAGAAGAAGGCAATGAAAAAGTATAAGCCGCAATGAAATTGAACGGCATTGTTAACCATAGAGAGCTTCGGACCCAAGTCTTTAAGTTCATGACAATCTCGTTTCCCGCTCTCCGATCTAGGAACGAGTTGGGATTGCGGTGCACTTAGATAAAGCGCCTAACAACAGAGCAACACCAGGTTAGGGATCGTCTCTTCAGCCACCTAGCCAACTCTCGTGCCATCTGGAACTGTCTTTTCGGGTACGGAAAGTACCGGGACAATGCCATCGGCGTAGCCAATATCGAAAATCATGCCTTCTGATAGAACGCCAGCCAATTCTCGAGGCTCCAGGTTGACTATGACCAAGCACTGCAATCCTTCGATCTCCTTAGGATCCTCTCGCTCGTTCTTGATGCCCGCCACGATTGTTCTAGTGTGGTCGCCCAAGTTGAGCGTCAGTTTCATTAACTTACGAGATTTGGCAATTTCGTCTACTGATTCGATTGTGGCGACTCGAACATCGAGCTTATCGATGTCTTCGATCGTTACGTTCGGTTTTATGGGTACTTTGGTCATGGTTTGCTTGAGACGGCTTGTTCTATTCCTGCAGCATGTTAGGCGTCATCAGATAATCTCTCGGACATTCCACTAAAAGTAGATATTGGGTTAAGCGTTTTTGAGTCCATCTCAACCCACAAATCGTGGAAATAGTTGTTGTTTCGTTTGAACTCAGCGAAACCCGGCAACTGGAATATCTGCTTCGCCTCATCGATCGCATTTGTCCACTCGGCTTCGGGAAATGTGCCATTTTCGTATAGCCTGAGTAGTTTGTAGATGTGGTTTGTGTAGTTTCTCACCATGAATTCGAATCGGACAGCCTCATCCTCATTCAGTGTCGTTGGTTCGACTGAACCTCGTCGCCAGATCGAGGATGACTCAATGTCGGCGGCTACAAAAGTATGAATATCGTTGAATCCGGACATCGCCGCTTCGTACGTAGCAATACTCTGGGAACGAGTATTTTGTTTAATCTGCCGAGCTAGATAGATTAGGGTGATAAGAACAGTAAGCCCGCCTAGTATCTCTCCCATCGCTCCTATCGCATCCCAGTTCACAGTGATCTCCCCTTTACACCTAACACCCTATTGAGCGGCTGAAGTGCATTCGGCTCCAATAACTCATTAGGTGTCACGGTTGTTTTGACCCTTTCTGAACGAGTACAGCGCGTGGGGCCCATTCGTCGAATTGGGGCAGACCTCCATAAATAGTCTCCCACGTTGCTTTATCGCTGACGAAGGTATGCGCTCGGGCAGATTTTGTAAATGGGCTGTCTAGGGAGCCTAACCGGATGCGGATCTGATCTGGTGTTGCTGACAGGTAGGCGTAGAGTGGCGAACCGCAGTTCGAGCAGAAGGCTCGATACTTACCAGGGGATGACTGGTATTCGCGCAGTTGGTTATTCGAGTCCGATAGCACGAGTTCGCTTCGATCAACTCCTGCGTTAGCGCCGTGCGCGGAACCGCTAGCTTTGCGGCAGCTAGTACAGTGGCAATACCCGAAATCGCCTAATTCGCCGTCAATTTGATATCTGATGTTTCCGCAAAGACAGCTTCCTTCGTACATAGAATAGCCTTGCTAAGATGCCTAATCCCAACTAGATGTCTGGATTGAAGGCGTTTTCGTCGGTTTCGTTTAGCGCATGCAACTTTACCGGGCCAATTTGCGCGTCATTAACGAGCATCTATTCCCGGCATACTGCCTCCACCTTAAAACCATCCAGGTCAAGCACAAAGGCGCCATAGAATGGTTGCGTGTATTCCGGTCGCTCACCGGGAGCCCCAGCGTCTCTCCCACCGGCGGAAAGCGCTGCCTGATGAAACTCGTCGACCATTTGTCGGGTGCCCGACTGAAAGCTAACATGCAAACCGATACCGGCTTCAGCCGCCCCGGAGCTGCTTCGGGCGAGTATCCAGAACACGGGGGCTGCTCGTCGTTGCGGGCCATAGCCGATCGCACCTGGTCGTTCTCTGACTCGCCTATAACCTAGGACCTCTAGCACGCTGTCATAAAACTTAGCGGAAAGCTCGAGATCTAGAACCGGTAGTGATATGTGATCTAGCATGAGTACGTTAGGCGCAGTCTGCGTCTACCTTTGATCCTCGTTTATGAATGCCTAGAAGTATATCGGCTGGCCTTCCTTTAGCAGCATAGGTTGCATACAGAAGATACGGAAAGCTAAACATGCCTCCCATCGCAACGCTTAAGAGGCCAAACACGTGACCCTTTGCGGTGAAACCCTCACGCCAGGAGATCCATGTCGCTAGCAATAGCAGGTGAATTATTAGGTCAAAGTCGAATTGCGAGCGCCAGTTCAGAGCCAATAGGTCGGAGAAAGCGACTGCAGGCCAATTCACTCCGTTTGCAGTGACAGCAGCAACCGTGAATAGATAGATACCTGCTGTGGAGATAAACAGCAACGCACGAAGAGCGACCATAGTTTCTCCCGATTACACGTCAGCCTAATTCGTTTCTTTGCAGCAACATGTTAGGCGAGGCTGAACTAATCAAACACATTAGGGCAGCCGCCGTATTCGTTGAACCTAGGATCCCACCGACGCACGTCGTTGGCGCGTCGCCAACGACTATGAAAAAATTCCATGAGACACGGTCCCGTAGACAGCTGTATGATGAACGTATCATGCTCTTTGACCTGCCCATACGGTGGATAGCTGGATCGCTCACCCCAAGTTAGACCGCCGCGCTGCTCAGCATGACTTTTCCAGAATGCGACAGGGCTAACCCAAGCACCGGCGGCTTGATCCCAAGCGACAACGTTGGGTTTGGCTCGTATCTGGCCGTTGCGTGGAGATTCTGCCGCAAGCACCAAAATGGGCAGCAGTACCAGGGTAGCAAGCGCTTTTATCATTGCCGTGTTATGCATGACCTATAGTCTCACAGACGTGGAAGTAAGCGCGTAGTATAGAGTCGAATCGCAACTGTTGCGGCTTACCTAACACCGATCTATCCTCAGTCTCTCCTAAATCACGGATGCTGGCTGATAGCGACGCCTAACATCAGTGATTAGAGACGTTTGGCATGGTTAATCCGTCCCGTTGCATCACTCCACTAGGAGATAGATGCACGCTACTATTTCTCATATTCAGCTAAATCCTTCTTCCGAGCCACACGACGCCATGCGATCTCCATCAGATCGCGAAATTCATTCTCGGGGACCGTTGGTCTGATAAGGATGGCCGGATAACCTGCGTAATGATCGGTGATAAAGAAAGTGACTGGGTCTTTCGCGATCAGCTCTTGTTGTTCTTCGACGGAATTGATCAGAAGTACTATTGCATCTTCCTTTTGGTGAAGGCGTAGCATCAACTTCTTTCCTACTCTAATAGCTGGCGTACCATAGGAGGTACCTTCTTCTGTCCCTGGGAAAGTCTTTGCCAGCTTTCGAATTGTCTTCAGAGTAATGATTCGAATTACCTACGAATAGGCGCCTAATAACAGCGCCAGCTCGCGCCTATGTTCACCAAACGACATGCTTACTATCCGGCTCTGATCGTTCCTTGATTATTACCCATCTAATCCCGCGAGGCCCTACCTCGACGACCTGATGACGTTCGCCAGGCTCAACCAGTAGTGATCCGTTCCAGTGCCCACAGAATAGATGGGATCCGGTTTTTTCGAAGGTTTTCATTTGACTCCTAACGTTCGAGCTCAGCGTCTTGGAGTAGAGGCGACCAATTTTCGGAAGCAAGAAGGATGACGCTATTGCAGGCCCGCTGCAACGAAATGTTAGAACTCGCAGACATGGTCTAGTATGAAGTCCGCGCGATTTCTAGCTGCACCCACGGGAACTTCTATCGGTTCGTATTTGTGCTGACGATAGAATCCTAATGTAGATTCATAGACCATTATCGAATGGTCAAACGTATGATCGCGTTCGTCATCCATACAATAGATTTCCTCCCACGGGGGAAATATGAAAACTGCCTGATAGCGATAGTCTCTAAGCAGACGATTGACATCTTTTTCATTCACAGCGCCGGCTCCGAATAGAGAGCCAACGGCTTCGACAATCCCGCGCTCAAAGAACGATGGTGAGCTGTTCAAGGAGTGATAAGTTTTAACTTCTTTCTCAAAGACCTGCTGTGCGAAAGTTAGGGCGTCTGGTCTGGGTGGTAGTCCGGCACGCTTTCGTTCACGGATAATAGAGCGAGCTGCGTCGTCCCCGGTCGCGTAACCTTGTTTACGCAGCACATCTAGGGTTGAGGTTTTCCCTGCACCAGGGCCACCTGTCAGAACGATGCGTTGCATTGGTTCAGACGCCTAACAACATTTCTACGGGGCGCTCGAACGGGATGGAAATTTGCTGGAATAATTCATCGGCACGATCAAGCCCTTCTCTGCGGCAACAAATTGGGAGTCGGGTGAGTCATTCGGTTTTCGGCAGCTCCATCAGCTGAACGTTATTGCCATCAGGGTCTCGAAACGAGGTCAAAATTCCGAACCCATGGTCGTATGGTGGGGATGCCGCAATTCCTGCATCGAGCAGTCGCTGGTGTGCGGCGCGTACGTCGGATGTTTCCAGGACGATTACTGGGCTCAATGGCTCCTTGTGAATCTCTCCTGGCCAAGACTCCGATGGGTGTATGGCGAAATGCACAGGACCCATTTCGCAGCCGTAGTGGAGCGGTATTCCCTCGTGCACTTCGTCTTCCAAAGGTAGACCAATGGCATCGCGATAGAAATCAGCGAGTTTCGATGCGCTGGGGCTGATGAGAAGAATGGCGCTGACTCCGGAGATCATGTCTTTCTCCTGCTACCGTCGATCTTGGAAGCGGTGCCCTAGCTTGTTAGGCGACAGGTTTGGAGTAATTCTTTTGCGGATCACTGCTTTAACTCTTCGAGTTTGGTTTGTAACTCGATGCTATCGGGAAAAGCAACAAGGCCGGACTCCAGCCTCTCTATTGCTTGGTCTGTTCGTCCGTAAGCCTGAAAAATTTTGACTTCCTCAAGTACATCAGAGGCAGAGCTGTCCTTCTGCTCACCGTGCTTTGTTGTAGAGGAACGCGAGAAGAGCAAGAGAGCGATCAGTGCGATTGCCGAAATGCCCACTATCCACAAAATTGATTCACTCATACTAGGCCACCTATTGTTCGACTATGGTCCACTTTTTGTAGGCGCCTAACAACAGAGCTGAGGGGCGAGTGAGTTTCGGGTTAGCATGGTGTAGCCAGGAAATATCGAAAGTTCAGGTGTCCCTTGCAGCACCAAGTTAGGCGTCCCTGGTGTCAAGTGCGCTTTCGACGAAGGCGCACCATGCTGCAGTGCCGTGTTGTGGATTCGTTTCATTGCCTCGCACGCCAAGTTTAAACTCTATGACAGAGTGCCATTCTGCGGAGCCGATGTCAGGTCCGTGACCCATACCGTCTGAGGTCGATAGCTGCTCCTCGATTCGCTGCAACCGAGAGCGGTCGCAGCTGGCTTCTGGATCTTCGAATGCTGGGAATTGTGGATTCTGACGCGTGGCGCAACTACCGAATAAAGCCACGACGATGCTCAGCATGAAAGGCAGTGCGGAGTATGCAATCCGTTCCAACATCTGGCTAGGTGCCATCTTTGAGTTCGCGAGGATCAAGTCTTAAAAAGCGCCGGGGGGCGAATCCGCACAGCAACCTGAGAATGAAGCCCATCTGGTATTCGCGAGCTATCTCCGCCCGCTCACTCCCTTCTATCGGTATGGCAATGTAGGGCTTGATTTCCCCTGCATGCTCAACGTCGATTAGAGGAGCCTCTAGAAGCGCGTAGTACCACCGTCGGAACCAGTGGTTAGAGGACACATACAGCTTGTCGCCATATTCGAAGCCATACAGTTTGCGAGCAACTACGTCGTTTCCGCGGTTCACGAACAAAGTCACGCCGCTTTCCATGTTGGGCTGTGTCTTCCAGATGACAGCCTCTAATAGAAGAAGGAGTGCGACGTAGCCGAGTATCACTACTAGCGCTATTTCCAGAATGAGCATGCCGAGGCCTCGGTTGGTTGGGACATGACGCCTAACAACCGCGCTCAGGGGCGGTTGACGCAGACGGGCTTTGGCGGCAGCCCAAGGGACCGGAACTCAATGCGTCCCACTCCAACGCCACGTTAGGCGTCACCTTGGCGTAGCTTGTCTAAGAAGCCGTTTTCGGCGTTAACCCACCACTGATTCCCATCAGGGTCGACTGCGGTAAAGCTATATGCGATCAAGCTATGTTCGGGCCCTTGAGTAATTTCTGTACCCGCGGCTCGGGCGCGCTCGAGAAGGCTATCAATCAACTGGTTGTTGTCCACTCTGAGTGAAATACCAGTTGGTCCCATTCCCATTCCTTTGTCTATGTTGACGGAGATCTTTCCGCTGAACCAATGGAGCTCCGCATGCTCGATTTCACCAGTATCACCAGGCGCGCGCCAGGACTCCACTAACCCGAGTGCCCGCACGGCCCAATCGGATATGGCTGCTACATTTTTGGTCCAGATGAGAGGAAACACCTCTGCAAGTTGCTCGTTTTTCATTAGAAGTCCTCTGGAATCACGGTGGCTCTTGCGATGGCGCGTATCTGAAATGCCCATGCAGCTCATACCTTGTGAGGACATCCTCTTTCTTTGGACCGAGTCCAATGTTGTGAACGATATAGTAACGTTCCGTACCGGGAACGATATGTGGCCCAACGATGCCGATGTGTGGGAGTCCATTGGCGAGCCGCCAGCTGATGATATCGCCAGGTTTGTGGTTCGACACCGCGTGGTCTAAAGGTAGAGATTTGCCGTTTCTGACAAAGAACGTCTCGAGGTTCGGTACCCGCCGATGGTCGATGTTGGAATCGGGCTTCGGTAAACCCCAGATTTTTGGATAAGCATCGAAGTTGCCACTCATGTCTTCGTGGACCAAGCGTTGTAGATCTGTGCCAATTGCTCGATACGAGCGGATAACTACATCAGTGCAAACGCCAATGTTCGAGGGAACATCACCGCCGGGATAATCGATGGCCTTGTAGCGTCCGTCGTAGGTCACCACTGCCTCAGTACGAGCCAGTGCAGCGGAGGCCAGCTCGTCGTTTGCCCAGCAGTTACTCCAGAATAATAGAAGGGCTGTGGCTAGATTGCGCATCGTTCTATACGGTCGTTCTATGCCGATTGTCAGGCAGCAGCTGGATCATCTCTAAGCTTTCCTCGGATCTTCGCTCTCTGAGTACAGTGATTCCCCTGGCGTAAAGTAGATGAATTTGGCCCCTTCTGGGGCGCCCGGTTTGTGCCAAATACCTCTGGGGACGACAAACGAGCTACCTGCCGGCGCAACATAAAGCCGCGGATCATCCTCTAGAAGGGTGATTTCGACTGTTCCTTCGAGGACAAAGAAGAACTCATCCGTATCAGGGTGCATCTCCCACCCAGGAGAAACTCCTGTGACGCTGCAGGTACCGAAGTTCTTTTCGTTGAATGTGGAAAATTCGAGAAAAGACCCTTCTGGGTGATCAGCGAGTAGCTTGAGAACGTCAATTATATCCATAATCGGCCTACTTTCGCATTTTGAAACCTAAAAACGTATCGCCCATGCCGCCTAACACCAGGGCTCAGAGTCGATTGAATAATCAGTGAGGCTTGGTGAAGCTAAATGAGCGCGACAGGCAACGCATCCGTTCTAGTGACTCGTTGGGTGACAACTGAAGCGCTCGCAGGCCAATTGTTGCAAACATGATAGTCCTCACTGCTTAAGTTTCGACGCCCAAATTGCGAGTTTGTGCTTCATTGTGACTTGGGAGATCTGATCTTGCGGTATCGGTTGAATTATCTTGTCATGGACCAGCAGTCGATAGATGTACTCGATTTTTTCGCCTGCCGAATCAGTTGGCTCAAACTCAACAACACCTCGCTCTTCGCCATACTTCATTCCTTCGGTGATGGCTTTTTTTACCAGATCCTTTTCGTTCTTGAGCTTTTTCATTCCAAGAGGAACCCTCTCACGGTGTACGCGTTTTGTCGCTTTGCAGCACTAAGTTAGGCGTCGTCTCTATCTTCTTTGTGCTGTGGCGCATCATCGCCAATAACTTCCCAAGGTGCTTTACTCTCGACATATATGTGTTCGACAACTTTGAGGGTTGGATGCTCATCTAATGAGCCAATAGGTATCCAGACTAGTTTCCCGTTGGGCATTGGCATAGGCACGGGGCAACCGCATTGGCCACAGAATGCGGAACCCCATCCATCAGCCATTTCGTAACGCCGAACAAGATCCTTGCCTGACTCCCATTTAAAACGCTTTGCGGCGGCTAAAACGACACCATTGGAGTTCACGCCGGATACCTTTCTGCACTTGGAGCAGTGGCAATGTCCGATATCGCTGATGTTTCCATCAACTGAGAACCTGACTTCTTTGCAAAGACAAGAGCCGTTAACCATAGAAGCTCCTTGATGGTTCGTTTAGGCGCCTAACAACAGTCTTCAGGAGCAGTTGAGTTTGGACGCATTGGCGGTAGCCAATGTGACCGAAAATCGAGCTGTCCGATTACAGCACCCAGTCTAAATTCTATGACAGAGTGCCACTCCGCAGAGCCGATGTCAGGTCCGTGACCCATACCATCTGAGGTCGGTAGCTCCTCTTCGATTCGCTGAAGCCGAGAGCGGCCGCAGCTAGCTTCTGAATCTTCGAAGGCTGGGGATTGTGGAATCTGACGCGTGGCGCGCATGCCTGAAGATGAAGGGTCCATCCCAACAATTTGTTAGGCGTCATATTCGGATGGTGTGCGGTTCTAGTTGGTTAGGTATCGCCTGATTAGGCAATACGACAAAAACACCGTAATCCCCAGAAGTACTGCAACCGCTAAATGTGAACCCGTGAAGTAGTGACCGAACGAGTAATAAGAGTGGCCATGGTCGGGGTGAGCGAGCACCGTCGCAGGGGTCAAAGCCATCGCTAGAAGCATCAATTTCCTCATTTTTCGCAGCTCCAAATATTCGTTGATATGTTGTCTCGAGGGTTAACAATCATAACCTCGAATCTGTTAGAACAGTACCGATATGGCTGATGGAAAGGTTCACTATAACGCCTAACACTGCGTCTACCGGCCTGCGTAGAGCTGGCGCGAGTTTGCCGGCTGCGAAACACCCGAATTCGAACACGCTGGCAGGTAGCGATTCCGGACCAACGGGCGGTTAGGCGTCAACTGATTCACCCGTGCCAGTTGCGGTAGACAAGTAAGCAAATGGCTCCCGTAGCGACTCCGAGAAATTCTCGCGCTGGTTCTACATATGGTTTGTCAGTGGACATCTCTCCCCCGATCGAAGCGAAGTCCAAAGATTTCAGATATTCCAAAAAGCCGGGTAAGGAAACTATCAAACAGGCGATTGCTACCCCAACTGTTATCCAGAATGGTATGGGGAGTCGGTATCCAAAGATTTTGGTAGCGGGCATGACGGCGATTGCGAGATATACAGTAGTCCAGAGAATTGGATCTGGATCATTGATCTGTAATACGGCTATTGCCATAAACAGAATGGAAACTGATGCGTGCCCCAGAAAAGAAACGCTCGAAGGCAGAGCAGCTTTCAATTGACACCTAACACTATAGTGCTCAGGGTCAAGCGCCCTGACTGCAACTTCTTGTTAGGCGGCGGCTCACATAGGGTTCGGGTTGCGCTAGAAATGGAAATTCACCCAGGGATGGTTGGGCGAACTCGATCGAGATACTTTTCTAGTACGTGAGTGCCGTCACTACCATCTCGTTCTAGCCGAAAATACTCTGCCAACGCCTGCTCGTGAGCAGTATACATCCGATAAACGCCGAGCAACTCACTGGGTGCTTGTTGCTCTGCGGCCTTAAACGTAGTCAGCGCCTCATCAACAATCGGGATTGCAAAGTCTATCACGCCAGACCAACTCAGCTTGCCGATATCGGTGACTCGATTCACCGCCTCCGCACGGTGTTCATCAACCGTTTCCGTCGAGATCTGCGTCAACAAATGAGTACGAAGGTAGTCGGCCGTTAACCTCTCTACTTCCGCTAACAGGTTCAATGCGTCTGCTCGTTCAGGTAGCGCGTCGGCCAATGAGCGAAAAGTTGCTTCTCCGCCAATCTCACCGAGATATGCTTGTTGCAAATACTGTTCTGGATTGTGTGTTGAATGCACGATTGCCCCTAACTAGCGTGTTGCTTGGTTTTGTTCATTGAAGAGATCCCGGGTTGCCTAACAATAGCGTTCCCTGCAGCAACAAGTTAGGCGTCGGCTCGCGAGTCTTCTAGATTGGGGGCGGTAAACGTGCTTTGGCTGCATACCTTTCCATCCTCGCAAAGACCTTCATGATACGAATAGTGTAACGCAATGCTATCTCCCTCTCGGAGAGAAGTGGCTTTTGATCTCGGCAATGAGACCAAAAGTGACTTTCCTTTCCAATAGTTGCAATGACTTGTTAGGCGGCAACTGAAGATCTTGAGGCGCGTTACTCCGGTGATTCATCGCCAACCGTAAGTTTTGCGCCGTCACCTTTTCTTGTGATAACAACCGAGGCGCTGGACCGTTCAGCGCCAACATCACAAACAGCTTCGATATTATTGCCATCTGGATCTAGTAGAAACGCAGCGTAGTACGAGCCATGATACCGTCGATAGCCAGGCTCCCCATTGTCTATGCCGCCTGCATTCAATCCAGCCCGATGGAAAGCATGCACCTGCTCAATCGAATCAGCTTGGAACGCTAGATGCAGATTCGTTACTGGGACATCATCTGCTGCTACGTAGAACTCATCAAAATAAAAGCAGGAGTCGTCACCCCCGAACCCATCGCTCTTCCCGAGTGCCGCCAGAATTGCAACGTAGAAGGCTTTGCTCAGTTGGAGGTCCGAGACCTGAATCCCAATGTGATCAATCAGTCTGCCTTGATGATACTTCACGCAGCTCCCTTCGCCGCCTAACGCCGGAGTTCAGCGGCAGGCACGCAGGGCGGGGTCTGTGCAAATGCAACAAGCATGACCTGTGGGTTTGTCCACTGCAACGACATGTTAGGTGCTGCGGTCGGGATCATTGCGTGCTCGTTGCCTTAGTTGGTAGTAAAAGAATGATCTTACCGCTAGATATATGGAAATTGCGCTGAGAACAAGTGCTCGATTGAGCGAATACTCTGGAGAGACTACAACTGAAGCTGGGTCGTTGGCGAAAAAAGATTGTATTGCCGGCCAGGCTGCAAAGATTGCTCCTACGAAGAACCCTACCGAAGATACAATGTAGAAGTAGAAGCCGTAGGTACTGAATCTTGGCATAGCCGCTTACCACCAGGGCTCAGGTGTGGTTGATGCAGGTGGGCATTGGCTGCAGCCAAAGGACGCATGGGTCAATTCGCTCCCTTGCTGCACCACGTTAGGCGACGGATTCACGTTCTACGTCCCAGCCAGCAAAGACTAATACTGCAGGATGGACTTTTAGTGCGCGGGCAAGGACCTTTGCTCGTTCAATACCGAGGTTAACCCGATTGTGTTCGATAGCTGAAATAGTCGACTGTGGTATTCCAGTAATTTCGGAGAGATCATTCTGACTTAGCTCTTGCAGCTCGCGAACCACACGAACGGACTCACCGACAGATAGCTCTATGCCTTTTTTGGCTTTTCGGTACTCTGCCATGCTACCTCCTACGATAGTCGTGGGCATTGACTTTCACGACCTCAACTTTGACTTCCTCTCGTTCGATACGATATATCAGGAGATACTGTTGGTTGAGACGAGAAGAGCGATGCCCTTGCCACTCACCCCGCAGTGCTTCGTCTCGAAAGGCTCTGATTCTCCTTAGCCCGTCAGGGCCGGTGGTAAAGATGATCTCCTTCCAAATCTCATACCGTTTTAGGATGTTGTCTGGGAGTCTATTGAGTTGTCGGGCGACCCGACGATGTTCAAAGATTTCCCACATTGCAACGAAGTGTACATACTATATATGGTATGGCAATCTAGGCGGAGTAATTTGGGAGCCTAACGCTCAATTTTAGGGGCGCTTGATGGAAGGCTCAAGCTTCGCGTAGCTAAACGTTAGTTGCAATTCAATGTCGGGCGCTAGCTGGATGACTTGAAGCTGGACTCCCAGGAGCGGCGCCGCACTTTGAATGGGGTTCTAAGTGTGATTGTCTTGTTCGTACAATTTGTAAGTGGGTGCGCTCTTTCGAAATCGTTCAACCAAGTTGCGCGGAGTAGCTGGTTCGACAGAGTCGATGACCCTCCGAACGCCTGGATAGTTTTGGTAGAGGCTCCCGACTACTGAAACCATATCGAAGTGCGGAGAATTCACGTCATGAGATGCTTTCAACCCGTCAACATAAACTGCGAGGTTTAGAAGATCCGTAGTGAATGCTCTGAATCTCTCAAGCTCAACCGGGGTTAACGTGGCAATGTTCTCCCTGCCACGAAGGAACAGTTCTGCGAACTGTTCGTCGCTACTGATGCGTGAGTTCAGGTCTGCCAGGCTCTGGTTGATGGCAGAAGAAGTGGACTCCTCCAGATTCCTGTTGTTCTGGCGCACTTGAGCCGTAAGGTAGATGAGCGTGATTACGACCGCGGCGGCACCGACGACCTCTCCGATAGCTCCGATTGCGTCCCAGTTCATGATGGCAATTTCAGGACGCCTAACGCCATGTTGAGCGGGACTTGAAGGCGGCTACGGTCAAGGGTCCGTTCCAACAACTGGTTAGGCGTCATTGGTATTCTCCGTAAGTTCAGTTTCGGTCTGCATCAATTTGCAATCTCACTTCGAATGGTCGTTGCTACTTGTGTGCCATCCCAACCTGGATAGTTGTCGAGGATTTCTTTGAGCATGAC
>JBPCXR010000366.1:0-2505 GCA_051027215.1 Pseudomonadales bacterium | reverse complement strand
GCATCCAAGCTAACTTGATAGTTCGGCTCGTGCACGAAGAATGGAAACTCGTGGCCATCTTCTTGCGCTTGTTTGAATATGTTGTGATCCGCCGTCCCCAAAAAGAGATAGGCGCCTTTCACGTCTGGTACGTCTTTGATCAAGGTAAACGCGTCATCGGAGCCAGGCACATCTTCATCTTCAACCGATAGGCTGATCAGGTCAGTTGACTCGAGACGGCTCCGAATCCTGCTTATCAACTCAGGCTCGTTTTCAATTACGGATGCGTAGCCCTTGCTGGTAATCGTAGGCAGGTTTTCCTCGGCTACGCCGTATGTACGTGCAACGTTGTTCACGATGCGCTCAATACCGGCGACCATCGTTTCGCCCGTCTCCTCACTGGAGAAATGGAGCTTTAGCTTTAGTGTGGCCTCCGTTGGAATAACGTTGTTGTCGACGCCTGCCTGCATGCTGCCGATAGATAGAACAGCAGTCTCGACCGGGTCGGTCATACGCGACACAACCGTCTGCAGCTGAACAATGGCCATGCCGGCCATCATTACGGGATCGATCGCATGGTGCGGTGACGAGCCATGTCCGCCAACGCCATGAAACGTGACATCGATGTGCCGAGATCCCGTCGTAATGCGCCCTGAGGTCGTCAGTATCGCTCCGACAGGAAAAGGTGCGGTGTGGAATGCCAGGAAATAGTCAGGCTCTGGAACGCCGTACTCTGCGTACAGACCATCACTAACCATCGCACCTGCGCCCTCGATAGGCTCCTCAGCGGGTTGCGCTACCAAAACAAGCGTGCCTTGCCATGAGTCTTTCAGCTCAGCCATCGTCCTTCCCAAGGCGATTAGCCAAGTCGTGTGCGCATCGTGGCCGCACATGTGTGCAACCGGCGTCTCAACACCATCCAGATTGACTACCCTTACTTCGCTCGCGTATGGCAGGCCGGTCGCCTCTTCTACAGCATTCGCGTCCATATCTGCTCTAAACATCAAGGTCGGCCCGTCACCGTTTTTCAAGATTCCGACAACTCCGGTTACGCCAATTCCAGTCTGAACATCGAAACCAAGACTCGAAAGTTCCTCCGCGACAATCCTCGCAGTCCTGGTCTCCATAAAGCCGAGTTCGGGATTCGCGTGGATATCCTTGAAGATCTCCTGCAGTTCGGCCGTATTTGCGTTGACGACATCACTAATCGCGGCGTCGACCTGCGTATCTGCAGAGGCACGAAGAGGTCCCAAAATGAGCAATACGAATAGAAAGATTGCGAACTGTCGCTGCATAGAAATGGTTCTCCTTACAATTCTGGAGCGTTTTGACACGCTGAACTTGGGATTAGCCGACCGTCCGCTTTGGGTCATTACCAGTCACTAAGTCTATCACCAGGCCACCGACTGCTTACGGCCAGAAGCGGTCATCCAAAAGCCATCGATGCGGTCCTGACAATGATTCTAATCTTGCGCCACTTTCATCACAGCCAAAGCCTTTTGCGCTTGGGCCTGGATTTGCTGCCACTCCTTTGATTTGAAAAGCCTCTCGATTCCTTTCTCCATTGGTAGTTCACCAACTCGGTCTTTGAATAACTGCCTGAAAGTCGCTATCGATTCGCATTCTTCCGCAGTCAAACTGCCATCGTGCGGCCCCTTAAACCAGCATCTATCGTCTAGAACGGAGTAATAGAGTTCCCAAGCGACTTGAGCGTAGGGAACATCTTCCTGGTATTGCCGCACCTTCTCTGTGCTCGCAATTGTCTGAAGGTGATCAATAATTGTTTTGCGAGTGTCCAACTACCCAGACTATGTTTTGAATTAGTGACCAGCTGCTTTGGGTCAACAGCCGTCATATTACCTCAAACTAGTTGAGGAGCAGCTTTGCCGGGTACAGCGGTCGGTCGTTCTTCATCCTAGCGACTGTCGCCGTCCGGCCGAAAGCGGACGGTCAATAACCGTTGGATTCGCCGTGCATGTTGCGAAGAACCGGATGCGAAGAAATGGAAAGTTTTTGCCTAAATACGAGTACTGTCTGCACTGAGATCGCCGCAAGTACCAGTCCAAAAAGAACGTACATCGGTATTACTCCCACTGGTGTCGTAATACTCCACAGGCCTACTCCAAACGTAGCAATACCGAAGACCGTCAATAGTCCTGAGTAAATCAGCGCGGTAGCGTCCGCCCAACGACCAGCTTTATTCGTTAACGCAAGGACAACTATGAGGCTTAATGTACTTGCAACGATCTGAACTACCGAAATGCTCCCGGCGAAAATAAAAAGCGGAGTGGCGATGACATGGAGCGAGTACCAACCCGCAAGTATTGCATTTGATTTCGGTAGCATAGGTCCGCGTCTTCTAAAGTCTGGGCATCTATTCTGTCATACATCGACCGACCGCTTTGGGTCAAAAGCAGCCGTTCTCCATAGATTCGATTCTAGCATCTGAATGACCGCTTTCCTGGGTAAAGCAGCCGCTCGAAGTGAGAGTATTTGCGGATGAAATCGGAATTCTATGGGACAGAT
>JBPCXR010000365.1:0-52934 GCA_051027215.1 Pseudomonadales bacterium | reverse complement strand
CTTTTACTCCGGCACTTTACTCCGACCCCAGAAATTGGTGGGCCCACCAGGACTCGAACCTGGGACCAATGGATTCACGTGACCCGGCGTTTCTGCCGGACGCGGACTATCTCTTCACCCTCGGTCTTAGATAAGCCCCGATAGGGTGCGGGAAGCTCTGGCCTGTCATTAAGGACGCTTCGCTGGATCGCTTAGATCCGTCAGTCCTCAGGTAGTCTCTGCACCTTCCAGCGGTGTACCGCTGGCTTGGCTCAGGGTTGCCGGCATGCTGGGCACGCTGCGGTTTCCCTGAATTCATCCCGTTCATTCGTTGCATTACTGCGACGACGCACCTTTCGATGAGTCCACTGCTCTAACCAACTGAGCTATAGGCCCAAGCGCGGGATTCTAGCATCCCAGTACGAAAAAGAGCGCCCTTAGGCGCTCTTTCTTAGCGGTCGGGTTGGGCCTAGTTGCGCCCACCTCCACTTTCCGTCCACTCATCCAAGAAGCTGCGCAGATGCTCGGAGCGGCTTGGATGCCGCAGCTTGCGCAGTGCTTTAGCTTCTATTTGACGAATACGCTCACGGGTAACATCGAACTGCTTGCCCACCTCTTCCAGCGTGTGGTCTGTGTTCATGTCGATGCCGAAGCGCATGCGCAGCACTTTGGCTTCGCGCGCGGTGAGTCCACCGAGAACGTCCTGGGTTGCTTCCTTTAGCCCCTCGCCAGTGGCGAGCTCTATGGGGGAGCCGATGGTCACGTCCTCTATGAAGTCGCCAAGATGGGAGTCTTCGTCATCGCCAATGGGAGTTTCCATAGAGATCGGCTCTTTGGCGATCTTCAGGACCCGGCGTACTTTGTCTTCCGGCATCTCCATGCGTATGCCCAACTCTTCCGGCGTTGGCTCACGGCCCATCTCCTGCAACATTTGCCGGCTGACGCGATTGAGTTTGTTGATGGTCTCAATCATGTGCACCGGAATACGTATGGTGCGAGCCTGGTCAGCAATAGAGCGAGTGATCGCCTGGCGAATCCACCAGGTAGCGTAGGTCGAAAACTTGTAGCCGCGGCGGTATTCGAACTTGTCCACCGCCTTCATCAAACCGATGTTGCCTTCCTGAATCAGGTCCAAGAACTGTAGCCCGCGGTTGGTGTACTTCTTTGCAATCGAAATCACCAGGCGCAGGTTGGCTTCAACCATGTCCTTCTTGGCGCGACGAGCTTTCGCCTCACCGAGGGACATGTTGCGGTTGATGTCTTTAATCTCGTTAACGGTAAGCCCGGTTTCTGCAACCACCGCTTTCAGCTTCTTCTGCGCACGGTAGATGTCCTCTTTGTGCGCATCGATCGTGCTCGAGTAGTCTTTCTTGGCTTTGATGAGCTTGTTAACCCAAGTCGTGCTGGTTTCGTGACCAACAAATTCCTTGCGAAAAACGTCACGCGGAACTCGAGCATTGCGCACGCAGATCATCAAAATGGCGCGCTCGTGACGCCGTACCCGCTTCAGCGAGTCTCTAGCCATCTTCACGATAAGGTCGTAGTGACGTGGAACCAGCTTAAAGCAGCTCATGGCTTCACCAAGCTTGGCCAGCTCAGCTTTGCCTTCCTTCGAGGTGCGCTTGTGGTCCTTGAGTACCTTCTGGGTCTTGTTGAACTGACGCTTGAGCGCCGAGAAGCGCTTCTTCGCTTCTACTGGATCAGGGCCCTTAGGACCTTCCTCTTCTTCTTCTTCGTCCTTGGCGTTCTTGTCTTTCTCGGCGTTAGGCACCACCTGTTTGGCGACCGGAACGTGATCCTGGGGATCAAGATAACCGACCAACAGATCCGCCAGCTTTTCTTCCTTGGTCACCGCGGCATAGGTGTCTACCAGATACTCTGCCGGACCTGGGAAAGATGCCAGCGCGGTGAGTACGTCACGAATGCCTTCTTCAATACGTTTGGCGATAGCGATCTCGCCTTCCCGAGTCAGCAGTTCCACGGTGCCCATTTCGCGCATGTACATACGCACCGGATCGGTGGTGCGACCCGCTTCAGTCTCAACCGCTGCCAGCGCCGCCGCAGCTTCTTCTGCAGCCAGTTCGTCTGCGGCGTTTTCTTCTGCAGACAGGAGTTCATCAGGGTCGGGGGCAGTCTCGTAAACCGTGATGCCCATGTCGTTGATCATGCGAATGATGTCTTCGATCTGATCTGGATCGGAGATATCGTCAGGCAGGTGGTCGTTCACCTCCGCATAGGTGATGTAACCCTGCTCCTTGCCTTTGGCAATGAGCTCTTTGAGCCTGGACTGTTGCTGTGCTTGTGTACTCATGACACCTCGGTGGTCTGCTGTGGTGGCTTCGATCCCGCGCCGGCCAAAGTCCGGCTAGAGGGTTTTCGCCACAGGGCAAACGGGCAAGTATATTCGGTTATGTAGGGCTCAGATACAGCGGCTTCAAGCCAAAGTCTTCTTTTCTTAATATCAGAAGACTAGTGACTAGCCGTCGTCGCTGCTGTCTTGCTTTTGTGATACGTATCGCAGATAGGTCTCTTTTGTCGGCGTCTGCTGAACTTCCTTAAGGAGTCTGCGCCGCTGTTGTCGATCCGCGAGTTCGATCAGCCGTTTCACGCCATCTGCGAACTCCGCGGCAATCGCCTTTGCGTCGAGTTCTAGTGGCCGTTTGAGTACATTGACTAGCAGTTGGTGTTCAGGTTCCCCTGCCCAAGCGCCCAAAATCTCCCCTATGCCCGCATTTGGATTCTGGTCCATGTATCTAACGATCTGCGCGAAGAGATCCTCAGTGGGAAATGTCGCTATTTTCGCTCGATTTTCGTCAGTTATATTGCCATATAACGGCAGGTCCTGCATGAGGAGGGTCACCAGCCGCTCTGTGAGCCGCTTCTGCCCGCGACTCACCTCCACAGCCTTCGGACTGCCCGCCACTGTGGCACTGCTTCGAACACCCGGCTGAGCGCGCGCCGCCTGCAATCCGGTGAGTGTCTGCAGCCGCTGGCTCATCAGCGATTTGAGCACGCCCCCAGGCAAACGAGCGATATGCGGCTGGGCAAGATTCGACAATCGCGCCCGGCCCTCCATGGTCTTTAGATCCAGACCACCCATGAGCTGGTTGAATAAATACTCCGTGGCGGTGATTGCCTCGTCCAGTCGGGCCTCGAACGCCGCTTGGCCCTGGCTGCGAACGATGGTGTCTGGGTCTTCGCCATCTGGCAGAAACATGAACTTCAGCTGCCGCCCGTCTTCCAGGGTAGGTAGAGCAGACTCCAACGCTCGCCAGGCCGCTTGCCGACCGGCAGCGTCGCCGTCAAAGCAACAGATCACTTCAGACGCATAGCGAAACAGCTTGGTGAAATGCGTATCACTGGTAGCCGTTCCCAAAGTCGCAACCGCATAGGGCACCCCATGCTGGGCTAGGGCCACCACATCCATGTAGCCCTCAACCACCACGAAGCGGCTAAGTTTGCGTACCGCGCGCCGGGCTTCGTACAAACCATAGAGCTCCCTACCCTTGTGAAAAACGGGTGTTTCTGGGGAGTTCAAATACTTAGGTCCGCCATCACCACCGAGCACCCGACCGCCAAAACCGATGACGCGACCACGGGTGTCGCGAATGGGGAACATGATGCGATCACGAAAGCGATCGTAAGTGCGGCCCTTTTCATTCTTGATCACCAGGCCAGCCTCGAGCAATTCGGCGCTGCGACCGCGAAACTCCGTTAACAGGGTGTCCCACGCGTCCGGCGCATAGCCTATGCCGAAGTCTTTGGCGACCAGCCCCGTTAGCCCGCGATCCTTCAAATAGGCAATAGCGACTTCGCTGGCCCGCAGCGAGCGCTGATAACGCTGTGCCGCCTGCTTTAGCAAATCGTAGAGCGATAGCTGACGAGTGTTGTCACGCTGACCCTGCTCGCGGGGAACTTCCAACCCGACCATGGCGGCAAGGGTTTCGACCGCTTCGACGAAGTCCATACGGTCATGTTCGAGCAAAAAAGTTAACGCCGTACCGCTCTCCTGACAGCCAAAACAGTGATAGAACTGTTTGTCTGGTGAGACCGAGAACGACGGGGTCTTTTCGTTGTGAAACGGACAGCGGGCCTGGTAGTTCTTCCCCGCTTTCTTCAGTTTTACTCGGGCATCGATGACCTCAACGATGTCCACCCGATCGAGCAGGTCGTTAATAAAACTTTGAGGGATGCGTCCGGCCACGCGTGGCAGAGTATCACGGCGGCGCCGATTCGCCTGCCGATCTAACAGCGCTTAGGGGTTTAGCTGGGACTTCACCTGGGCGCTGACCGCACCCATGTCTGCGCGTCCACTTAAAGTCGACTTGAGAGCGCCCATGACCTTGCCCATGTCTGACATGCCGCTGGCACCGGTGGAGGCGATAGCAGCCGCCACTGCCGCGGTAATCTCCGCCGCACCCATAGGCTCTGGCATGAACGTTTGCAACACTTCTAATTCGTAACGTTCCTGCGCTGCCAGGTCTTCCCGACCGGCGCTTTCGAACTGAGACAACGAATCTTGGCGCTGCTTCTGCATCTTTGTGAGGATCGACAGAATGTCCGCGTCGCTGAGCTCGCGTCGCTCGTCGACTTCTACCCGTTTAAATTCCGCGTTCACCATGCGCAGCACCGCAACCCGTTCCTTGTCACGGGCTTTCATCGCAACTTTGGTTGCTTCGCTGATGGTTTTTTGCAGTTCAGACACCGGCGTTTCTCCGGCCGTCGCTAGAGCGCAACAGCGCTCCGAGATCAATGAATGAGGGCGTTAGAAGGACTTTTCGAAGCGCCTGGACTCGCGCTGCAATTTCTTCAGATGACGCTTCACTGCCGCAGCTGCCTTGCGCTTGCGCACTGAGGTGGGCTTTTCGTAGAACTCACGACGACGCACTTCCGACAGTACACCGGCCTTTTCACAGGATCGTTTGAAGCGACGCAGGGCCACATCAAAGGGTTCATTCTCTTTTACTTTTACGTGCGGCATGGGCCGTATACGAATCCGCTTTGGCTGCAAGGGGCGGCGATTGTACTGGCAACGCGCGTGTTCTGCAAAGCGATGAGGTAGCATCTGCGCCATGCTGATTCTGGGCATCGAAACTTCCTGCGACGAGACCGGCGTTGCGCTCTACGACGCAGATCGCGGGTTGCTGGGCAATCTGCTGCACAGTCAGGTAGAGATCCACGCCCAATACGGCGGTGTGGTTCCTGAGTTGGCCAGTCGTGATCATATTCGCAAGCTGGTGCCATTGACCCATCAACTCTTGGCCGATTGCGATCACTCTTTTGATGACCTGGATGGCGTTGCCTATACCTCGGGCCCTGGACTGCTTGGCGCAGTCATGGTCGGCGCTACATTTGGGCGCAGCCTAGCGTTCGGCCTAGGGATTCCCGCACTGGGGGTCCATCACATGGAGGCACACCTGCTTGCGCCGCTAATCAGCGAGCCGGGCCAGGCAAAGCAGGCGCCCCCACTACCATTCGTCGCCCTGCTCGTATCTGGGGGACATACCCAACTGGTGCTGGTGGCAGGTTATGGCGACTACCAACTGCTGGGAGAGTCGGTTGATGATGCCGCGGGCGAAGCCTTTGACAAGGTCGCAAAAATGCTCGCGCTGGGCTACCCAGGGGGCCCAGCTGTTGCCGCCCTAGCGCAAAAAGGCGACCCTCACCAGTTCAGCTTGCCCCGTCCCATGACCGACCGGCCGGGCATGGACTTCAGCTTCAGCGGTCTTAAAACCGCTGTACGCACGCTGATTCAGCAACAACGCGAGCGAGGCACCTTTGATGCTCAGTGCAAAGCAAACATTGCTCGAGCTTTCGAAGAAGCCGTGGTTGATACCTTGCTGATCAAATGTCGTCGCGCCCTAGAAACGGCGAATGCGAATCATCTGGTACTGGCCGGTGGCGTTAGTGCCAATCAGCGCCTGCGCGAGAGGCTCGGCACAGAGCTGAACGCCAGCATCCACATGGCACCCCCAGCGCTGTGTACCGACAACGGCGCCATGGTTGCCTTTGCCGGCTGTCAGCGATTGCTGGCTGGCGAACGCGCAGATCTGGCGATCAGCACTCGTGCCCGTTGGCCAATCACCGAACTATCGGTTCCTGGAGCAGGATCCCCATGAGCACCACCGACGCTATTTTTATTCGCCGCTTGGCGGTCGACACCATCATCGGAGTAAACGACTGGGAGCGTGAACAATCCCAGACGCTGTATCTGAGTCTGACGCTGCAAGTGGATACCCGGCCAGCGGCTGTCACTGAATCACTCCTCGACACTGTTGACTACGCGGGGGTAGCGACACTGCTCCAGGAGCATTTAAAAGACCAGAGCCACCAGCTGTTAGAGACTCTGGCTAACGAGTTATGCACGTTGTTGCTGGGTCGTTACCAAAGCCTTGGCGCAGTAACCCTGACAGTCGAGAAACCCGATGTCGTGCCTGGCTGCGAATCTCTTGGCGTTCGTATCTATCGCGCCAGAAGCTGAATGACTAGACCTCGACAGGCTAACTCTAGTTGTGCGGCTCATGACGTCGCTTCATTGATGTTGGCACTGTTTCAAGGCATCGGCGCGCGCAGCCGCCAAGGCTTGCCCTAGCGCCGGTCCAGACAGTCCGCGCGCTTGCAGCTCCGCAGTGGTCACGTGTCGATTGAGATACGTCACGGCATCAGCCAGCGGCGCTAGGTCT
The DNA here is from genome assembly GCA_051027215.1 of Pseudomonadales bacterium. Classification (GTDB taxonomy): domain Bacteria; phylum Pseudomonadota; class Gammaproteobacteria; order Pseudomonadales; family Azotimanducaceae; genus CALHVX01. The sequence continues at coordinate 46,272 of JBPCXR010000365.1, read as the reverse complement.
TTGCCGCTGCAGGCGGCAATCACCGCGGGTGCTTGCAGCATCCACTGAGGGTCTTTAAACGCCGCCAGTGCCTGCAATGCGGCACAGAGCAATTCGGCATCGGCCCGCTGCCAATTCGTGAGTAGCGCCCCGTAGCGTGCTACTTGGCCCGATACACGCAGGCGTCGAGTGGAAACCCTTAGACGCCGGCCAAGTGTCGCCACGGCGTCGGCTGGTAACGACCAACAAAGCGCGGCATAACGTAGGTCCACATCCACCAGCTCCGCTGGTACTTCTGGCTGCTGGCTTTGCATCTCAGGAAACCAATCGCTGAGCGCAGGGATGCGGGCCAGCGTTTGAAAAAACGGCGCAACCGGAACCTGCTTTTCCAACAGCTTGCTGAGCTCCTGGCACACCCGTTCTGCCGGCAACTCACGTAGCCCACCGGTTTCAACAATGTGGCGCAGCAGTGTCTGAGTTTCAGAAGCCACAGTAAAACCCGGGAGCTGCGCAGCAAATCGAGCCACCCGCAGAACCCGCAAAGGGTCTTCGCTAAAAGCCTCGGAAACGTGCCGTAGACGCTGCTCGCGAAGATCGCGCTCACCATTGAACGGGTCAATAATTTGGCCCTGAGGGGTACGGGCGATGGCATTGATCGTCAGGTCTCGGCGCGCCAAGTCTTGCTCAAGGGTCACCTCGGCGCCAGCATGCACTTCGAAGCCGCGATGACCCGGTCCGCTCTTGCGCTCCGTACGCGCCAAAGCGTATTCCTCGTGGGTCTCGGGATGCAGAAACACGGGGAAGTCTCGGCCAACCTGGGTATAGCCGAGGGCCAGCATCTGCTGCGGATCGGCGCCAACGACGACCCAATCGCGATCGGTTACCGGTCTGCCAAGCAGTTCGTCTCGAACCGCGCCGCCAACGAGGTACACTTCCACAACGCTATGCCCCCGCAGCCTGCACGCGAGTCAATGCGCCGCTGTGTAGATTCAGCGCCGTCAGCGCCCGGCCCCAAACACATCCGGTGTCTAGCGCAATAATATCTTCGCGTCCAGTTACCCCTTCTAGAGCCGCCCAATGTCCAAACAGCAATCGCTGCGGCGCACTGTCGCGCAATTGATACCAAGGCAACCAATCACTAGGCGCATCGTCGAGCGCACCTTTGTGAGAGAAGTTCAACGTGCCGTCCTCACGCAGCAACCGCATGCGGGTGAAGTAGTTCGTAATCATCCTGAGGCGGTCCATGCCTACCAGGCTGTCCTGCCAGCGATCCGGTCGATTGCCATAGAGCTGTTCGAAGTAGCACTGATGATTTTCCCCGCGCAACATCTGTTCGACTTCCGCAGCATAGCCGCGAGCAGCGGCCAGAGACCAGATATGCGGAATGCCAGCATGCGTCATGACGTAGCCCAGCGCCGGATCTTGAACCAGCAAGGGCTGCCGACGCAGCCAGTCCAGCAGCTCATCGCAGTCTGCGGCCGCCAGCACCTGCGCCACAGTATCGCTGCGGTTCGGGCTGTGGCCACCATAGTGCATGGCTAACAAGTGTAGGTCGTGGTTCCCCAAGACAATGCGCAGTTGGGCGCGCATGGAGTACAGCAGCTGCAACACGGCCAGGGAATCCGGCCCACGGTTCACCAGATCCCCGAGCACCCACAGGCTGTCTGCTGCGCCGAACGCCAGCTTCTCTAGCAGCTCAGAAAGCTCCCGGTAGCAGCCTTGAATGTCGCCCACAGCGTAAGTAGTCATGCCGAGACCAGTTAGTGCCGCATGTTCGGAACGGCGAGGGTGAACGCTGAAATGGGAACTTCAAAGCGGCGGCCATCGTCAGAAACGAATTCGTAGTAGCCGTGCATGGCGCCTACCGGTGTCTCCAGTACCGCGCCGCTGGTGTACTGAAACGAGTTGCCTGGCTCGATGCGCGGTTGCTGACCGACCACGCCCGAGCCGCGAACCTCGCGGACATCGCCGGACCCATCAGAAACCCACCAGTGACGATTTAGTAAGCGCGCCGGTTGCTCGCTACCATTTGCGATGGTGATGGTATAGGCAAACACGAAGCGCTCCTCCGCTGGCGCGGATTCTGCCTCCATAAACTCGGCTTGAGTCGTTACCGTTATGTGGCCCATTACCCCTGCATCCTGGAACCGCGTCCCCAACACCAAATTTTAGCTACGCGACTGGCATTCTGTTTGTACCAGCACCCGGGCTAGCGCAACGTAGTCTGCCACGCTGACTTGATCCGCGCGCTGCGCTGGATCGACTACCCCAGCCAAATCTTCAACTGGCAGGGATTTTAGAGCATTCGACAAACGTTTACGGCGCTGTTGGAACGCCAATCGCAACACCCGATCCAAGGCTTGCAAGGCGGTTGCATCGAGCTGCTCGGCTGCCGGTCGCGGTAGCAAGCGCACCACTGCCGATTGCACAGCGGGCGCTGGGGTAAAACTCTCCGGGGGTACGTCGAACAAATGCAAGACCTGCATGCGTACCTGGCAGCCAACGCTGAGGCGACCATACGCCTTAGTTCCCGGGAGCGCGGCTAAACGTTCCGCCACTTCTTTTTGCAACATCACATGCACGTCAGAAATAGCCGCCAGCTGTTCGAACAGCCGGCCGAGTAGCGGTGAAGAGATGTTGTACGGCAGATTCCCGACCACCCGCCAGGGACCCTGGTCCAACAGCTGATCGAGGGGAACTCGCAAAACATCGCCCTGGAACAACTCGAGCTGTGGGAATCTAGCTCGCAGCGGTTCAATTAGGTCCCGATCGATTTCTACAGCACGATAGCGTACTGCCTCGCTGTACAGCTCCGCAGTCAGCGCACCTCGCCCGGGTCCGATTTCAAACAAGCGATCGCCAGGTTGGAGACTTACGGCAGCGCCGATCTGACCGAGAACGAAAGGGTCATGCAAGAAGTGCTGTCCAAAGCGTTTGCGCGGATGATGCCCGGTCACGCGCGTCGGGCCGCAATTTCCGTGGCCAGAGACAACGCGGCGGCGAAACTGCCAGGGTCCGCTTTAGCACTGCCGGCAAGATCCAGCGCTGTTCCGTGATCCACCGAAGTGCGCACAAAAGGCAGTCCCAACGTGACGTTCACGGCGTGGCCAAAGCCAGCATGCTTGAGCACCGGTAGACCCTGATCGTGATACATCGCCATGACCGCATCGCACCCCGCGAGCGAGGCTGGCAGAAAAGCCGTATCGGCTGGCACGGGTCCCTGCAACCGCAGACCCTGCGCGCGCAAGCGAGCGCACACCGGCTCGAGCGTGTCGATCTCTTCCGAACCCAGATGACCACCTTCTCCGGCGTGGGGGTTTAACCCACACACCAAGATGCGCGGCTGCTGCATGCCAAAGTCAGTTCGCAGCCCGTCGTTGAGGATGCGCAGCCGTCGCTCTAGCAGCGCTTGAGAAAGCGCCGCCGCCACCTTTCGCAGGGGTAGGTGGGTTGTCGCCAGCGCCACCCTCAAACTTCCTGCTACCAGCAACATAACAACATCTGTTGCCCCAGCTCGCTGCATGAAGTATTCGGTGTGGCCAGAGAAGGCAATTCCAGCATCGTTGATGATCGACTTCTGCACCGGGCCGGTTACCAGCGCCGCACATTCGCCAGCTATACATGCATCCGCCGCTTGCGCGAGTGATTCGACCACCCCCGCCGCATTGGCAACGTTGAGCGCGCCCGGAATCACCGGGGCGGCCAACGGTACTGCTTGTACCCACAGCTGTGCCGCGGATCGAGTGGGGGTACTGCTTAGCTTCAGCGGCAATCGCAAACGCTCCGCGCGCGCTCCCAGTAGCTCCGGATCGGCAAACACTTGCCAAGGCACCGAGCGCTCCTGTTGCGCCAACGCCACCAGTAAATCCGGCCCAATGCCCGCCGGTTCACCGGCAGTTACCGCCAAAGTGTTAAAGGCGAACCTCAACGTAGGCTTCGTCGCGAATCTCTTTGAGCCATTCCTCTAGCTCTTCATTAAAGCGACGCTTGTGCAACAGCTGGACGACCATATTGCGACGGGTTTCTTCTGACAGATCTGCAACTCGTCGATCCTGAACTTCGAGAATGTGCCAACCGTAGGTGGAGCGAAACGGTTTACTGACCTGTCCTTGCTCGGTGTTAAGCAGCGCTTCACGAAATTTTTCGACGAACTGCTCACCAGTGCTCCAACCCAGATCCCCGCCGTTCAACGCGCTGCCAGGATCTTCGGAATGTTCTTTCGCCAGCTCTCCAAACTCTGCACCCGCCTTAACCTGCCGATACAGGTCATTGATCAACGATTCTGTTTTGGCCTCGGAACGTATTTCTGATGGCCGCACTAAGATATGTCTGGCCAGGGTTTGCTCTTCTTTTTGCATGCCCGCGCCGCGTTGTTCCAGCAGCTTGATGATGTGAATGCCGCTACCACTACGAATCGGCTCGGCAACATCACCAGGCGAAAGCTCCAACACTTTCTCGGCAAACAGACTCGGGAGTTCGGCCGCACGACGCCAGCCCAGATCGCCACCCTCTAGCGCTCGAGCACCAGAAGAGCGGGTCATCGCCGTCTGCGCAAAATCGGTTCCTGCGCGCAGCTGAGCGACAATCTCCGTCGCTGCCTGCTCTGCAGCGATCTTAGCTTCTTCGCTAGCGTCATCAGCAATGGTCAAGAGAATGTGGCCAACGCGAAACTCATCGGAGAGCATTTGCTTGTAGAAGGGCGAGTGCAATACCGCATCAATCTCTTGCTCGGAGATCGATATGCGGCGATTTACCATATTTCTCTGCAATCGATTGATGATCATCTCGCGGCGAATTTCTTCTCGGAACTCACGATAGCTCAGACCATCTGCCTCCAACGCTCGGCGAAAGGTATCAAGATCCATCTGGTTCTGGGCGGCAAAGCCACGCACAGCATTGGTCAAGGTTTCATCGTCGATTTCCACACCGCGTCGGCCTGCCTGTTGCAGCTGAATGCTCTCGAGTACCAATCGTTCCATGAGTTGGCTCACCAGAATGTCTTCTGGGGGCGACTGCACTTTGGCGGCGTCCATCTGTTTTCGGACCGATTCGAGACGGCTGAGCAACTCCGATGCAAGCACGATGTCGTCATTGACGACCGCAACCACGCCGTCGAGCTCTTGATAGATCGCCATGAGGTTGCTGCTGAAGAGCAACAGCAGCAACATCAACTTGGAAAGATATTCGTTCATTCAATCAACTCCATTACGCGCCCTCGCAGATTTTCAGCGCGCTACTGACTACGGCTCAAAATGCCCTGAACTTCAGGCGATCGATAACCCTTAACACCGCGGGTCAACACTGATTCAAGCTTGTTGCCGAATCCTGCCAACCCCTTGAAGACAATCTGCACGAACACACCTTCATCGGCTTCAACTTCGTCGATCAAGGCGGCACTGGGGCTATCGATGAAGCGCCGCGCCAGCAGCCGAATCTGCCAACAGCAATCGTTATATTCCAGACCCCCGAAACGCTCGATGGTTCGACCGCTAGCCAGATCATAGTTCCAACGGCCGACAAAGGAAAAATGCCGCGTCAACGGCCAGTAGAGGGAAAAGTCCGTCTGATCGATGTCGGCGATCCGGTCAAAGCGATAACCAAGATTCAGGATTTTCCGTGACTCCGGCTGATAGCTGATGGAAGCGCCGCCCAGTTCAACCTCATCGTCGTCCGGGTCCCAGACCACCGAAGCTTGAGCCCGCCAGTGGCGGGCGATGGTGGCCGCCAACTCACCAGCCAGAGCCGAGGTGCCGTGGCGATCGTCTGCCGTAGGCTCCCCAACTAGCGTTACATCCCGGTCCCTGAAGTACCAGATCTGCCCGACGCTGGCACGCAGATATTCCCGACCGTCTCTAGCGTTGAGAAAGCGCGTGGTGAGCCCTGTTGAGAGTTGGTCGGCATCACCAATACGATCCAATCCGGCAAAGCGATTGTCGCGATACAACTGGCTATATTGAAAGGTCAGCACGCTGGTATCGAACAACGGCAAATTTTGCTGATCTTCGAAGGCTTGGTTCAAATAGTAGGCGCGCGGCTCCAGTGTCTGTATGAGCCCGGTGCCAAACAGGCGTACGTCGCGCTCAAAAATCAGCCCAGCATCCACCCTACCGAAGCCAATGGACCGATCCGGCGATTCGTCAAAGTCTGGTGCTAGCCCCGCCGCATTGTGATCATCTAGATCGTAGCGGGTGTAGCGATAGCCTACCTGCATGTCCAGGAAGCCGTAGGGCCAGCTCAGTGGCAGGCGCAGGCGCGGCTCGGCGTGAAACCTGGAGCCGGTAATGGCGTTGGTGCCGCTCAAGCCGTCCGTATCGCGATCAAAGGCCGCCCACTCCGAGCCAATCGACCAGCGCAGAGGGCCAAACAACGATCGCTCGTAGCTGAGCTCAAGCTCCGGCACACGCTCATACGGATCAACAGAGATCTCGTCGAGGCGTTGAAAGCGCTGAGCCCATAAGCGCACCTGCAGATCACCCCGGGTAAACTGTAGCTCGCCCCGACGTTCGAGCTCAATCTGACTGGACACGCCAAGATCTGATCCCAAGTCTCTGAAGTAATCGCGATCGCTTACCGCCGTGTAGTCCACGATGGTGCGAAATTGACCATAGCTGCTGTCGCGAATGCCCAGATGCTCCATGGCATACAACCAGCGATCCTCTGGATCAAAGCGCTCACCCGGGAACAGGGCTTCAAAGTCATCCTTGGCGAATTTGCCATCGTAGAGATCGTCCGACGGCAACATGGCTCCGGTGAGTATCGTTTCGCTCCAGTTGGAGCGGTGCCGGAACTCGGTCTCCAGCCCGAGTCCGCGCTTGTCCATGTACCGGGGAACGATGGTCGCATCATAATTCGGCGCCAGATTCCAATAGTACGGAAGCGACACGTCCGCACCATCTTCTGCGCTATAGGCAATGCTTGGGAACAACCAGCCGGATTGCCGCTCATCTGAAACCGGAAAGCGAATCGCCGGCGCATAAAAAATCGGCACACCACCAACTCGCAGCACCGCGTTGCGGGCAATGGCAAAGATATCGCCATTGCCCACATCGATTTGTGAGGCGCCAAAGTGCCAACCCCGATGGCCCGGCGGGCAACGCGTAATCCGGGAGCCAGTCAGACGTAGATCCCCGACCTCGTTGCGAGCAACCGCTTTGGCATCACCGCGCATCGCTGCGTCTGCCAGCAGGTACTCGACGCCAGTCAAGGTCACCGCCTTGGTGTCGATGTCCATCTGGGCCTGATCGCCGGCCAAAATCATGCTCGGATCGGCCACCGTCACCGATTCATCCACCGTAACCTGGCGGGTGTTCAAATCAATCCGCGCCGATGGTGTAGTCACTACCCGATCGCCCTGACGAATGCTGACCTCGCCGCTCAATTCCGCCCGGTCTTTAAGCCAGTAAATGCCTTTGAGCGCGTCAGCCTCGACCGGCAAGGCGCCGGGATCGATGTTCGCCGGCACCGTCGCCCGCGGCGTAACGTAGGTCCCGCGACAATACTCAGGTAGCAGGGCACGCGTACTCGGATCGAGTTGCTCGGTAGGTACCCAGTAGCGGCTCGCCAACTCGTCTTTAACCGGATCCGCCAGCAACGGCGCGATCCAGCCTGAAAACAGAGCGGCAATCAGGGCTAATTGCAGCGGCCTGGACAACGTCCATGTCGGCACTGTGACCGACACAGCAAAGTTGAACGGGCATTTCATGGCGCGGATCATAAAAGATTTAGCGCGCGGTTATAATGCGGGCGTGAAGCCGTCCCTTGCACAGTGGGTCGCGCAGCAGCGCAGCACCCTCAAACTGCCGCCAGCTGCGCAAACCACGCCGTTAACCGCCGAAGCCAGCCACCGGCGCTTCTATCGTCTGCGGACGAGCGGCTCACAGTCTCTAATCGTCATGGATTCTCCGCCAAAGCTCGAGCGCAACCAGGCTTTTGTCGATCTCGCGCAAGTGTTCTTTGAAGCGAATTTGCCGGTTCCACAAATTTTGGCCAAAGACCTCGATCAGGGTTTTGTGCTCATGACTGACGTGGGTCAGCGGGACTTGTTCGCCGCCTACGCAGCAGGACAGCAAGAACCTGCGCTAGCAGCCGCCCTTAGTACCCTGGTCCAGCTGCAAGGCGTGCGCAGCGAGCACATTCCTGCCTACAGCGCCGGCCGTTTGCGCGACGAGCTGGGTATCTTTGAACAATGGTTCGTCGCCAGCCTACTCACTCAACCCTTGGCGACGGCACCTACAGTGGCGTTTCCTACGGAGCTGTTCGAGCCAATCGCCGCGGCCCTGGTTGCACAGGCAGACCAGCAACCGAAAGCCTGCGTGCACCGCGACTATCACTGTCGCAATCTGCTGTTCAGCGAAGCCGGCGAATTCGGCATCGTCGACTTCCAGGACGCCCTCCACGGTCCCTACACCTATGATCTCGCCTCGCTGCTGCGCGATTGCTATTACCTGCTCCCCGAGCCGGTGGTTCACCACTGGTGTGAGTGGTTTCGGGTGGCGATAGCTGCGCCAGTAGCTGCGGATGAATTTCGCCGGCAAATGGATTGGATGGCCGTGCAACGGCAGCTCAAGGCGGTGGGAATCTTTGTTCGGTTGAATCTGCGCGACAACAAACCGTCTCACCTACGGCACATTGTGCCCACGGTGCAGCAACTGGTAAGGCTCTGCGCGCCATACCCGGAACTCGTGCCCCTCGGTGACTTGCTACAAGCACAACTGCCAACGCTACAAGCACGACTCGATCAACAACAGCCACCGGTGATGACCCAGTGAAGCGCGTCATTCCAACCATGATCCTCGCAGCGGGCCGAGGCGAGCGACTCCGGCCGCTAACCGACCATACGCCCAAACCGTTGCTACCGGTTGCTGGCAAACCGCTCATCGAGCGTCAGATCGAGCAACTCGCAGCAGCGGGCGTCCGAGATCTGGTGATCAACTTGCATCACCTCGGTGAGCAAATCGCGAGCACGCTAGGCAATGGCGAGCGCTTCGGCCTAAGCATCCGCTACAGCCGGGAGAGCGAAAAGCTGGAAACCGGAGGTGGCCTGCTTAACGCCCTGCCGCTGCTTGGCGACGGTCCCCTTTGGCTGCTTAACGGCGACGTGTTGCTGGATTTGCCACTGGCAGACTTTCCGACCGAACTGCCACCAGGATCTGCCATGCACATGCTCCTAACGCCGACACCCGCGGTGCGCGAACACGGCGATTTCGATTTCGATGGGCAGCATGTGACTGGCTGGGGCGAAGCCGTGGTTTACTGCTGTTTCGCCCTGTTACACGGATCTCTAGTGCGCGAGTTTGCCCAGCGCCATGGCGGACTAACCGTTTTCTCCATGCGGGAGGTGTTTAGCGAGCTGATCGACCAGGGTCGACTCACTGGGCAACTCTACAACGGCGATTGGATCGACATCGGCTCTGCGGCCCAGTTGCAGGCAGCCACGCAACTGCTGCAAGCACGCCGCACAAACCGGGACTAATACCAACGCAGGTCAGATTGCCTGGATTTCCTATACTCAGGCTATGCATGCACGGACACTTTTTGCCCTCATCGGCTTCGCTCTGACGCCAGTTGCAGCCGGCGCAGCGGACAACCGCCCGGCGTTGCTGTCTCCGGCAACAAACCTGCGCGCCGACCCCGTTCCCAGAGACCCTCGATCGCTGGGAATCGACGAGTGGCGCGAGGTGTTCGTGGCCGGACAATCTGTGCCGATCCTCTACCGACAGCCAGCCCAGGCCCAAGCACGCGGCGCCGCCCTGCTGGTCAGTAGCCGCAGTCAAGGCGGCACCAGCGCCGCCCGCAGCACTCAATTGCGCCAAGGGCTCACGCGTCTAGGGTTCCACACCTATCTAGTGGGCCTGCCGCCCATCGACACCCCAACTGCGGCCGTCGAAACCGAGGACGAGCAAAAGTCCAGGGATGCGCAGATCGCCGAGCGAGTGACTGCCGCGACAGCGCTCATGATCAACAACCATAGCGCCGAACGCCGTGCAGGCAACGAATTCACTAGCCTCATTCTCAGCGAAGGCGCGGCGGGTCGTTGGGTTAGGGCGGTCGCCAACGCCAATGTCGATGGCCTGGTATTCATCGACACCCCATCACCCAAACGCCGCAGCGACAATTGGCTGCTAGCGCCAACGCTGCCCGTGTTGATGGTGCAAACAGCGCCTTATGGCTGGCCACCTGAACAACCACTGGGTGCGACGACAGAATTGCACTTGTTACCTCGGCAAAGACTGCGTGCGACAGATAGCCTTCTACTGCGCACCGTCCGGGGTTGGACTCAACGCTTGTCCGCCGCAGCCAACAAGCGTTCGTAGGCCTCGCGAAAGGCTGCCATTCGACGCTGGGAGAGCTGGCGCTCACCATCCGTCGCGCCTGCGGGCAGTCGATCGGGGTGATAACGCGCAACCCCGCGTCGGTAGGCGAGCTTAATGGCATCACTGGACTCGCCAAGCTCTACCGCCAGCAGTTCCGCGGCTGCTTCTAGCTCGTTCGGCTGATCCGGATTCGCGCGCGAGGATCTGTGAAACTGCAATAGGGAGCCCAAGCCCTGTAGCGCCGTGCGTGTGGCTGGCGTGTCTCGCAGCGCAGCGCTACGGCCAAAGCACTCGAGTGCCAGAGCTTCGCAGCCGGGGTTGGGTTTTACGTTGCACAACTGCGCAAGCTCGCCGAAGGGCGCGCTCTTCTCTTGGCCCGCGTTGAACCAGCCCATGGCTCGATGGCGGACCTTACCCTCGAGCCCCAGGCGCGCCATAAATTCCTCGACGAGCTGAACATGGGCCGGCAATACCACGCCATCAGTTGCCGCCAGTCGGCCCATACCGCAAAAGGTAAAGACCAGCCAAGGATCTTCATCCCGAGCGGCCGCAAGCAGCTGGCGCGACGAAGCCTGGGTCAGGGTGGGCGAAAAGCGATGCCGCGCGTATAGGTCCCATTGGTGGCCCAGCGAGATGGCAAGCAGGGTCACAATCCCAACGCTTAGCAGATTTGCTGGTACCAATAGATCAGCAAAGGCCAGCGCCAGGGTACCCAGCAGCGCCTTGCCGAACCAGCTGTTACCAAGAATCTGAGATTGCAGCATGGCTTAAGCATAGGCAGCGCTGCTGATCCTGCACTACACTGGCGCAGCCTTAATCAACACATCGACAACATGCCTGCCAACGACTTCTGGATCGCGCCTTCCATTCTGTCCGCAGACTTTTCTCGGCTGGGTGAGGAAGTTCGCAACGTCCTGGCGGCTGGCGCCGACATCATTCACTTTGATGTGATGGACAACCACTACGTACCGAACCTCACCATCGGACCGTTGGTGCTGGAGTCACTGCGCAAAGCCGGCATCGACTGCACCATGGATGTGCATTTGATGGTGAAACCCGTCGACCGCCTGATCGACGACTTCCTCAACGCTGGGGCCAACATCATCAGCGTCCACCCAGAATCTACCGAACACCTGCACCGGACCTTATCGAGTATCCGCGAAGGCGGTGCAAAAGCCGGCATCGTTTTCAATCCAGCGACGCCGTTGACAGTTCTACCAGAGGTGCTCGCGCTGGTGGATTTGGTGCTGATTATGTCCGTCAATCCAGGTTTTGGTGGGCAATCTTTCATTTCAACCAGCCTCGACAAGCTCAGCGCTGCACGCACCCTCATAGAAGCACACCACGACCGCACCGGACGCCGGGTCCGACTCGAGATCGATGGGGGCATCAAAGCCAACAACGTCGCGGAAGTCGCCATGGCCGGTGCCGATACCTTCGTTGCGGGATCCGCGATATTCAACAGCGGCGATTACAGCGACACCATTGCCGCTTTCCGGACAGCACTGCGCTCAATCGAAACATGAGCTGGCAGGGTCAGTACGCTGGCTACCTATTCGACCTGGACGGCACGTTGGTCGACACAGCACCGGATCTCAATCGTGCGCAAAACGCCGCCCTGCTCGCTCACGGCTACACCGGTGCCGATGAAGCCGAGACCCGACTGTGGGTCGGGCACGGCGCGCGGGTCCTGTTGGAAAAAGCCATCGCGGCACAAACGCGACGGTCACCCGAAACCTCGGAGCTGGACGCTATGCACCAGCACTTTCTCAGCCACTACGCCGCCAACATCGCCCACGCCAGCACGCCTTACCCCGAGGTTGTGAACACATTAGAGGCCTTGGCTACCCGCGGTGCGCAGTTGGCGGTGGTTACCAACAAACCCGAAGGGCTCAGCCGCAGGCTGCTAGAAGCCCTAGAATTGTCGGATCGCTTTCACCTGCTGGTAGGCGGCGACAGCGCAGCACAACCCAAACCAGCCGCCGACCCCGCCGCCATGGCCTGCGAGCAGCTGGGGCTGAGTGCCCAAGAGGTACTGTTCGTGGGTGACTCCGGCGCAGACGTTGGCTGCGCTAGGGCATTCGGCTGTGCAGTAGTGTGCGTCAGCTATGGTTACAACCAGGGAATCGATCCCAGCGCGCTGGGTGCCGACGGCGTCATTGATTCGTTCGCCGCACTCCTTTAGGCTCTGCGACGTTATGCCAAGTCCTCGCAACTATCTTCCGCTCTTCCGTTGGCGCGCCGGCTGAAACGCCGCGCCGCTCCCCTGCACCTGGAACTGTTTGTCTCAGCCTTGCGCAGCTGCGCGACCGGCTCAACCTGACCCGTCCGCAAACGTCCAACTGTAAGACGAGCTAACCATGAATCCAGAGCGCTTTGCCGAACTTGCCGCACAAGGCTACAACCGAATCCCCGTAGTACACGACGTACTCGCCGACCTCGATACGCCGCTTTCGACCTACCTGAAGCTGGCTCAAGGCCCCTACTCCTATTTGTTGGAATCGGCACAGGGTGGCGAACAGTGGGGGCGCTATTCAATTATTGGCTTACCGGCTAAAACCGTTCTTACGGTGACTGGCCATGACATAACAGTGCATCGTGACGGCAGACTGGTCGAGTCTGAACACAACACCGACCCACTGCAGTATGTGGAAGACTTTCGTCACCGCTACCGCGTTCCTGCCAACATCGAAGGCGTGAGCCTGCCCCGATTTTTTGGCGGCCTGGTAGGCTACTTTGGCTATGACTGTGTTCGCTATGTAGAAAAACGCTTAGCAAATGGTGCGCCGCCGGATTCCTTGAGCACCCCAGACATTATGTTGATGGTCTCGGAAGACGTTGTGGTATTCGACAACTTACGCGGGCGCATGCAGCTGATCTCGCTGGTCGATCCTGAGCAAACAGACTACCAGAGCACTAGCGAACGGTTAGCGACGCGCGCTCGAGGTTTGGCTTCTGCAGCACCACCTATTCCGGAGTCCCCGACGAACCAAAAAGTTGTCGAGTCAGACTTCATCTCCGAGTTCGGTGAAGACCCATTCAAAGCCGGCGTTGAACGAATCCGCGAGTACATTCGTGCAGGGGATGCCATGCAAGTGGTGCTGGCACAGCGAATGTCTTGCCCGTTCAACGCTGCACCCATCACCTTGTATCGGGCACTGCGCAGTCTGAACCCTTCGCCGTATATGTACTTCATGGACCTCGACGACTTCCAGATCGTCAGCTCCTCCCCGGAGATTCTGGCGCGGGTAGAAAATGGCACCATAATTAATCGGCCACTGGCTGGGACCCGGCGCCGAGGACGAACCAGCGCCGAAGATCTGGCTTTAGAAGAAGAATTGATAAACGACCCGAAAGAGCTGGCAGAACATCTGATGCTAATTGACCTGGGCCGCAACGACGTGGGTCGCGTTGCCGAGACGGGTAGTGTCGAAGTCACCGAGCAATTCATCGTCGAGCGTTACTCCCACGTCATGCACATCTGCAGCAACGTTCGTGGCGATTTACGAGATGGTTTATCGGCCATCGATGTACTTCGCGCCACTTTGCCCGTGGGTACGCTTTCCGGCGCTCCGAAAATTCGTGCCATGGAGATCATCGACGAGTTGGAACCTGTGAAGCGCGGAATTTACGGTGGCGCTGTGGGCTACATTGCCTGGAACGGCAACATGGATACGGCCATTGCCATTCGTACCGCGGTAATCAAGGACGGCACCCTCTATATTGAAGCCGGTGGCGGAATTGTTGCTGATTCAGATCCACGCCTGGAGTGGAAAGAAAGCATGAATAAAGGGCGAGCCATCTTTCGCGCCGCCGCCGCGGCGGAATCCCGCCTCGCTGATCTGGCCAGCCTCAGCGAAGAATATGTCAGCGGCAACAACGAGGAGACGCCATGATCCTCATGATCGACAACTATGACTCGTTCACCTACAACATCGTGCAGTACCTCGGCGAGTTGGGTGCGGAGGTGGTCGTACATCGGAACGATGAAATCAACATCGAACAAATCAAAACCCTGGCACCCGAGAAGATCGTGATCTCGCCTGGTCCATGCACGCCTAACGAAGCAGGAATCTCCATGTCGGTGGTAGAGACTTTCGCTGGGAAAGTTCCCATCTTAGGCGTTTGTCTCGGTCATCAGAGCATCGGCCAGGCGTTCGGTGGTGAGGTCGTACGTGCGCGGCAGGTGATGCACGGCAAAACCTCCAAGGTGCATCACAACAGTCAGGGAGTTTTCGCCAAGCTACCCGAACCACTCACCGCAACGCGCTACCACTCCCTAATCGTCGCTCGCCAATCTCTGCCAGACTGCCTGGAAGTCACCGCATGGACTGAGCAGGACGGTGAGGTCGATGAAATCATGGGGTTCCGGCACCGCGAGTACGCGGTCGAGGGCGTACAGTTTCATCCTGAGTCCATCATGACGCCTCAAGGTCACGATCTGCTAAACAATTTTCTGGAGGCTTGAGCATGCAAGTACGGGAAGCATTGGGTCGGATCGTCGCCGGTGAAGATTTAGATCGGGCGGAAGCTAACGGTTTGTTTGCGCAAATCATGGCCGGTGAACTCACCCCCGGACAGATCGGCGGCGTGCTCGCGGCACTTGCAACAAAGGGCGAAACCGCAGCAGAGATCGCTGGCGCGGCGGACGCCATGCGGGCCGTCGCCGTTAAAGTCGAAACCGATGCAACGCCGCTGGTAGACACCTGCGGCACCGGTGGCAGCGGCGCTAAGCTGTTCAACATCTCAACCGCCGCTGCCTTCGTCGCGGCAGCAGCCGGCGCCAAAGTCGCCAAGCACGGCAATCGCAAGATGACCAGCCAAAGTGGTAGCGCCGATGTCCTAGAAGCAGCTGGCGCCAACTTGACACTGACCCCGAAGCAAATCGCCCGCTGCATTGAGGAAGTCGGGCTTGGCTTCATGTTTGCCCAAGCACACCACAGCGCCATGCGTCATGCAGCGCCAGTACGCTTGGAGTTAGGCGTGCGCACGGTGATGAATATCCTGGGACCCATGACCAATCCGGCCGATGCACCAAACCAAGTAATGGGCGTGTTCGCTGCAGATAAACAGCAAATCGTTTGTGAAGTCTTGCAGCTGCTCGGTCGTGAGCATGTGCTTGTGGTGCACAGCCACGGCTTAGATGAGATTCGGTTGGACTTACCTTCCCAGGTGGTGGAACTCAACCAGGGCACAATCACCAGCTACCAGGTTGAGCCCGAAGACTTTGGCATTGAGCGCCGCTCTGTGGAGTCGCTAAAGGCAGATTCGGTAGCCGCTAGCCTGCAGCTGCTGAAACAATCGTTGACCGAGCCCGATTCTGCGGCAGCTGACATCGTCAGCCTAAACGCTGGCGCAGCGATCTACAGCGCGGGGGTGGCAAAAAGCCTGAAGATGGGTGTAGACATGGCTCAGGACGCCATTGCCGCTGGCTTAGCGAACGAGCGACTGCAGGAATTCGTCCGCATCACCAAGCTGATGGGCGAAGACTCGTGACCAGCCAAGCCGAACAATCCACTGTGCTAGATCGGATTCTCACGCACAAACGAGATGAGGTCAGCGAGCGCAAAGCCCGCGTTCCACTTGCCGAATTGCAGGCGCGCATAGACGAGCAGGCACCACCCCGCGGTTTTTGCGCCGCGCTCAACGCTCGGCTGCTGCGACAGCAGCCAGCTGTCATTGCTGAGATCAAGAAAGCCTCACCCAGCAAAGGCGTGATTCGCGAAGACTTTGAACCGGCAGAGCACGCACGCAGCTATGCGGTCGCTGGCGCCGCCTGTTTGTCCGTGCTCACCGATGAGTTGTTCTTTCAAGGCCATGACGACTATTTGCTAGCAGCCAGATCTGCCGCACCACTGCCCGTGCTACGCAAAGACTTCGTGATCGATGACTACCAGATCTTCGAAGCCCGAGCGCTAGGCGCGGATTGCATACTGTTGATCGTCTCGGCACTAAACATCATGAGCCTGACGACCCTTTACCAATGTGCGCGCAACCTAGGGCTGGACGTCCTGATTGAAGTGCACGATGAGGTTGAGCTGGCAGCAGCGCTCAGCCTTAAACCTGCGCTCGTTGGCGTAAACAATCGCAACCTCAAAACTTTCGAAACAGATATCGAAAACAGTCTCAGGCTTGCCCCTAAAGTACCTAGCGATACACTGCTGGTCACAGAAAGTGGCATATCCGATAGCGACACCGTCGCTCGACTGCGCGACGCACAGATCAATTGCTTTCTTGTAGGCGAAGCCTTTATGCGCGAGCCTGATCCTGGCGCAGCATTGACAGCGCTGTTCGGCGAGATTCGCTAGCCATAGCACTCATCAGGCGCACATCGATGCGCTCAATCTGTGCAGACCACAGATTTAGCTCGGGTTCGAATCGGCCCCGTTGAGCACGTTGTGCACCTGAACTTGCTCATGCAAGAGTTGCGTTGCCTGTTCCGCTGATACCGGTCGGCTCAGCAAATAGCCCTGAACAAGATCGCAGTTCAATCGCGCCAAGCACTCCAACCCTTCTTGAGTTTCAACGCCTTCGGCAACCACCTTCAGCCCGAGATTGTGTCCCAAGGTGATCATGGAAGCCACAATCGCCGTGTCTTCGGGACAATCGGCGATCTCTTGAACGAAAGTGCGATCGACCTTCAAGTAGTCCACCGGCAAATTTTTCAGATAGCTCATAGACGAGTAACCGGAACCGAAATCATCAATCGACAGCGCAACACCAAATTGGCGCAGCTTCAGCAGCACACCGGTCACGTACTCGACGTCTTCCATCACCGACGACTCGGTTATCTCCAACTCCAGCCACGCAGGATGCAGGTTGTTACGCTGCAAGGCTTTTTCTATGTCGACCACCAAACTTGGATGCTTGAACTGTTGAGTCGAAAGGTTCACAGCGATTGTCATCTCCGAGAACCCGCCAACCTGCCACCTACGCAACTGACTGCAGGCCTCTTCGATCACCCAGTGACCGATTTCGACAATCAAGCCACATTGCTCAGCGACCGCAATAAACTCATCCGGCGAGACTTTGCCTAGGACCGGATTGTGCCAACGTAGCAGCGCTTCGAAACCCACCGGTCGCAGAGTTGCAAGCGCGTATTTTGGCTGATACTCCAAGTGCAATTCGTTGCGTTCGATGGCGTGCCGCAACTGCGCTTCGATTGCTGCCTTACGGTCGGTTTCTACTTGCAACAGCGTAGAAAATTCCGAATAGCGATTGCGACCAAGCTGCTTGGCCTCATACATCGCCATATCTGCGTGGCGCAGCAGCTCATCCGCCGTTTGCGCATCCCTCGGGTGGTGGCTGACTCCAATGCTCACGCTGATCCAAATTTCCTGGCCGGCGATTAAGTAGGGCCGAGATAGGCGTTCAATTAGGTCGGTGGCGACATTCTGCCAAGAGTCGCCTTTGGGCAGATCTTCTAGCATCACCGTGAATTCATCGCCGCCCAAGCGACATATGGTGTCGCTGGCACGAAGCCGGTTCTTTAGCCGACCGGCGACTTCCTGCAGCAGTTGATCGCCGACATCGTGACCCAGGCGATCGTTAACGGATTTAAAATGGTCCAAATCCAAAAAGAACAACACTAGACCCCGGCCGGTGCGGTTGGCTAGAGAGATCGCGTGCCGCAAGCGATCTCCCATCAACAGACGATTCGGGAGCCCCGTAAGTGCATCGTGGTATGCCTGGTGCCTGATCGTTTCTTCATCTAAGCGTTTGTCGGTAACGTCTTGTAGGGTAAACACCCGCCCAACAATCTCGCCGTCCTGAGTTTGCGGAATCGAGGTCATCTCGAGAAAGCGCCCGTCTTTTAGCTCCAGCATCCGCTGAATCTTTTGCTCAGGTGAGCGCCTGATCGTGCGCAGCATGGCTTTGATCTCAGCAACGTCCTGTACCGCGCGTAGCAGCGGCCGCAACAGCGGAAAAGTCGCCATGCCAACGCAACTATCCTTTGCCCAGTTCGGCAGCATCTTTACAAACTGGCGATTGTGCGCCCGCACCTTGTGATCGTTGCCAATCACCACCAGGGCGTTCGCGGTTGAATCTAAGGTAGACCGGAGCAACGAGGACGATCGTGCGAGTTTGGCCTGGGTCTTTTCCAACTCAAGCAATCGCGCCTGTAGATCCGAGTTGCGCTGACCCAGCTTAGCCGAGCTCTGTTCCACTGAGCGCTGCAATTGCAGTCGGTCAGCATCAGCCTGTTGATAAGCCTGGTCGATGGCCGCCAAAAAGTCTTGCTGCTGCGGACCTTCTGCCACAGCCGGGGCCAGGTATTTAGCAATCTGCTGACGCAGTAGGCTATGCACCGAGCGGCCCAACAACGGTTGCGAACGACTTCAACTGTGCACACGCTGCCAAGCCGTCGCCCCACACCGTGAGCGCTGACTTTGCATATTGATCTGGCTGCCTGTAACGAAGCTCCACGCGCATGCCTTCTACTCCCGTAGACGTCTCTTTAGAGCATAGTTGCCCCCTGCGCCGAGACCGTGCCAATACAGACAACTGTGCGCCGCTTCACATTGGCAGTGTCTGGTAGCCCTGCTGGACGCCAGCCGACAGAGCTGCGACCCTGTCCATGAGCAAATTCGCCAGAGACCAGTCATGACCACAGCCAGAGGCAATCAGCACAACGCCGCTAGCTCAGCGGGCATTGGGTTCGAGATCGAGCAACTTTCGCCAACCATCGGTGCGGTACTTCACGGCATAGATCTACGCAACCCACTTAGCGAGCAGCAGCGGCAGGCGGTTTACCAAGCGCTACTCGACTTCAAGGTGATCTTCTTCCGCGACCAGGAGATTAATACGGCCCAGCATCTGGCATTTGCCCGCAACTTCGGTGAACTGGAGGTACACCCGTTCGCCAAGCACAAAGAAGGCCTGCCGGAAGTCCTCGCGATTACCCATGACCGTGACAGCAAAGGCAAAGAGAACGCCTGGCATTCTGACGTTACCTGGCGCCTGCAGCCCTCACTAGGGTCGGTGCTACGCGCACTAGAAGTCCCTGAGGTTGGTGGCGATACCCTGTTCGCCGACATGGAAGCCGCATACGAAGGGCTATCCCCAGAGCTGAAGAGCAAACTAGACGGCGCGGTAGCGATCCACGACTTCGCTCACTTTCGACGGCCTTATGAAAAACAGGGCCGCATGACCGAGCTAAAGATGCTGGAAGAAAAGTATCCCAATCCGCAACATCCAGTCATTCGCACACATCCCGACACGGGTCGCAAAAGCATCTACGTCAACACCGGTTTCACCAAAGAGATCGTTGGTATGCCTGCAGAAGAGTCAATACAGCTGCTTCAACAGCTATATTCCAAAGCCTCGATTCCCGAATACCAGTGTCGCTTCAAGTGGCAGCCCAACTCGATTGCATTTTGGGATAACCGCTCCTGCCAGCACTACGCGGCTTCGGACTACTGGCCAGCAGTACGGCGTATGGAGCGGGTTACTATTGCTGGCGACACGCCCACTTAGCAACGTCGCTCACAATTTGACCTGCTGTGCCAGCGACTGCAGAAATTCATCGACGTCACGCAGATCTTCCAGACCATCGATTCTTCGCGCGTTGATGTTGACGCGCTCACCAGGGACCGCGTTCGTTGGCAGCCGAGGAAACTCCGCAATGAGCACCCGCAAACGCGCGCAAGCCTCGGGTTCAATCACCAGCGAAACGAAACTCAGCGCTTCCCGGACCTCATCGAACTTCGCCAAATCGACTTTGTTGACGAAATCGGCAATGGCGACGTCGACCTCGTCAACGATCCAAGCGCGGTTTAACAGCTGATGGCGAACGGCCGGAGTGCGCAACGTCGCCACCAGCGCTCTGGCAGTTCGTCCAGCCACCTGGTGCAGAACATGCCAGCCTACGGAGAATGCTCGGATCAACCCTGGGGTAGATTGCAGGAGCTCTTCGATGCTTGTGCCGTGTTGCGAGACGAGATAAGCAGCCCCCAAATTTGCCGTAGACAGCGCGGCGTTGGCCGCTTCTACTTCGTTAAAACGCTCGCCTAAGTCTTTTGAACCTGCAACCAGCACGTTAGATAGGTATACCAACTCCGCAAGGCAACGCTCAAACGCCGCTGGCGCCTGCAGCTCCAGTTGATCCAGCAGCTCTTTCAACGGCAATGTACGTGCGTCTCGATGCTCGAGTCGCAGCGTCCGATCGATGACCTGAACACCATCCAAAATCGTCTGCAGCTCGCGGATACCGTCACTCAGGTCGGCTTGCTCCACTGGCTCAGATTGCTTGGCGTTGCTTTGGGTAGCCATATAGCGCCGCACTGGCAATGCATAAGCGCGCATGTCACACAAATCTTCAAGCGTTGCAGTACGTGCAGTGGCTAAGAACTCCAAAGCGCTCTGGCGAGTCACGAAGCCATCCTTCTCGCGCCGCAAATCGCGATCATGAGCTTCATCAACCGCTGCTGTGCTGGCGACTGATTCAGTGCCGGCAAAGCGTACGGCCACCGTGATGTTGCCAAGCACAGAATGCAGAAAGTCGGGCAATTCGCCATCGACGGCAACTAGCGCCGCTCGCACTACATCCCAATCTTCTGGATTCCGCGCAAGGACCTTATAGGTGCCGAACACCTCTGCTGCCTCATCCATTAGCGCCAGTGTGTCTTGCACATCGTGCACTTCGGTAAGCTGGGCGAACTGGGCAACGCAGAACTGCAAGCCCAGCGCCTGTAGACGCTCCGCAAGGAACCCTTCGCCCTGCTCGACCAACACCTGCAGCCATTGCGCAAATGCCCTCGCCGACATTCGCTCTGTTGACTCAGGCGTCAAGCTCGACCAAAGCATCTCATCAAAGACCCGCTGTAGCTGAGTCGTGGTGGTGTGAGCAATCACCGGGCCGGCGTCTTCGACACCAATTGCGGCAATTAGCGCAGTCAAAGCAGGGGTACGTAGACGGGGGACGATCTCCGGTAGTTGTGGATGATCCACCAGTTTTCGCAACAGCCCCGATGAAGGGACCGCACTCAGCTGTTGACTCCGAGTCATTGCTGCCCCCACAACTTCACCAAATTGAGCCTACAACGTCTGCGGCAACTGTTTGACCTCGCCAGAACCCTCGACTCGTATCGCGAGCTCGGGCTCTCCGACATAAAGCAGATCTCCGGAACCCAGGATAGATCCTGAAATTCGCTCGCTAGCCTGCAAACGAGCGGAGCCCGAGCCGGCAATGTTCAGCAGCGCGCTTTGCGAGATTAACCCACCAGCTCTGTAGTCACCGCTACCGGCAATGCGCAAAACCTGCTCAGCAACAGTACCGCGCAGAACGATATCGCCACTACCGGAGATCTCCGTGGTGCTAGATGTAGCGTCGAGGGCCTGGATTCCGATATCTCCAGAGCCAGCGACGCCAAAACTTGCAGTCTTGCAACTGAGCGACTGGAGCAAGGCACTACCTGAACCGCTGACCGACAATTCGAACGCATCGCTCGCAAAAGCATCGCCCAGCGCATCACCGCTGCCGGCGATTCGCAAGGCGTTGAGTGCCTGGTAACTGACTTCGACTTTTACGTCGTCCAGAGCGACACGGCGTAGCCAACCACGTTCGTCCGCGCGGATGATTAGCAAGCCGTCGTCAACAATAACTTCAATGGCTTCCAACTGTTGCGGCTCTGCGGTGATCCCGACCCTGGGGGACTCGCCTCGCAGCAAAGTCAGCTCGCCGGGGAGCGTAAATTCAATTTCGGTAAAAGGTGCGACGGTCTGCTGCGCCATGGCACCCGTACCAGGTCGCTCGGCGACCGCCACCAGCGCAAAAGCACATACCGCCACACCAACGGCAAGTATCCGATGCAGTCTCGACATGTCCCGCGATCTCCCCCGAGTTACCCGAGGGACAGTAGTGAACCGGGATAGAAGACGCAAGTAGGCTGACTCCGGATACACTAGAAGCGTCAGGCGCAACGCTTGCACGGGTAAGCGACCGGTAGTTTTCTAACAGACAGAAACGAAAACGGGCAGCGTAAGCTGCCCGTTTCCTTGCACATCCTTGTGCATATGTGCGCCCGATAGGCGCAACGCGTAATCTCTACGCGTGTCAGCGAGTACCGAATACCACCATGGTCTTTCCTTTGACCGAGACCAATCCTTGGTCCACGAGGGTTTTCAGTACACGTCCGACCATCTCCCTAGAGCAACCCACGATTCGGCCAATCTCCTGGCGCGTAATCTTGATTTGCATACCGTCCGGGTGCGTCATTGCATCCGGTTGCTTAGTGAGCTCAAGCAGCGTCCGTGCGACTCGACCGGTAACGTCCAAAAACGCCAGGTCACTCACCTTTTGCGTGGTCCGGTTCAGCCTTTCCGCCATCTGCCGGCCAACGGCATAGAGCAGATCCGTGTGCTTGGTTGCCAGCTCTTTGAATTTGCCGTAAGACAATTCGGCAACTTCGCACTCAGTCTTCGCTTTGACCCATGCGGAGCGTGGCGAGTCGTCGACAAACAACGGCATTTCGCCGAAGAAGTCGCCCTTATTCAAATAAGATACAATGATCTCTCGACCAGATTCGTCTTCCACCAGTACGGTGACCGAACCTTTCAAGATGTAATAGATCGAATCGCTTTTGTCGCCAGCGTATATGAGCGTGCTTTTGGCTGGATACTTGCGCCGATGCGCCGCAGTCAAAAACGCATCCAAATGTGCGTTGTCTTGAGTGTTCGGCTGCATGCCGAAAGCTTTGGTTGACAGAGGCCGTTTTGCGCCAACGCTGCCAAACTGTGAGTTCTTCGCTGCAAGCATTTTAGGTTCCGCTCCTTCGTAACACCTTGCGTGAAATGAATACTGGCACACGATTTTGCGGCGAAACGAGACCTGGTCGACAAACGGCACTCTTTCACAGTATGAGCGGTCGCTGGATCACTCATTTAGGCGAGAGAAGGTCACGAGATTACAATTCCAATGCAGGTAAGCGGTTGCTATGCAGGCCAAAGTAGAGTGGGTAGAAAAAGTACAGTTCCAAGCCACAGGCAGTAGCGGGCACTGCGTCTCACTCGATGGTCCAAGCGACGCGGGGGGAACTAACGCAGGTAGCCGTCCAATGGAGCTGATGCTCATGGGGGTTGGTGGCTGCACGGCGTACGATGTAATCACTATTCTTGCCAAGTCTCGGCAGACAGTGAGCACCTGCACTGCCGAAATCTCTGCCGTGCGCAGCGACGGCGTGCCAGCGGTGTTCGAATCCATTCACATCCATTTCCGCCTAAGCGGCGAAAATCTTGATGAGTCCAAGGTGGCCAGAGCCATCTCTTTGTCCGCAGACAAGTATTGTTCGGCCTCGATCATGCTCGCTCGCGCAGGAGTCGCCATGAGCCACGACTACACAATCGAAGAAAGCCAAAGTGACTGACAAAATGCCCGAGGGACGCCCACCCGCTCATCGCGGCCTGCGGCACGTGGCGCTGTACGTTGCGGATCTGGAAGCCTGCACACACTTCTATACCCAGCTGTTGGGCATGCAGATCGAGTGGCACCCCGATCCAGACAACATTTACCTGAGCTCGGGTAACGATAACCTCGCCTTGCACCGCTCGCCGAATTGTAGCGACATTACGGAATCACGCCTTGACCACATTGGCTTCATTCTCGGAGACATTGCCCACGTCGATCTTTGGCACCAGTTCCTGAGCGATCAGGCGGTGCAGATTTCCAAAGCCCCGAAAACTCATCGGGACGGCGCCCGTTCCTTCTACTGCTTCGATCCAGCTGGTAACAGCGTGCAATTGATCTATCACCCACCGATAGCAGATTATTAAGCAAATAAATTGTGTATTTGTGCTGTCTGAACACAGCAGATTGGCGAATCCAGCAAGATTCGATAGCATCAGAGGGCATGAAGCCAGACGAAGAGCATCCGTCGCAGGAAAGCGGCGTTAAGCGGAGGATCCCGATGAATCGCAAAATCAGTCTCCTAACCCTTGTCGCCCTATTAGGGTCGACCGCAGCCAGCATCAGCCTGGCCGCAGAAGTAGACCTGGGTGCCTGCGAATTTACCGAGCAACCTGTCATTGTTGACGGTACCAAGGCCAGCAAAGAGGAGATGACCGAATCTGCATCCCAAGTGCGCAACTACATTGGGGCCATGCAAGATTCCCTAGCGTGCCTAGAACAAGCAGAGAAGGATCTCGGCGCAGAAATCACCCCAGAGCAAAAAGTCGAAGTGACAGACGCCTACAACACCGGCGTCGATAAGCTCAACGCTGTAGCGAACAACTACAACGAGCAGGTTCGAGCGTTCAAGAACCGCTAATCCTGCTCGGCTGACCCGGGCACTCTCGAGCGCTCGGACCCGGGTTGGGAGACTCTCTCTGGGCACTTGCTAGACAGCAACAAGCAAGTTAGCCTCCCGACCCTGACTTGTTCCGGTAAGGAGAGACCGATGAGCAACGAAGCTTCCACAGCACAGGCTCTGGCGGCAAACAAGGCCCTGGTTAGCAGCTTCTGGCAGGCTTTCTCAGATTCGCGCTTTGATGATGCCTTAGCACTGCTAGCCGATGACGCCACCTGGACGGTCAAAGGCAAGACCCATATCTCAACCACTTACAGTAAGGCAGAATTTGCCGAGCTGGTGCACGGTATCGCCGACAGTACGACCGCTGGCATCGCCGTGACACCCACCTTAATGACCGCCGAAGACGATCGAGTGAGCATGGAAGCCACCAGCTACGGCCCGCTGAAGAACGGCCGCGTCTACCAAAACGAATATCACTTCATGCACGTTGTGAGCGGTGGAAAACTCGCCGCGGTACGCGAGTATCTAGACACCGAGCACGTCACAGAGACTTTCGGACCCTGATCGAATCGCCGTAACTCTACGCGACAGAGTCCAAATTTAACCTAAGGGATAGAGCAATGAACCACCTCAAGACAGGTGCGGCACTGACCGCAGTCCTGACCTTTAACCTGGCATCGATCGCAGGCGCAGAAGAAGGCGCCCGGAGCATAGAAGAGATTGTTGTCACCGCGCGAAAACGCGAAGAGAACATTCAGGACGTGGGTTTATCTGTTAGCGCGTTGAGCCCGCAGGAAATAGAAAACAACTTCGCTCGGGATATTCGAGATCTGGTCTATGTTTCCCCGAACCTGGTACTCGACGATACCGCCCAGGGTCCTGGCGGCGTGGCCGCCGCCTATATTCGCGGTATCGGTGTATCTGAAGTCGAGAAAAACTTCGATCCAGCGGTAGGGGTCGTGGTCGACGGCATTTTTCTCGGCACCATGACAGGCGGCATCACCAAAGCCATTGACTTGGAGAGCGTTGAGGTTTTACGAGGACCTCAAGGCACCCTGTTTGGCCGCAACACCATCGGTGGCGTCATCCACATGCGGCGCAGCAAACCCACTGGTGAGCTCGGCGGCAAGATTCGCGCATCCGTCGGCAATTACGACACAACCCGCATCGAAGGATTGCTGAACTTCGGCATCGGCGAACAAGTGGCAGTGAAACTCACGGGAACGTACGACGATCAAGGTGAGGGCTTCTACGACAACGTCAACACCGGCCGCGACGAGGGCCGCGTGGAATACCAGTCCTTTGGCGGCAACATCCTCTACAGCCCCACGGACAACCTTGAGATCGAATACACCACCCAGATCGAGCGCACCGATCAGGACACGCCGCCGTTGTTGTATGTCGGTCAACCTGGTCAGCTGTTCTGTGATTCGTTTGGCTTCTGTTCGCCAGACATCGACACACCCTTATCTGGTGATCGTTGGAAAACTACCCAAGACATAGACGGCCCTGATGACGCCACCTTCGATGCGGACACCCATGTTTTGGAGGTTCGCTGGGACCTTAGCGACTCTTTGCGACTCGACTACATATTCGGTTCCTGGGAAACCGAAGAAACTGTGTTGACGGACTTCGATGCCGCACCGCCGCTGTTGTTTCATACATCAAGACCTGCTGAGTACGAACAGCAAACTCACGAGCTGCGCCTGACCTACGAAGGTGACGGGCCGGTGAGGGGTACTGCAGGCATCTACCTGTGGGATTCCGAGTACGAAATTCGCTTGCGCAGCTTCATCGGTTTTGCAGTGCCGAATACCGTGCTGGACTTGCCGCAAACCTCTATGCAGGAAGCCGAATCCTCGGCCATCTTCTTTGAGGGTGATTACGATCTCACCGAGAATCTCACTCTGACTTTGGGTGGACGCTATACCAAAGACGAAAAAGATACAGACCAAAGCGGCATCGTCACCGCAGCCGCTGACGATGATTGGACGGAATTCACGCCAAAGGTCGGCATTCGCTATGCGATCAACGACGACGCCATGATTTACGGTACCTATTCAGTGGGCTACCGCAGCGGTGGTTTCAACGGCCGGGTCGACAGCGTCGAGACCGCCACCACACCCTATGACCAAGAAACCGTCGACAACTACGAGTTCGGTTTTAAAACCGAGTGGCTCGACAACACCCTGCGGGTAAACGGCGCCATCTTCTACATGGACTACGATGACAAACAGGAAGAACTCCAGTTGCCCTCGAGCACCAGCGGCACTGGCCAGGTGACGCTGGTGACCAACGCCTCGACCGCGCAGATGCAGGGTATCGAGCTCGATGTGACCTATTACCCCACAGAAGCGTTAAGTCTACGTGGCAACATCGGTTATTTGGACGCTGAATACGATGAGTTTCAATTCGTTGCGCCCTCTGGGCTAGTGGATCTTTCCAACTTGGAAATTCGCCGTGCGCCCGATATAACCGCCGCAGCCAGCGCCACCTATGAGTGGCAGCTGAACGACGGGCGCCTGTGGGCGCTAGTTGGCTGGCATTTTATTGGCGAGCACGAGGTGGATTTCGCTAACAAGCCGGAAGTCAGCAACGATGAACAGCACCTGATCAACGCCTCGCTGAATTACGAGTATCGCAACGTGCAGGTCAGCGTGTTTGGCCACAACCTGACCGAAGAAGATGGCTACGGTATCGGCTTCGACGTGGCTGGCATCTGGACCTACGCCGCCACCCGCAACCCGCGCACCTATGGTTTAGAAGTCAGCTATACGTTTGAGTAGTACGGCACCGACCTAACGACGACCTACACCCGGTAGGTCGTCTCGGTCATCACCTTCGCCAACAAGCGCATCACGCCTTTGACCGGCGCCGGGAAGCTAGTGCCGCCGGCAGCTAGCGCTTGCGCGCCGTGGCGCTGCTCATCGGCGCGCATTTGCTCAAGGATCTGCCGACTGCGCTCATCCTCTGCAGGTAGTCGTTGCATATGCTCATCTAGGTGCCTACAGACTTGGTCCTCGGTAGCCTCGACAAAGCCCAGGCTAATACGATCACCAAGCATTGCCGTGGTCGCTCCCATCATGAACGATGCGCCATAGAACAATGGTCCAAGCACGCTGGGACCGCTGTCCAATTCCCGCAACCGATCTTCACACCAGGCCAGATGATCCTGCTCCTCCGCCGCTGCAGCCTGCATCTGGGTCCGTACGGCTTCCGAGCGAGCCACCAACGCCTGACCTTCATACAACGCTTGAGCACAGACTTCTCCGGCGTGGTTAACCCGCATCAGGCCAGCAACGTGTTCCCGTTCCGGTACCGATAGCTCCACGGGGGCCGCGTCTGTTGGCAGCGGGCGGGCGGCAGGGCGCTGGCCACTGAGGGTACGCAGTGCCCGGTCAAATCCAGCAATCACGTTGTCTATGTCCATCAAGAAATTCTGATCCGTTCGCATCAGCGGCTCAAGCTTGCCGCTATTCTACGCAAAGCGTGTGGTCCTGCCTGGTTCGGCTTGCCAGCCGCATGCCGCGTCGACGACAGGGACTGAAGATGGCCGATAGCAAAGACCTGGGGATGATCATTGATGCCAACATCCCGTTGGTGGCGATTGAGTCTCCGGATGAGCGCCGGGTGCTGGCTCTGCTGTTGCGGCTGGCCATGAGCCGAGGTCTACCACTGTTCGAGTGGAGCGCTGTGGCCGGCTTGATCCGGGGCGGCCTCGGCGATCGGGTGCAAGGATCGGCAAATCTGCAAGAGCCAGAAGCGTTGCTCGCGCACATTCATCAAACCCCAGGGCCGGCACTGTACGCGCTGTGCGACTTCCACCCTTATATGGCAGAAGACCCCAAGCACCTGCGTTATCTCAAAGAAATCGCCTTGGATGTGGAACGCCTAGGCAACACCGTGGTGCTGATCAGCCATCGCCTAGAAATTCCCACCGACATTGGCCGTTTTACTGCGAAGTTCAACCTCCGGCTTCCCAGCGACGAAGAGCTCATGGGGCTGGTGCGCGAGATCGCCAAGGAATGGTCGGTACGCAATCAAAGTCAAAAGGTCAAAACCGACAACGAAACTCTGCGCAAGCTGATCGCAAACTTGCGCGGCGTCTCTCACGCTGATGCGCGAGTATTGGTCAGGCACGCCATCTTCAGCGATGGCGCAATCACTCAGTCGGATATTCCGGCAGTGAATCGTCTTAAATTTGATCTGCTCGATTCGGAGGGCGTACTGCGCTTTGAATACGACACCGAGATCTTCGAAAACGTTGCCGGCTTGCACAACCTCAAGCGCTGGTTAACTTTGCGGCGGGACGCTTTCGTTAGCGGCGAGACAGATCGACCCCGAGGCGTCATGTTGCTGGGGGTACAAGGTGGGGGCAAGAGCCTGGCTGCCAAGGCGGTCGCTGGTTTCTGGGGACTGCCTTTGCTGCGTCTGGACTTTGGGGCGCTGTATAACAAATTTTTTGGCGAGACAGAGCGTAATCTGCGCAACTCGTTACAGCAGGCAGAGGTCATGGCACCTTGCGTGCTGTGGATGGACGAGATCGAGAAGGGATTGGCCACCGGAGAATCCGATAGTGCAACTTCACAACGGGTGCTGGGCACGCTGTTGACCTGGATGGCAGAGAACAAGTCGCCGGTGTTCATTGTTGCTACCAGCAACGACATCGCCGCGTTGCCGCCTGAGCTAGTGCGCAAAGGAAGACTCGACGAGGTGTTCTTTGTCGATCTTCCCGATTCCCCAACTCGTGCAGAAATATTCCAAATTCATCTGGACAAGCGCGACCTAGACGCACGCAGCTTTGACACCGAAGAGCTCGCCGGGCAGAGCGAGGGTTTTACCGGCGCCGAAATCGAAGAAGCTATCGTATCTGCGCGCTATCTAGCCAGCGCCAAAGCGGCAAGCGTCACCCAAGAAGATGTCATCGCCGCTCTCAATCGGACTTACCCCATGTCTGTAATGCGCGCTGAGAGCATCAATCAACTAAGGGCATGGGCGCGGGAGCGTACCGTTCAGGCGTGACCAGCCAGGGCAGTTCCGCATCTTCGCCTAACAGGACCCAAGCGCGGTAACCTCGTTGCAGCAATAAAAACACTGCAAGCGCCCGGGCGCGAGTGTGGGAACCAGTGACAAAGTAGTTCAAGCCCTGATCCAGAGCCTGGCAATGCAAGCGAAAGTCACGAAGTGGCACATCCTGCGCACCGTCGACCGTGCTACGACCAATGTTCAGTAACCGATTATGGGCGGGGTCTGGCGCGATCGCCTGCGCATAAGGCACCACCCCGCGCACCAACAACTCCAGAAACGGACGCCGTGGCAAGCGCAGGAGTTCGGTTTTGGATAACAAGGTAACCGACGCATTTCTTGGCGCACCGGCGATTAACGCATCTTCACCAAACACATCGCCGGCGCCTAGATAAGCCAGGCTGTGGCGACCGCGATGAACCACCGCCTGCCCTTGTTTGATCACAAAAAAGCAATCCCCACTGTCTCCTTGGCGCACCAGCGTATCGCCGCGTTCAGCGCAAACAGCGCTCATGCCCCGCAATACCCGTTGCCAGCGATCGGTATCGAGGCGGCGCATCAGATGAGAATCGAGAAAGCGGGCTAGCCAGGGCTCCTCACGTAACTCGAAGCCTGCTACCGTTGCCGGTATCGATTCGAGTAGAAACGCGATGGGACGAGTGTCGACCTGCAGCAGCTGCACCTGGGTAAGCGCCAGGGCAGCGCTTGCTCCCGGATAGAACGGCTCTTTGGCTAGTTGTTCAGTCGCATTCAGTTGCCGCTGTGGTTGCCACAGTTGCAGCCGGCCCTGGGTTAGGAAGTAAGCGCCAGTGAGCCGCCGCCCTTGTTTTAACAGCCAACGCCCGCGTGGTATGCACAGCAGTTGGGTATGCTGGGCGACGGTGTTCAACTCGCTCCAGCGCAGATGAGCGAAGGCATCGAGTCGTTTCAGCTGTTGAGCGAGCATGGCGTTACCATGCCTGCTGGAGATTGCCGCCTGTTAGCGCAATCTGCGGCTTGTGCTGTAGGGCAGCGTCGCTTCAGGCCCGGGCAATGGCACGGTAGCCAATATCACGCCGATAAAAGTGATCGCTAAACTCGAGCTTGGCAACCCCTCGGTAGGCTTCCGCTTGTGCGCTCGCCACTGTATCGCCCAAACCCACAACGCAAAGCACACGGCCACCGGCGCTTACCACCGAGCCATTGGCCATCGCCGTGCCTGCATGAAACACCTTGCAACGCTCGCCGTCGACCTCGCTAAGCCCGCTGATCGGATCACCCTTACGATACTCATGTGGATAGCCACCAGCGGCCACCACCACACCGAGCGCAACTCGAGAATCGAAAGTCAACGTTACGTCGTTCAATCCTTCGGTAACGGCAAGCTTGCAGATCGTGGTCAGGTCGCTGTTTAAACGCATCATCATCGGTTGTGCTTCTGGGTCACCAAAGCGGCAGTTGAACTCAATGACTTTCGGCTCGCCTGCTGGGGTAATCATGAGACCCGCATAGAGAAAACCTTGATACGGCGCGCCGTCTGCACGCATACCGGCCATGGTCGGCTCAATGACTTCCCGCATCACTTTGGCATGCATCGCTGCATCGATTACGGGCGCCGGCGAGTAAGCGCCCATGCCGCCGGTGTTAGGGCCCTCATCGCCATCGTCTCTGGCTTTGTGATCTTGGGAACTGGCGAACGGTATTGCGCGCTCACCGTCGCACAAACAGATGAAACTGGCTTCTTCGCCCTCTAGAAACTCTTCGATCACCACCCGGTGCCCGGCATCGCCAAAGGCGTTGCCGCTGAGCATGTCTTGCACCGCGCTTAGCGCTTCGGCTTGCGTCTGGGCGACGATGACACCTTTACCAGCCGCAAGGCCATCGGCCTTGATCACGATCGGTGCACCTTGCTGGCGCACGTAGGCTAGTGCCGGCTCTAGATCAGAAAAAGTCTCGGAGTCGCCGGTAGGGATCTGATGACGCTTTAAGAAGTCCTTGGTAAAAGCCTTTGAGCCTTCCAACTGTGCAGCCGCAGCACTGGGTCCAAAGCACAGCAGGCCTCGGGCATCGAAATAATCTCGAATCCCTCCGACCAAGGGTGCTTCAGGACCGACAATCGTTAGCGCAACAGCCTGTACTTGAGCGAACTGCGCCAAGGCGGCGAAGTCGCCGACGTCAACCTCGACATTCCGAACTTTTGCCTCTTGCGCGGTTCCGGCATTTCCTGGAGCCACAAAGACCTGGCTCACCGCCTCGCTTTGCGCCGCTTTCCAGGCTAGCGCATGTTCACGGCCGCCGCTGCCAATCACCAATACCTTCACTGCATAGTCCCCCAGGGCGCTGTTAGTGTCTGAAGTGTCGGGTGCCGGTAAACATCATCGCCATATCGTGTTCATCAGCGGCGGCAATGACCTCTTCATCTCGCATCGATCCGCCGGGTTGAATCACCGCGCGAATGCCAGCAGCTGCTGCTGCGTCAATGCCGTCACGAAAAGGGAAGAACGCGTCAGATGCCATAACCGATCCTGGCACCGCCAGGCCTTCTTCTTCGGCCTTCAACCCGGCAATCTTGGCGCTGATCACTCGACTCATTTGGCCGGCACCCACACCGATGGTTTGCGCATCACGGGCGTAAACGATGGCATTAGACTTAACAAACCAAGCGACGGTCCAGGCAAACAGCAGATCTGCACGCTCCGTCGCACTAGGTTGCCGTTTGCTCACCACCCGCAACTGCTCCGGATCCAGCAATTGCTGGTCAGCGGATTGCACCAGCAAGCCCCCACCAACACGCTTGTAATCCAAGCTCGGCGCCTGCTTCGCTGCTGCACCAGTGCTTAGCAGGCGCACGTTTTTCTTGCTTGCCGCCACTTCGATGGCCCCGGGAGTAACCGAGGGTGCAACAACCACTTCAACGAACTGGCGCTCCAAGATTGCCGCCAACGTAGCTTCGTTGAGCTCTCGATTGAAGGCGATGATGCCACCGAAGGCGGAGGTTGGATCGGTAGCAAACGCCCGCTCGTACGCCGCCAAGGGTGAATCTGCTACGGCTACCCCGCAGGGGTTGGCGTGCTTAACGATCACGCAGGCGCTCGCGTCAAATGCAGCGACACAACCAAGCGCGGCATCGGTGTCCGCGACGTTGTTGTATGACAGGGCCTTACCTTGGTGCTGAGTCAATGCCGAAACAGTGCCTGGCTGGGCGGGTGAGCTGATGTAGAACGCTGCGTCCTGATGGGGGTTTTCGCCGTAGCGCATGCCCTGGGCTTTATCGAAGGTCAGGGTCAGCGAGTTTGGAAATTGCTCGTCTTTGCCAAGGTAGGCGGCAACCGTCGCATCGTAGGCTGCCGTGTGCCGAAAGGCTTTCACCGCCAATGCGTAGCGCTGCTGGTAGTCGGTACCGCCGGCGTTCAGCGCGCTCAAAAGCTCGTCGTAATCTTCAGGATCAACCACCACAGCAACGTCGCGATGATTTTTTGCCGCTGAACGCACCATGGCAGGACCGCCAATGTCGATGTTCTCAATGGCATCACTCAAGCTGCAGTCCGGTTTGGCCACCGTTTCCGCAAACGGGTAAAGATTGACCACCACCAGGTCAATGGCATCGATGGCGTGGCTGTCCATGACCGCATCATCCTGCCCCCGGCGACCTAGTATTCCGCCATGGACTTTTGGGTGCAGCGTTTTCACGCGACCGTCCATCATTTCTGGAAAGCCGGTATAACTAGACACTTCGCTGACTTCGAGTCCGGCCTGGGTCAGTGCGGCGTAGGTGCCACCGGTCGACAGCAGCTGCACGCCCTGGCTCGCCAGGCCCTGCGCCAAGGCCACAATGCCGTCTTTGTTAGAAACGCTTAGCAACGCTCGCGCGATCGGGCGGCGCTGTTCGTTAGGGTCTGATGTCATGCGCTTGCACTCCCATAATGAATCGCCTCGTCGTAATGCGTGCGCTCATCTAACGTCCGTAACAAATCGAGCTGAGCTTGAGCGTCGGTCAGCGCGTTAAACCTAGCCCGCAGCGCGCGCCGGCGCTCTGCGACCAACGGTGCTTGGGCCAGATACCAGCCAACGTGTTTACGCGCCATGCGTACCGCCGTCGCTTCCCCATAAAACTCGTGCATGGCGGCAACATGATCTGCGATGAACGCGCCCAGCTGGGTTGGCGCCGACACTGACGGCCCTTCCCCAAGCGATGCCGCTACCTGCCCGAGCAGCCATGGTCGACCCAGCGCTCCGCGGCCAATCATGACGCCATCGACCCCAGCTTGTCGCAATACCCGCTGAGCCGCGCCGATGCTATCGATGTCGCCATTGGCGATCACCGGCACGGACAGTCGAGCTTTGATACTGGCGACGGTATCGATCTCTGCCTGACCGTTAAAACGACAAGCGCGGGTACGGCCGTGGACCGTCAGCGCGCTAATGCCCGCGTCTTGCAGTCGCAGTGCCACCGCCAAACCGTTGCGATGCTGCCTTGACCAACCCGTGCGCATCTTTGCGGTAATCGGCACCGGCACCGCCGCGACTACAGCGCGAACGATGTCGGCCATTAAGCCCTCATCTCTCATCAACGCTGACCCTGCCGCCTTTTTGCAGACTTTCTTTGCTGGGCAGCCAAAGTTTATGTCGATAATCTGGGCCCCGTCGGTGTAGACCTGTCGAGCAACAGCGGCCATGGTTTGCGGTTCGCTGCCGGCGATTTGCACTACATTCAAACACTCACCACCAACACTCACTCGACGACGGGTCGACTTCAGTCGACCCCAATGTTCAGGCCGATCATCGATCATTTCCGAAGCCACATAACCGGCACCCAGGCGCCAAGCCAAGCGCCGATAAGGCGCATCGGTAATACCAGCCATGGGTGCCAGTAGCACTGAAGTGCGAAGTGTGTGGGGGCCTATGACAACCAAAACCAGTGCGCGGTGGCGACGGGGCGGCCATGATACCGCCAGCGCCACGGACCTCAAGCTCTGCAGCCTAGCGGAAGTCCATCTTGTAGCTCACCGCTTTGGGTCCGGGATCCTGGATTTCCAATTTGATTCGCACGGGCGTGCGCGAGGCAATATTGCGGGCGTCTTTTAGCTCCCCGGCGAGGTATTCCGCTGGTTCGAAGCGACGTCCGGCAACGACGTTGCCGTCGATGTCGGTAAACGTCAGCTCCAACACGGGGAAGGCTTGGGGAAAATCTGCCGCATTAATGATCACGGTGTCTACCATGAGCGCCCCTTCGACACTGGGGTGGGTGCGCACCGTTAGATTACGCGAGGACATCTTGTCTAGCGCTTGCAGTGGCGGCAATTTGCAACCAAACACCGGGCACAAGGCGCCGTAGATGGGTCTCAACCCTGGGTCCTGAGTCCAGGCATCGAAGCGAAAGATCAAAATCTGTGCGAGCAGCAACACAACACCGCCGATCGTCACCGCATAGAGCATCCAGCCTCGCTCAGCTCCAGGCGTTGGCAGCTCATCGGATTTGTTGGCACTGAGCCTTTCAAACGGATCAGGCGCTTCCTCCACCGGATCCGCTGGCGGCACACTAGGTGGCGTGGGTTGAGCTGGTTCTTGCCGCTGCGGCTTCGCTGATGGGATTGCTGCTGCGGGTTTCGGTGTAGATGCTGGATCGGCCTTGGGTGCTGGATCGGCCTTGGGTTCAGGTTTCTGTATCTCCTCGGGTTTCGGCTCAAGCTCCAGCTCTGGCTTCGTCTGCTGTTGCGCTAGCGCTGCGGCTTCTCGTTCCAGCTCAGATTCAGGCGCTGGCTCGGCAGCGGTTTCTGGCAAGGCAGGCGGCGCTAAAGGTGGATCTACCCGCGCTTGCGTCGGCGCCTCTGCAGCCTTGCTCGCTGCCGACTCCATCTCTGCGGACTGCTTCGCCTCCGCGATCTCCTGCGCCTGCGCTGCCGCTGCTGCTTCCCCTTCTGCAGCTGGCGAACCCGACTTGGCAGGCTGCGAAAAGGTTGCCGCTACCGCTGCAGCTAAAGCTTCTGCAGCATCTTCGCTGGACAGCGTCTGGGATACCGCAGAACTTGACCCCTGGGTCACATCAGCTGCTGTTGGCGTTGCTGTCGGTGTCGGTGTTGCTGTCGGTGTTGCTGTCGGTGTTGGTTTCGGTGTGGGTGTGGGTGTGGGCGGCGACCCCAGCCCTAAGATACTTTCTTCGTCCGCAGGTACTTCGAGTTCATCAATCTCGACCGCATCAGGTTCCGTTTCTAGTTCATCGAGCAGATCATCGAGGGCATTATCGGCGTCGTCATCAAGTCGTTCGTCCTGCTCCCAAACAATATTGTCGACCCCCTGGAAGACACCGAGGCAAGCACCACAGCGAACTTTGCCGTTCGCGATCTGCAGCTGAGCCTCACTGACGCGAAACTGCGTATGGCAGTTCGGGCACTGCGTGACCAGCGGCTGTAGATCGAACGGCTCGCTCACCGGCGCTGACCCCGAAGCAGGCGCCAATCATCCTCGCAGTGCTCAGGCGCAAGGCCTTGAAAACGGATTTCCGGATAGGCAGCCATAACCGCCTCGACTTGGGTACTGAGTAACCCTGCCAACATCAGCTGGCCGCCAGGTCCCACGGCGGACTGCAGTCTAGGCGCCAGCTCAATGAGCGGATTTGCCAGAATGTTGGCCACCACAACGTCGAACTGCTGGCTCGGGTCCAACCCCTCGGGCAGGCAAATTTGCAGCATGGCTGCAGCATCCTTCGTTTCGTTGTGGTCATTGGTAGATCGTTGCGCGGTGCTGGTTCGTTCAGCAGCAATCTGCGCGTCGGAACTATCCTGGGTTATACAAGAAACACCATTGTATGTTGCGTTTTCGGCGGTCGCGACTAGCGCCTGGGGGTCATAATCCACCGCGGTTGCCGCGCTAGCACCGAGCTTAATGGCCGCAATTGCCAGAATGCCGGAACCGCAGCCGTAGTCTAAAATCCGTGCACCGCTGAGCTTACTAACCGCCAGCGCCTGCAGGCATAAGCGCGTGGTTGGGTGCGCGCCGGTTCCGAACGCCAAACCCGGGTCCAGCCGCACGCAAGGGCCATCGGGTATGGGCGCTGACTTAGGCACCAGCCACAGGCGCTCGCCGAAATGAGCGCTGATTGCGTTGGCTTCAAAACGGCGTTGCCAATCTTCATCGGCAACGAAACTAGCATCCACACTTCGCATCTGCTCTGCTGGCAGGCTGAGCGCCAGAGAGCTGCGCAGGCCTTCGAGATCATTACTCAGTGGTACTAGCGCCTCTACCCGATTTCGCGGCGCAATGGGCTGTTCCCCAGGGCTAGGTTCCCAGGGGATCTGATCGTCCAGAGGCAAGACCGTCAGCGCCTGTGCACCCAGTTCCGTCAACAATTGCTCGGTGGCCTCGAGTTGCGCTGCACTCGCATCCAGACTCAATTTGAGCCAGCTCACGCGTTGGACCGAAACCGAAACAACTGCTGCTGGGCACTCACGGGTTCGCCGTCGGCGACCAGCACCTCAATGCACTCGCCAGCCTCACTCAAACGAATCTCGTTCATCATCTTCATACTTTCGATGATGCAGACCACCGCTTCGGCGGGCAAAGTCTCGCCGGGTTGCACGTATGCCGACGCACCGGGCTCTGGCGCAACGTAAAAAGTCCCTGCCATGGGCGCTCGCACTTCGATCTGCGCCGTCTGTGAATCACCAGCATTGCTACTTGGCTCGGAGTTGCGCACTGGTTGAGCCACGACGGCACCGGGTGCTGCCGCTTGCTGGGGTCGGGCAATGCGCACCGCCTCATCACCACTGCTGACCTCGAGCTCGGTGATCCCCGACTCTTCTACCAACTCGATCAGCTTTTTGATTTTTCTCAAATCCATCTGTGCAATTCCTGCTGTTGGCGCATGGTTAGTGCTGCGCCATAAATCTAGCCAGAGCGTAGCCATAGCCCGGGGCACCCAATCCGCTGATTACGCCCACAGCGATGTCGCTGAGGTAGCTGTGCTGCCGAAACTCTTCTCGGGCATGCACATTCGACAGATGAACTTCGATAAAGGGAATTGCGACCCCCAGCAATGCGTCCCGCAGGGCGATGCTGGTGTGCGTAAATGCGCCAGGATTAATGACGATAGCAGCGATGCCATCTAGTTTGGCTGCGTGAATCCATTCAATCAGCTGTGCCTCGCTGTTGCTTTGCTGGCAACTCAACTGATGGCCTTGGGCCGCGCACTCTTTGATCAGAGTTTGGTCTATATCGGCCAATGTATCGGTGCCATAGACCTCAGGCTCGCGACTGCCCAAAAGGTTGAGGTTTGGACCATGGAGGACGAGAAATTTGGCCACGGCGGTATCCCGGCAAATCAGTGTGCGCTGCGGAGTGTGCCCGAGGCCCGCAGTAAAATCCACTGAAGGCCTACCGTTCGTCGCATTTTAGCGGATTTTAGCTACAATTTCGCCGACGTTACTGGTTACCGACTGCTCGGACGCTGCCAGAACAGCACTCAGATGACCGGCAAACGCGTCTGCACCGAGCTCGCCCTGCAGCGTAACTTCGGGCATTGGGCTGCCATCTTCTGCAAAAAACACCATGCTTGGCGGGCCAAACAAGCCATAGTGATTTAACAGCGCTTTGTGCTCTGCGCTATTGGCCGTGACATCAGCGCGCAACAGCCGAAATTGCCCCAGAAGCGCGGCCACCTGCTGTTTCGGGAATACCGATCGCTCCATGACCTTGCAGGAAATACACCAGTCGGCGTACATGTCCAGCAGCACGGGCTCGCCCCGTGACGCCGCTCGGGCCAGCTGTCTGTCGACATCTGCCAGATTGTCGACCGCCAGCCAGACACCAGTTTCGCTATCTGATGACATCTTCACAAAACCACCGTGGGCAGAACCTGAGCCGGCAACCAAAGGCCCCAAGGGTTTTAACGGGTCTTGCGCGCCACTGCTGGCACCAATGAGTAGCAGCACTCCGTAAGCCAAGGCAAAGGCTCCGCCAGCCTTGCGAAACTGTCCCCAACCCTGGCGTGGGGACAAATCTAGGGCGCCCAGGTAGACACCGCTGCCAATGGCCAAAGCCGCCCACAGAGCCAGCGTCACGCCGGCGGGAACGACTCGTTCGAGCAGCCAAATCGCCACTCCCAACAGCAGC
The DNA here is from genome assembly GCA_051027215.1 of Pseudomonadales bacterium. Lineage (GTDB taxonomy): Bacteria > Pseudomonadota > Gammaproteobacteria > Pseudomonadales > Azotimanducaceae > CALHVX01. The sequence continues at coordinate 7,622 of JBPCXR010000365.1, read as the reverse complement.
ACCCCGAACACCGCCTTGACCCCGTCCATCCAAGCGCCGGCCTTGGGCAACAGGTGGCCACCGCTAGCACCAATCACCAACAACGGCACACCCATGCCGAGACCAAGGGCGAGGAGCGCTCCACCACCCAGCAGTGCATCGCCCGTGGTGCTCAAATAAATCAGGGCTCCGGCCAATGGCGCGGAAACGCAAGGAGACACTACCAGCGCCGACAGCGCGCCCATGACCAACACACTCACATGTTTGCCACCGCCGACCCGGTTACCCAGATTGTTCAGGCCGGATTGCCAGGCTTGTGGCAACTGCAACTCATAGAAGCCGAACATGGACAGCGACAACAGCCCGAAGACGATAGCGAAGGTAATTAGCACCGGTGGCGACTGCAAGGCTGCCTGCAGATTCAAGCTCGCGCCAAATAGACCAACCACCGTACCCAATGCTGCATAAGTAAAGGCCATGCCCAACACATAGGCCACTGACAGGCTGAGAGCTCGGGCACGAGTAATTTGCTTCGCCTCACCGACAATGATGCTCGAGAGAATCGGCACCATGGGCAGGACGCAGGGGGTAAAGGCCAGCCCGAGACCGGCAAGAAAGAAGATCAGCAATGCACTGAACAGACCACCACCGGCGAGCAGACCCGCTAAACGCTGCTCTTCCGTTGCCGGCACCGCTGCGGTGATCGATTCCTGGGGTTCGGTAGCAGAATCAACAAGCCCCGCCGCTGTTGCCGCCTGGCCATCTTCAGCGGCTTCCGCGCCCTCATCAGGTACCTCACCTTGGGCCTCGGCAACGGGTTCTTCGGCAATCCCCTCTTCATCCGGCACACCACGAGCACTGACTCGCTGCAAGCCTTTGCCGGCGTAGAAACCGCTCTGGGGATCGGCGCTGTTTGGGTTGGCCGCAACCGGCAAGGTGACCCACTGGGTCTCTGGCGGATAGCACAAGCCTTGATCCGCACAACCCTGATAGCTGATACCCACTTGTTGAGTGCCTTCTCCCGCTAGCACTGGCACATGCAAGGTTGCATCGTGATAGTAGACTTCCACTGCACCAAAGTACTCGTCGATCTTCGACTTACCTGGTGCGATCAACGGCTCAGCAAGCACCAAACCGGAATCGGCGCGCGCCTGGGCCTCGAATCGATGGCGATACAAATAGTAGCCGTCAGGCATCGCCCAGCGGGCGACCACGTTGCCGGCCTCGTCCACCTCCGCACTAAATATGAAGGCTTGGTCTACCCGCAGGAATTCGGGCTGATCGTCGAGCCAGGCATCAGCCCCTTGCACCGCTTGACTGAACGGCAACAGTAAGGCAATCCAACACAGCCATGGCAGCGCGCGAAACCTAGCCAACGCGAGAGCGGTAGTGATACGGGTGTACATCCAAGCTCCTTGGAACTGGCTCCTGGGTAGCAATATGACCCAACATTCTGAACTGAGTTCGCCAGGGTAGCGAATAGTGATTGCCCTGATACTGGGCGCTCACAACCGAGCAACGTACTATAGCGCGGCGCTGCCCGAGGCACTGGAGCAGGGTCACGAATTCAGGGCGTTGCGCCGGATTTAGTCCAACTAATTGCCAATCACAGTCCGAGCGTTGTTTAGCTATGGCACAAATTTCACCGATCGCGCTGGTTCGGCTTGGGTTACTGGTCGCGGCAGTGGCCGCTGGCTGCGCCGCGCCACCCGCGACATCACCAGCACCACCCCCTGGACCGGATGCCGAAGTGATGGCGGCTCTGAACCATCGCGCTGACGCTGCTGCGGCCCAGGAACACTGGGACCACCCCTATGAGAACAGCGCGTTGGATTACTATCGGCGGGTATTAGCGCTGGCACCCGACAACCTGCATGCGCTACGCGGCATAGAAACCCTAGCGGAGCGCTATCTGCAGCGGGCTCGCAGTGCAGCGGATCGGCAGAGCCACGGAGCTGCACGCTCGATGCTTGCGCGGGCACGGTTGGTAGACAGCGAGCATCCGGGTATCGCGCCCACCGAAAGCTATCTGGCGCTGCTGCTGGATTCCGAGCGCCAGGCACTGCGCATGAACCAGGCAGCTCTCGCTGCTCGGGACCCTGGCCTGGCGCAAAGCCTGCAGCAGCTAGGAGCCAGAGCTCGGCATCCCGATTGCCGCACCTTCATCACCGTTCGCAACGATCAAGACTACCGTTGGATCTACGGCCGCATGGCAGCTGCAAAGGGCCAGGGACGCATTCGCGCCCAGTTCGAGGTCGGCGCGCCAAGCCGGGTTACGCTGCTGTGCCGTCAATGAAGCCGACTCACCGAGCACTACTATCGAGCTTCTTAGTGAGCATCATCGCCGTTGGCGCTTGCGCCCCCGAACCACAGGCTGCGCTGGCAATTACTCAGGCGCGGTTTAAGCTGCCGCTACCCGGAAAGACCGTTTCTGCCGGCTACTTCGAGCTGCACAACTCAACGAGCAGAGCCGAAACCCTAGTACGCGTAGCGGCCGAGGTTGGCAGCAGCGTGGAGATCCACCGCACGGTTCAACGCGGAGACAGGGTAAGCATGGAGCGAATCCACGAGTTGCCTCTAGCCCCAGGTAGCCAGCTCAGCTTTGCGCCAGGCGGTTACCACCTGATGCTATTCGGCATCGAGACCTTGCCAGCGCAGACACGGGTGACCCTGCACTTCGCCTCCGGCACTAGCCTGACAGCGACATTTGATGCAGAGCGCTGGTAACCTAATCCACCCAGCAGCAACGGAGTCGCCAGCGCGACCATGATCATGCGTATTCTCGGCATCGCGGTTGGCGTTTACGCCGCCATAGTTCTAGCTCTGATGTGGTGGTGGGACTACGAGCCCGATGTTTTCGATGTTCGAGCCGCCGCCGAAGAGCATGCCGAAAGCACCGGGCAGACCCTGGTGACCGGCTATATAACCACCCATACGGTAATAAAGATCGCTGATACGCTGCTGACCAAGCGCGGCGGATTTATGTCCAATGACATGTTCCCGCCTGGCTTATGGATGGATAACGTGCCGGAGTGGGAGTTCGGCGCTCTCACTCAGTTGCGCGACGCTGCTCGAGCTTTTCGCATCGATTTTTCTCGCTCTCAGAGTCAGTCCCAAGAAGACAAACATCTGTCCGAGGCCGAAGGGCGCTTCTTCTTCGACAACTCTAGCTGGGCCTTTCCGCAATCAGAGGACGAGTACCGAGCGGGTATCCGCCTGTTTGAGAAGTACTTGACGCGCCTGGCCGATCCGAAGGTTTCTGATGCCCAATTCTATGCCCGCGCCGACAACCTTCAGGGCTGGCTGCAAGGCGTGGAGACTCGGCTTGGCTCGCTGTCCCAGCAACTGTCCGCCAGCGTCGGCAAGCGCCAGCTGAACTTGGACCTAGCCGGCGAACCCGCTGCCAGCCAGGCGACTCAGGCACCGGTCGAAGCCGATGTGAAGACGCCCTGGTTGCGAATCGACAACGTGTTCTTCGAGGCGCGCGGACAGACCTGGGCCCTGCTGCACCTGCTCAAGGCTTTGGAGCAGGACTTCGGCGACATTCTGGAAAAGAAAAACGCGCGGATCAGCCTTAATCAGATTATTCGCGAGCTGGAGCCAACCCAAGAGACGGTCTGGAGCCCGATGATATTGAACGGCGATGGGCTGGGCTTTCTCGCTAACCACTCCCTGGTCATGGCCTCCTACATCTCCAGAGTGCACTCGGCGATTGCCGATCTCCGCAGCCTCCTAGCCCAAGGCTAGACACTCGAACCAGCGCTAAACAGCAACCCCTGGGTCAGCTGCGCTCACAACGCTGGCAGTCGCGAACCACGCTGTTATCATACGCGCCGCCAGCGGGCGGGGGATCTGCTGCAGGCCGGCGCTGAGCTTTCCTTCGGGACCACAGCCCCGGCCTCTAGCAACCAGACAATCGAACACACTCAAGTGGCATACCTGCATTTGTAGGCCGGTTGCGCTCCCCCCCCTGCGCCGGTTGCAACACAGTTGCGCTCGGTTGCGGCACAGTATTAAACCAGGAGCCTGAGAAACGATATGCTCGATAACTACCTGATCCCCCCAGCCTTTGGCGCTATGGGGATGATCGCCGCCATCATCGTCTACGGACTTGTTAAGCGCTACGAACCCGGCCCGGAAAATCTAACCAAGATCTCTAACGCCATTCATGAAGGCGCCATGGTCTTCATGCGCCGTGAGTACAGCATGCTGGGGATTTTCGCCGCAGTTCTGTTGGTGCTGACGTATTTTTCTTTAGGCATAGAGACCACAATGGCATTTCTGGCGGGTGCTCTCTCATCAGCCGGTGCTGGCTGGTTCGGCATGTATACCGCTACCCAGGCCAACGTGCGCACCACCTACGCCGCCCACACCAAAGGTCAGGCAGACGCATTGTCCGTCGCCTTTTTCGGCGGCTCCATCATGGGACTGGCCGTCGCCTCCCTCGGTCTGTTGGGTCTGGGCCTGGTGTACTACTTCTATGGCGGCGATCCGGAAACCGCGCACCACATCCACGGCTTCGGCATGGGCGCGTCTGTTGTTGCGCTGTTTTCTCGAGTTGGTGGTGGCATCTTTACCAAGAGTGCGGACGTTGGCGCCGACTTGGTAGGCAAAATCGAAGCCGGCATTCCTGAGGACGATCCGCGCAACCCTGGTGTCATCGCCGACAACGTTGGCGACAACGTTGGCGACGTTGCGGGCATGGGCTCTGATATCTTTGAGTCCTATTGCGGTTCGATGATCGCAACCATCGCCATTGCCTCGACGCTTGCGGCCACTGGCGTTGCTGCGCTTGTTTTGCCCGGCATGAGCGAAGCCGATGGTCGCGCTGCGCTCATGTTTGTCCCATTAGCACTAGCCAGCACCGGGCTCGTGTGTTCAATCATAGGCATTGGCGTGGTCCGCGCCAGCTCTGGTAGCAATCCGGCAGTTGCGCTGCGCATCGGCATGGTGGTGACTCCGGTCCTGTTTATCGCTGCCGCTTACTTCATGTTGGGCGAACTTGGCATCTCCACCAACATATGGTGGTCCGTGCTCGGTGGCAGCGTGGGTGGCGTGATCATCGGCTTGGTCACCGAGTACTACACCAGTTCGCACCCGGTAGTGCGTATTGCTGAAAGCGGCCAGACTGGTAGCGCCACGGTAATGATCACTGGCCTCGCCGTTGGCATGCAGTCGGTGGTTCTACCGCTGTTGACGATCTGCGGGATCATCTATATCTCCACCGAGCTTGCTGGACTGTACGGCGTTGGCGTGGCTGCCGTGGGCTTATTGGCAACAGTGGGCATGACCATGGCCGTCGATGCGTACGGACCGGTGGCAGACAACGCCGGCGGCATCGCCGAGATGGCGGGCCTGGGCGAAGAGACACGGGCCATTACTGATTCGCTGGACGAGTTGGGCAACACCACTGCTGCCATGGGTAAAGGCTTCGCCATTGGCGCTGCTGCTTTGGCCGCGCTGGCGATTATCGCTGCCTACGTAGAAACCATCACCTTCACCAGCGGCGGCGATTTTCTGCTGCACATTGGTGATCCCGATGTGTTGATCGGCTTATTCATCGGTGGACTGGTGCCGTTTCTGATCGCCAGTATCACCATGACCGCAGTGGGTGACGCTGCCATGGAAATGATTCAGGAGATCCGCCGCCAGTTCCGCGAAATTCCTGGACTGCTCGATGGCAATGCCGAACCGGATACCGCCAAGTGTGTCGACATTGCGACATCCGCAGCGCTCAAGCGCATGCTGCTACCCGGGGTAATTGCAGTTGGCGTGCCGCCACTGGTTGGCTTCACCCTCGGGCCGCAAAGCCTCGGTGGAGTACTTGGTGGCGCCCTGCTGGGCTGCGTCTTGCTAGCCCTCATGATGGCGAACGCTGGCGGTGCTTGGGACAACGCCAAAAAATACGTTGAAAAGGGTAATCTCGGCGGCAAAGGTAGCGATGTACACGCCGCGGCAGTAGTCGGCGACACCGTTGGCGACCCCTTCAAAGACACCTCTGGCCCATCTATGAACATTCTAATCAATGTTATGGCCATCGTTAGTCTGGTGATCGCACCGCTGCTGGTTTAAACGAGCGCCTTAGAACTTAAGCCTCCCTGGTTGCGGGAGGCCTAGCTTCGATACTCATCCGCAAAGCCCCAGGCTAAGATGCCTGGGTGCTCTACCTCATTCTCACAGCACTGTTGCTGCTAACGATCTACGCACCAAGCCTGTGGGTGCGCTTCGTAATGTCGCGCAATAGCGGTACCCTAGAGGGCATGCCGGGCACCGGCGGCGAGCTGGCCAAACACTTGATCGAACGCTTTCAGTTAGAAGGCATTTCGGTGGAAGAAACCACTCCAGGTGGCGATCACTTCGACCCAACGGACCGGGCGGTGCGCCTAAGCCCCGCCAACTTTAGCGGCAAATCACTCACCGCCGTGGCTGTCGCCGCTCACGAGGTGGGCCATGCCATCCAATTCGCTCGTGGCGAACCAGTGTTCAAGCTTCGCCAACGCTACATTCCCAAAGCTTTGCAGCTCAAAAAGATCGGCATAGTAGTGCTGTCATTAGTGCCCCTGGTGGCGATCGTGGCAAAAGCACCAGCCTTATTTATCGGCCTTATTGTCATCGGCATTGGCCTGCAGCTGCTTGGCGCCTTGGCCTATTTAATCGTGCTGCCAGAAGAGTGGGATGCGAGCTTCAATAAAGCGCTGCCGCTGTTGATCGATGACTACGTTCCCAAACGCTACGAAGCATCGATTCGACAGGTACTGCAAGCAGCCGCACTGACGTACTTTGCTGGCGCTCTGGCTGACCTGTTGAATCTAGGTCGCTGGTTGATGATCCTACGCCGCTGACTGCACGTTGGCGTTAACGCCTAGACTTTGAACGGTTTTAGCTTCTTCGACACCAGCACATTCTTCAGTCGAACGTACTGCGGTAAGCCATCGCGATAAGAAGGGTAGTCTTCTCCGCCGATGAGCGGTGCCAGATAGCGCTTACCGGCCGCAGTAACACCGAAACCGTCTTTACTGATGTAACGGCGCGGCATTTTCTTTTCCACATTCGCCACTTTCGCCAACGGTACCGAACCAATCTTCCAGCGATACGGTTTATCGCTGATGCGCTCTATGGTTGGCATAATGGCGTTCTTACCCTGCAGGGCGAACTCCACAGCGGCCTTGCCGACAGCGTAGGACTGTTTGACGTCGGTCGCTGAGGCGATGTGCCTGGCCGCGCGCTGCAAATAGTCTGCCACAGCCCAGTGGTATTTATAGCCAAGCTTGTCTTTCACCATCGCCGCAATGGTTGGTGCTACACCGCCAAGTTGGGTGTGGCCAAAGGCATCGACGCTACCTGCGTCGGCGACAAACTTACCGTTGGCGTATTGGGCGCCCTCCGACACCACGATCACGCAATAGCCGTTGCGCTGCACTGTCTCTTTTACCTTTTTCAGAAACACCTGCTTCTTAAAGGGCACCTCTGGTAACAAAATGATGTGCGGCGCAGCGCCAGGCTCATCCTGAGCCAATGCTGCTGCCGCAGCAATCCAGCCGGCATGGCGACCCATGACTTCCAGCACGAACACCTTGGTCGAGGTTTCGCACATACTGGCTACGTCTAAAGCCGCCTCCCGCGTGGAGATGGCTACGTACTTT
>JBPCXR010000364.1:0-7928 GCA_051027215.1 Pseudomonadales bacterium | reverse complement strand
TGTTTCGAACGACCGCCGACTTGCACGGTATCCGAACCTTCAGCGACGTTGTCGCGCACACTGCGTTCCAGATCGAGCTGAACACGCTCCTGATCGAAGTAGGCAACTTCCAGACGCGTACCTTGGGTCACCGTACCGCTGTTGGGCGTGAGTTCACCGAGCAGCAACCGCAGCAAGGTGGATTTGCCGCTGCCGTTACGACCGATGATGCCAATGCGATCGCCACGCATGATCAACGTCGAGAAGGGCGCAATCAGCGTTTCGTCATCGTAACCAAAGCTTACCTTCTCCACTTCCAGCACCTTCTTGCCCGAAGCTTCTCCGCGCTCTAGGCGCAACTTGGCGCGACCTGCTTGGCTTAATCTTGCCGCACGCTCTGCTCTGAGGGACTCAAGGCGTCGCACCCGTCCTTCGTTTCGCGTTCTGCGCGCCTTGATGCCCTGGCGAATCCAGGCTTCTTCTTTGGCGAGGTTCTGATCGAACTTGCGATCCTGATCAGCCTCGGCGGCGAGCTGAGCTTCTTTGCGCGATAAGTATGCGGCGTAGGTCCCAGGGAAGGAGCGCAACTGGCCACGATCGAGCTCAACGATTCGGGTTGCCATGGCGTCGATTAGGCTGCGGTCGTGGGTGATAAACATAACCGCGCCCGGGTGGTTCACCAGCGCATCTTCCAATGCCTGGATCGACTCAATGTCCAAGTGGTTGGTCGGCTCGTCCAACAGCAGAAGATCCGGATCGCTTACCAATGCTTGTGCCAGCATGGCCCTGCGCCGTACCCCACCGCTGCATTCCTTGAGCAGTGCCTCGGCCGGCAGCGCCAGGCGGCTAAGCATGGCGTCCACCCGTTGCGAACCTTCCCAAGCGCCCTGATCTTCGACCTCGGCTTGAAGTTTGCTGAAGGCGTCGAGCGCAGCGGCATCGCCATCAGCAAGTTCTAGGCTGGCAGTGTGATAGCGGCTAAGCAAAGCGCTGTGGTCGCCAAGACCGGTAGCGACCACTTCGAACAGTGACTCGGTGGCGCCCTCTGGTACGTCCTGGGCTAGCTTGGCTATGCGCAGGCCATCTGCGCGCCATACTTGACCGCTGTCCAGCGCCTGCGCACCAGAGATTACATTGAGCAGTGAGGATTTGCCGGTGCCGTTGCGACCGATGAGACACAGCCGCTCGCGCGGCTCGATGACCAGGTCTACCCCATCGAGCAGAGGAACGTGTCCGAAGGCTAGCGCTGCGTCATGCAGTTGTAAAAGCGGCACCGGTGTAGCCTCGTTGTTGTTAGTAGTGCCAACTAAGAACGCAGCGCGCTGTTAACTCTAAACTCAGCTCCAATGTTTCCGCAGCAGTGTTGAGTGAGGCTTCGTCGAATGACTGCCCAGTTCCGCTGAAAGCAACGACGACGGCGACGGCTTCGCCATGTTCGCTACCGCTGGCTCCTTTGCTGAGCACGCCGTTGCTACCAGCGCGAATGTCGAACTCGCTGCCATCAACGGAAAATAGGTAGTTTGCTGTAGACGCCGCTGTTACCGGATCGCCTGCAAAGGCAACGGATTCTGCGCTGTTGGCGAACGTCATCAGTGCTACCCCAGTGGCGTTTGGTATGTCTTGGATTTGGAATTCCGTGCTGAACTGTTGCGCCGGGTCGGCGAGGCTGGAACTGAGCGGAGTGTCTGCGGGCACCGAGCTTAGCCAGAACCAGGCAAGTCCCTGGCTGCTTTCCGGTGTGGCTCGCAGACGACACTCGGTGACTTGCTGGTTAAAGTGTTGAGTGCGTGCAGTAAAGCCAAGGCTACCCAGCACCTCTGGCTGGCTACCGTCAGCGGCCGCAGGGATGCTGGCGCCGTCTTGCGATCCATCCAGATCCTGCTGCTGAATGGCGCGCTCGTCGTCGGACTGATCTGCAGGTTCTGTACAGCCCGCTAGCGCAAGGCCTATGAGCAGGGGCAAAGGAGCGATAGCAGTGCGACAAATCATCGGTAAATTCTCAATTCTGACGTTGTGCCAGTAGCTCGTGACCTTACTGAGCTTTGCTGCAGAAATCGATGTTTAAGAGAGCAGTCGCGGGGAGGGGCGCTATGATGTCGACGAAATTTTTTCTGGGACACAACGGCAGGAGACAGCAATGCCCTATGTCAATATCAAGATCACGGACGAAGCGGTGAGCCGGCAAGCAAAGGAAGAACTGGTGCGCCGCACCACACAAATGTTGGTGGACGTGCTGAACAAAAATCCTGAAACGACGGTGGTGGTAATCGACGAAGTATCTACCGATAACTGGGGCATTGGCGGCCAGTTAGTCTCCGACCGACGCAAGCAGGAGCGCTGACTGGAGGCCTAAACGCAAAAAGGCCGCTCGATTGAGCGGCCTACCGAGGTTGGGAGCGATTCGTGGCTAAGAGCGCTGGGCGCGTAACCTACCCATGGCGATCAGCCCCAGCCCCAAGAGACCCAGGGTGCCTGGCTCTGGTACTTCGCTGACTACCGGCCCAGTGGTCGCGGTGCCGATGCGCAGCCCTGGGGCAAACAGATCGGTGCCAAAGGTCGCGTTCAGCGCACCTGCAGAGGTTTCCGTTAGAGATACGATGAAGGGGAAGCCGTCAACGTCACTGCCGGTTGACAGCGAAAACAGAGGCACGCCACCGTCAATATCCAGGGCATCGCCTTGTGCTGGATTGGTGCTACGGGCGAAACCGGTGATCAACAGGTCGGTGGTATCGATGACGAAGTCACCGATTTCGATGCTGATGTCACCCGCTGTGAAGCTGATGCCGGAGCCGTCGTGATCGATGACTGAACCAGGAATGACCTCATCAGAAAGGTCTCCACCGGTGATGGGAAAGCTGAAAGTCAGCGAGTCGGCTTCGAAGCCTGCGCTACCCAGTGGTGCTGGTGACACGCCCGCATCGATAATTGCGTTGGCAACTGGTGCATCCAAGCGCACCTCAGTGACGCCGCCCTCGATGGCGGCCGCATAGCCCAACTGCGCGCCGAGCGCGAGTACCAAGGCAGACATGATCTGTTGAGTTCTCTTCACTGCAAATCCTCCGAAGGTTGATCCTCAATCAGGTTGAGGAAGACGTAAAGTTATTTGGAGTCGCGTGAAGCGGAGGTAACGCCGGCGTGAAATTGGCGTTAGATCGAAACGAGGCGCCGAAATCGCCTAGTTGCCGAAGCGGTATCTCAGCTTGGCAATGAACGAATCTACGATGGGGTCACGGAACACGTCACTAAAGAGATCACCAAAATCAGAGTCCATGCGGCTCGGCAAGCGGTTGCCGCGGTTATAGACCAGATAAAAGTCGGTGAGTGGTGCGATTTCCCAGCGGTAGCGTAGCTGGGCGGTGACCAGACTCACCGTAAAGTCGTAGTCGTCCAGCGTGGCGTTAGTCGGGACAAGATCTCCATCTTTTGCCGGCACGGTAAATAACGCCTGCGTTCTTGCCTTGACGCCCACCCACTGTAGCGAGGCGCGCAGCTGATGTCGGGCCGCAAGAAACCAGGTCAGCCCGATTGTGGGTTGCCACTCGGTGGCGTCATAGGCTCCGAACTCACGGCCCCCTTGGTAGACCAACCAGCCATCGCGGCGCGTGTAGCGCAGATCGATGTCCATGTAGAAGCGTTCGCTGGGTCGTAGAGTGACGCCAGTGGCCAATCGATACGTCCAATCGCCAAGATCCTCCTGGAAGGCGCTGGCCTCGAACGAGTAGCTGGCAACGTTGCTGGCATCCGTTGACCAGATCGCGCTGGTCCAAACTCGATCTTCGGTGCGATAAGCACCGTTGCCGCGGCTATCGACGTCCTCAAAGCGCTCGGGCAGGTAGCCAACACCCGTGCGCAGGGTATTCCTGCCACCCAGCACGGTGGTGTTGCGCCAGTACAATCCACTGTCGACCACCTGCCCTTCGCTGATGTTGTAGGCCTGGCGCAAGGTCACGGCGCCGCGGGTGCCCTGCAGCCAGCCCCAAGGCTGAGCCCGAGCATACATCCACACGTATTGCGCAGACGCATAATCGTTGCGGCTCAAAAAACCTAAGTCGTTGATGTCGATCTGTTCATCGAAATAGTCGAGCTGCAGACGATGCTGTTGGCTTGAACTGGGGGTAAACCCCAGGTCGTAAAGCGCCCCCTTACCGCTCACGTCGTCGACTTCGCTGTGCAACAGCTGGACATCGCTGGTCCAGCGACCATCGCCGCTCGCATGGTGCAGATCGATACCGTGAACGGTGGCATCGTACAGCGGGCCGCTGGTTTGGGTTCCCAAATAGCCAATGCCGTAGCGATTGCTACCGACCCATTCCTGGATCAAGCGTAGTGCCGCAAAGTCTCGACCGGAGGCTTCGATGGGCACGGGATTGCCTGCGGCATCGCTGCCCTGCCAGTGCACGTCGTCCTCGAACGCACCCAACACACCATAGCGTAGGCCAGCCAAGTTGCCGGTGAATTTCGCAGCCCCAAGTAGCTCGGTGGGCAAATCGGTTTCGCCTGGCAGAGGTGTAACACCGGCAGGCACGGCGACCTGATTGGCAGTGCCTCCGATGCGTCGGGTATTGATCATGGAGATGGGCGCTTGCAGGTTGTCCTGCATGAACACTCGGCGTGAGGTGGTGGCGAAATTCTCGTTGGTCACAATGCGTAGCTCGTTGCCTGAATTTGCTCGCTGGGTGGTCGCGAACACTTCGTTCCCCTCTAAGAAGAACAAACGCTTCTCCGGAAAGAAGGTCTCCAGTGCGGTCAAGTTTAAGACCACATCGTCGGCTTCCACGGCGCCAAAATCGGGGTTCAGCGCTGCGCTAACTTCGAACATGGGTGAGGGTTTCCAGGCCAGATCCAAACCTAGGCGCGAGTCCACGTCGTCTCGCGCTCGGTCAACGGTAGTGGAGAGGTAGGGGATCAACGAGTATTGCGGGCGCCGGCTGACGTTCTCGAGTTCCATGCTGTTCAATGCGGTGACGAATTGCGGCGAGGAGTAGGCGTGCCCTGGCCATTGATAGCGTTGGTTGGCGTGGGACACCTGGCGACTGATGGCAAAGCCGATCTGCCGGGGCCCGGCACTGTTGGGTAGATTCATCATCGACCAGGGGAAGAACAGTTCAGCGTTCCAACCGACATCGGTGATTGCCGATTTGCCAATCCAGATGCCGTCCCAATCATTGGAGTAACGCCGTTCTGGCAGCACCTTGCCGTCCATCTGCGAATCACCCAAGGCCAGCGTGAACCAGTAACCGAATAGGCCCTGACCGGTGGTGTCTAGAGTCACGCCAATGGTGTCGCGATCAATAAACTCGTCGCGGTTGGTCATTCTGCGCACCAGCGTGTTCTGCGGTTGGGTCATGGCGACCCCAACGTACAGACCTTGCTTGGTGGCAAACAGGCGAGTCCGGGTCGGGTACTGGCCGGGTTCGCCGGTGCCAGGCACGGCGACGATCATGTTGTCGTAGGTCGAAAGCGTTGCCCAGACCGCTTCGTCCAGCTGGCCATCGATTTTTACTGCAACGTCGCTGTGCTTAAGAGTTGGCACCGTGAGCTGATGCATGGGTATGCCATCGAGTGTGCCTTTGAGCGCGGGCGCTACGCTTGTCTCGACAGCAAGGGCGCGTGGGCTGAAGAACAGCAGCATCAGAACGGAAAAAACGATCGCCATAACCGCTCATTGTAGCTTGCCTTCGGCCGAAGCCTTGCCAAAGAGGGGTTCAGCTGCTGGCAATTCAGGCTAGGCGTACCCAGCCATGCGGCCATTGCGGGCAAACGTTAAGATGTCCCGATGGGGATGAATGCAACGTGCTGAATGAATGGCTGCTGGCGCTGGCGCGCTGGTTTGATGCCCAGAGTTATAGCACCGCTCTGCACGAGTCCTACTACATGTACGCGTGGGTCGAGTCGACCCACGTGCTGACGCTGATGCTGTTCCTCGGCATGCTCATGGTGATTGATCTGCGCATGCTCGGCTGGGCTTTTCATCAGGTTCCGGCGTCCACGGTTGCCGAGCGCCTCGACCGGCCCATGATGCTCGGCTTTGTGGTGATGCTGGTGACAGGACTGGTGCTGTACTACGCGATTCCGGTGCGCACTACCCAGAGCATCTGGTTTCGCACCAAGGTGGTGCTGCTGATTGCAGCCGGGATCAATGCCTGGCTGTTCCGCAAGCAAATGCGCGCCGCCGCGGGCGGTTGGGACAACGATCCTAAACCGCCAAAACGTATTCGGGTAGGTGCTGGCTTGTCATTGCTGCTGTGGGCGGGCGTCGTAATTACGGGCCGCACCATTGCCTACGATTGGTACGACTGCCACAAACAGCTGCCGGACTTCATGTACTGGGCCGCCGGCTGCGTCGATGAACTTGCGGCCATGCCATAGGAGGCGGTAATGGATTTGCTGTTTCTCTTTGAATGGTTAGATGGCTCGCTGCTGGCGCAGATGTCCAAGGCCTATGGCGGCGTATTTGCCGTGGTGCAGATGTTCCACCTGTTGGGACTGGCGCTTCTGGGTGGCATGGTGTTGGTGGGGGACCTGCGACTATTAGGCGTCGTCATGCGTGACGTGCCTTCGGCAGTGGTGATCAACAACACCCAGAAGTGGTTCACCGTGGGCTTGGTGGTCATGCTGGTCAGCGGGGTCTTCATGAGCTCAGCGGTGGCCATGAAGCTCTATTACAACGAGATGTACTGGGCCAAGATGGCCGCATTGTGCATCGGCATTGTCTTCGTTTATGGCGTTCGCCGCCCCTTGCTGCGCTTTGACCACACGACCATCTCCCCTTGGACCCTGCGTCTGCTGGCATTGTCGTCCATGACCATCTGGTTCACGGTGGCCGCCAGCGGCCGTTGGATCGGTTTTTCATGAGCCCGCTTTCGTGAGCCCATTTGAGCCAACGAGGCAACTAAAATGACTAAGCAGGCACTATTGGAGAGAGTCACCGTAGTCGCTGCGCTGCTCGTGCTGGCTGCCGCAGTCTGGTTTTGGTCCGAGCAGATTGCCGATGTGCTGGAGACTTTGGCGCTCGCCTACGGCGAGGACTGAGCAAATTGGCCGCGAAGGCGGCTCCGGGCTGATCAAAAAAGGCTAGGGGTTGCGTGGCGGCTGGTGTTATGATCCTGGCCGTTAAGAGCCCGCCCCGATTTTCTTCTGTGAGAGTTTCTCCGCCAGTTCATCGATCTCGCTTCTAACAGCCACATGACACAAGGTCATTGGTCGTAACCCGTGCAATTGGATCTTGGGTTGGTATGCGCACGAACTGACGCTCGAATGCCGAGCACGGAGATAGTTGAGTGAAACTGTACGTAGGAAACTTACCCTGGAGCACCACGAGCCAGGACCTGGAGCAATTGTTTGGTGAATACGGTGCGGTGCAATCCGCAAACGTCATCAGCGATCGTGAAACAGGCCGCTCGCGCGGATTCGGATTCGTTGAAATGAGCAACGATGACGGCCGTCGCGCCATGAGTGAGCTGAATGGCCATGAGCTTGAGTCTCGTGCACTTAAAGTGAACGAAGCCCAAGACAAGCCTCGTCGATCTGGCGGCGGCTACTAAGCCACAAGCCTGATTGAAAAAAACCCGCCCACTCGGCGGGTTTTTTTTGCCGGCAACAATAGTCCCGGTGGCAAGAGCCGGGATGCACAGCTGCCAGCTAGGTAACTAGCTGTTTGCGGGTTTAAGAAACCAAGTGGCTTCAATGGCGGTATGCAATTGGGCCAGCCGCAGCTGCAGCTGATCAATAAACCCATGCAAGTCTTCGCTACTGAAGGCTTCCGGTTCACTGCGGCTGATGTGACCCTGCAAATCCTCAACGATCCGAGCGCAGTCAGCATTGCGCGGCAAGGCCTCAAGCCCTTGTTGCAACGCCTGTAGGCACCAAGCGACCGCTCGTGGAAAGTTTTGGTCTGAGAGCAAAAACCCCACCACGTCTGCGGCTGTTACTCGTCGACGCACATGCTG
>JBPCXR010000363.1:0-4448 GCA_051027215.1 Pseudomonadales bacterium | reverse complement strand
TCCAGCGTGGGATAAAAATGGATAATCCGCCCTCCTACATCTATAAGGTTGCATTGACGACAGGGCTGGCAATGGTTGAAAGGGCAAAGAAACAGCGGGTCATCGCTCGCGACCTGGAAATGGAAGATTCGGCGCCCTCTGCGCAAGACGCGAAACTGACCGAGCGAGCGCGCTTAATCGAAGAACTCTTGGCGCAGCTTCAAACGGACCAGGCCGACGCGCTGCGGGCGTATTTGGCCGGTTACAACCATGGTGATATCGCGAAACTGTTCAGTTGGACCGAATCGGTGGCCCGTCACAAGGTGTACCGAAGCATTGACAAACTTCGGGATTTCATGCGTGAACATGACATTGACGAGGTGACCGATGGTGGATGACCGTGAATTGGCGGCGTATCGTGATGCCTATGGCCACATCCTGAAGAACAACGCTGAACAAGGGCCCTCGGACGACGAGTTAGCGGCGTTGGTGACCGGCGAGCTTGACGACGATGCACGCGATCGGATTGCAAGACAGATGCTTAGCTCGCAGCAAGCGATAGAGAAACATAAAATCCTGCAAGAGTTGCATCAGCAGGCGGCAAAGCGCCGGCCGCTGCCGCAAAAATGGCCTCGCGTTGCCGGCATCGCGGCCACACTCGTTGTCGCGTTTTCAGTCTGGCAGTTTCTACCGCCGGAATCGCAAGTCACCACGCAACGCGGCGACAAGCTTGAAAGCATCGGGCAAACCGCAAGCAGCCCCAGTGGCAATGTTGCCCTGGAGGCAGCACCGACTGCGTACCAGTGGAGGGCCGAACCGGGCGCACACCGCTACCGGGTCCAGGTCTTTGACGCCGCCGCCCAACAGTTGTGGCAAAGTGACTGGACGACCGGCACTCAGCTTCCGGCACCCACCGACGGAGAACTGTCATTTCCTTATGACAAGCGCTACTTCTGGGTGGTTGAGATCGACGGATCCGCCGCCCGGCGTTCGCTGGGACCGTACTGGTTTCGCATTGAGCAATGATTACACGCACGCGGTCGTACTATCTTATTCAGATCATTGAGGTACTGGCCGTCGTAATGCTTTTTGCAGCACAGCTCGATGCGGCTGAGACAAGGGGCACGGGGCTGATTGTGGAAGAGGTGAAGCCTCATTTCGCCGGCAATCGCGCTGGCATCCAACCTGGAGACGTCCTGACACGCTGGTCATCGTTGTCGAGTGCAGCTAATGAAGATGACGCAACGCATGGCGCTCTATCGACGCCGTTCGATGTGGTGGAACTTGAGCAGGAACAACATCCCAGAATTAAGATATCGTTGCATGGTTTTCGCGGCAACAAGGCCATTACCGCCGAGTTTGGCCCTGGCGAATGGCGCTTAAAGTTCAAGCCTCGCTGGGACGAAGCCATAGACGCCCGCTATGCCAGGTTCATTCTTCAGATTCAAAGCGACGAAGCTGGATCGGGCATTGACGCGGTGCTTGCCCTCGCGAAGGAGTTGTTGCAACGCAACGAAGTACTGGACGCGGCCTGGTTGCTCTCAAGGGCTGCGGAGACCGCGGGCGAACAGGGTCAGTGGGAGCACGCGGGACGCGCTTACCAGTTTGCGGCCGATGCGCTGAATGCGCCGACCGACCAGCGGGCACGGGCGTATGTATACTTCGCATTGGGCACGGCATTGATGCATCAAAGTCGGTTCGATAAAGCCTATGAGTCGTTTACGACGGCAATGCAGCTGCAAAAGGCGATTTCGCCAGACCGCCTGGCTGTCGCGGCCGCCCTTGTGGGTTTGGGACAGGTGGATATGCGGCGCGGCAAGTTGGATTCAGCGCAGCGGCATCTGCTACAAGCGTTGCGCTTGCAGGAACGGGAAATACCGAAAACCCTTGTCCTCGCGCATACGCTCGGTAAACTGGGTCGTGTCGCTGTCACGCGGCGAGATCTTGAGCAGGGAAAGAACTACTACCGCCGCGCACTGCGCATCGCCGAGGCATTGGTGCCGCGGGGTTCAGGGGTGGCCGGTTATTTGAACGGCATGGCTATTACCGCCTATTTGCAAGGCGATGGAGCGGAAGCCGAGGCACTGTGGACGCGCTCGCTAGTCCTCTGGGAACGCCTTGAGCCCGACAGTTTGAATTTAGCCGCGCTGCTGCACAATCTTGGGTTGTTGCAGAAGGAGCGCGGTGATTATCGTGCGGCGGAAGATTACTATCGCCGGGCACTCGCGCTTTGCGAACGACTGGCGCCAGACAGCCATGCGGTCACTCGCACATTGAATAACCTGGGCGTGTTGGCTTTGTCTCAGGGTGATGTCGCGGGTGCAGAGGCTTATCAGCAACGCGTCTTTGCGATTCGACAGGCCGTGTCACCCGATTCACTCGATTTGGCTATTACCCACATCAACCTGGGTAATGTGGCCCGCCATCGCGAAGACTATGCTGCGGCAGAGCAGCACTACCAGCACGCGCTGGACATTCAGCGACGACTGGCGCCCGCCAGCAACGAGCACGCGATGATTCGAGTCAATCTGGGCGTCGTTGCGCAATCACGCGGTGATTACACTCTAGCAGAGACGCACATTGCGAAAGGCTTGAACCTCTATTCAACGATTGTACCGAACGGGCGTGGCGTCGCTGAATCTGCGACCAAGCTTGGTGACGTTGCGTTAGCACAAAACGAGCTCGAAGATGCAGAAAAATATTATCATAGGGCATTGGCAATTTTCGAGGTTATCGCGCCTAATACATACAAAGAGGCCGAGGTCCATTATGGACTGGCACGTGTACACCGGTTGCGCAAGGAAACTAAGGAAGCCCGCACGTTCTTCGAACGCGCCATTCGTGCATTGGATGCCCAGCACGCCCGACTCGGCGGAACCGAAGAAACCAAGGCGACTTCGCGCGCGCAGTATCTAAAAATTTACAAAGACTATATCGAGTTTCTATTGAAACTGGGAGAGAAGGAACACGCATTTGACGCGCTGGAGCGATCGCGATCGAAAGTGATGTCTGATCTGCTGGCCGAGCGCGACCTGGTATTCTCCGCTGACCTTCCGGCCGAATTAGAGCGCGACCGCCGTATCCAGGCGCGAGCCTATGAGAAACTTCAAGCAGAACTGATTGACACCCAGGATCTGGAGGCTGTCGAGACACTGCAGGGATCGCTGCAAGAGATTCGCGAACGCCAGCAGAAAATCCAGCAACAGATACGCAAACGTTCCCCCCGATTGGCGGATCTTCAGTACGCCGAGCCGATATCGCTTACCGAGGTACGGCAGCTTCTCAAGCCGGGTACAGCGGTATTGTCCTACGATGTCGGCGAAAGCGAGACGCGCCTTTTTGTGTTGACGGCTGCAGGCGCTCTCGAAGTCGAAACGCTGCCATACGGACACGCCGAACTCGATTCGCTGGTTACCCGGTTTCGTTATTTAATTGACGCCGGGCGCTGGGACGAAACGACCGACACCCCGCTCGTCGAATTAGCAGCTACCTTGTACCGGCACTTACTGTTGCCCGTGGAGACTCACATCAAAGCTGCCGACCGTCTCCTGATCGTGCCGGACGGTTCGTTAAACCTGTTGCCGTTTGCCGCATTGATGCGCTCCACGTCAGAGGCAGCGGCCGTTTATTTTGCACAGTGGAAGCCTTCCTATACTGTTAACTCATTGACGGTCTACGCGCAGCTTCAATCGCAACGAGCGCATACCGAGCGGGGGCGGCTGGTAGCGTTTGGTGATCCCGACATTACACACGCTACAGCGGCGAATCATCATGCTGACGCTGCAGACAAGAAGGTTGCACGCGCTTTGCATTTGACCCAGCTGCCATGGAGCCGTGAGGAAGTCGTGGATATCGGCGAGATCTATCGTGCGAGTGCAACGATCTACACGGGCACTGAAGCAACAGAAAAGCGCGCGAAGAGTATACAAGCTAATGTACGCTATCTTCACTTTGCGGCGCACGCGCTGCTGAACGAGCGTCGTCCCATGGATACCACCATCGTGCTTTCCGCTCCCAAGTCATCGTCACCCGATGAAGAGAACGGTTTTCTGCAAACGTGGGAAGTATACGAAAGCCTGCGGCTGAACGCCGATTTGGTGACATTGTCCGCTTGTGAGACGGCGCTCGGCACCGACTATCCGGGGGAAGGTTTGATTGGACTGACACGGGCGTTTCACTACGCTGGTGCATCGTCGGTATTGGCGTCGCTGTGGAGAGTCGATGACCGTTCGACCAGCCACCTGATGACGCGTTTTTATACCTATTTGAAAGCAGGCATGCCATTGGCAGATGCGCTGCAACAGGCACAAATTGCTATGATCAGAGGTGCGCTGCACGCCGATGGGGGAGCACGAAGTTGGATGCATGCCATTCAGCGCTGGTTTTCTGATGAAGCGTCGCAGGCTAATCACGCACATCCGTATCACTGGGCTGGATTCATGCTCAATGGCATCGGAGTTGACTAGTCC
>JBPCXR010000362.1:0-26249 GCA_051027215.1 Pseudomonadales bacterium | reverse complement strand
GTCAGCTGTTGCGGGTTGGTCGAGCACCCGGACGATACCTTCAACGATGTCCTCAACGTAGGTGAAATCGCGGGTGTGATTGCCGTAGTTGAACACGTCGATGGGTTTGCCGGCGATGATGTTGGCGGTGAATAGAAACAGCGCCATATCTGGGCGGCCCCAAGGACCGTATACCGTAAAGAAGCGCACACCAGTTGTCGGGATCTGGAACAAGTGGCTATAGGTGTGGGCCATCAGTTCGTTGGCTTTCTTAGTGGCAGCATAGAGGCTAACAGGATGATCGACACCTTCGTGCACAGAAAACGGCATGTTGGTGTGAGTTCCGTAGACAGAGCTGGTCGATGCATAGACCAGGTGATCGGTACCAAAGTGTCGGGTTGCCTCTAGAATGTTGAGATAGCCGGTAACATTGGCGTCTACATAAGCCTGAGGATTCTCAAGGGAGTAGCGCACGCCCGCTTGCGCTGCGAGGTGCACTACACGGTCTGGCCGATGGGTTTTGAACAGCTCACTAACGGCCTTGCTGTCGATGATGTCATTGCGGCTGAACTCGAAGTTTGGCTGCTCAATGAGACGGTTGAGCCGCGCTTTCTTTAGCTCAACGTCGTAGTAGTCGTTGAGGTTGTCGATTCCGATTACCGTGTCACCACGATCCAGGAGTCTTTGGGTCGTCCACGAGCCAATAAAGCCAGCGCTTCCTGTCACCAGTACTTTCATTTCAATCAGAGTCTCTGTAGTTACAGCCTTTGGGAGATGACTTCAGGAGGCAATACGCCTTTGACGTCGAAAATGACATGATTGTCGGCGGCGAGATGAGAAAAGCCGGTTTGGCTCAATTCAATGAATTCATCGTGGGCAACACAGAGGACGATCGCATCATACTGGTCGTGTTTAGGCTGCTTGTTAACCTCGACGCCATATTCGTGCTTAGCTTCATCCGGACTGACCCAGGGATCGCAAATGTCCACAGCCATGCCGTAGCTGGTCAGCTCTTCGAAGACGTCGATAACGCGAGTGTTGCGCAAATCTGGGCAGTTTTCCTTAAACGCAAAACCCAAAATCAACAGTTTTGAATCAACCGCGTTAATGCCGCTCTGGGTCATTAGTTTGACGACTTTGTGGGCGATGTGGCTGCCCATGTTGTCGTTGATCCGCCGTCCAGCAAGAATCAGCTCAGGGTGGTAATCCACTTGTTGAGCCTTATGGGTCAGGTAGTAAGGATCGACACCAATGCAGTGTCCACCTACCAATCCGGGTTTGAATGGCAGGAAGTTCCACTTGGTTGCGGCAGCCGCCAATACATCATGGGTATCCAGGCCGAGGCGCGAGAAGATCATCGCCAGTTCGTTAACCAAGGCAATGTTCAAATCGCGCTGGGTGTTTTCGATGACTTTGGCAGCTTCTGCCACTTTAATGCTTGGCGCTCGATGGGTGCCTGCGGTGATAATGCTGGCATAGAGACTGTCAATAAACTGAGCAACTTCCGGTGTAGATCCTGAAGTCACCTTTTTAATGTCGGGTAGCCGGTGCTGTTTGTCTCCGGGATTGATTCGCTCAGGCGAGTACCCAGCGAAGAAGTCCGTGTTGTAGACGAGTCCAGAGTCCGCCTCGATGATGGGTATGCAATCTTCTTCGGTTGCGCCTGGGTATACGGTGGATTCGTATATGACAATGTCGTTGCGCTCGATGACCTTCGCCAAGGTTCGGCTTGCGGCCTGCAGCGGCTTTAGATCCGGGCGACGAAACTCATCGATGGGGGTCGGGACGGTAACAATAAAGACATTACATTGCCTAAGTTCGCCAATGTCATCTGTACAAGACAACATGTTTGCTTGTTTGAGTTCGTCGCTGGTGACTTCTAGGGTGTCATCACGGTGTTCACCAAGTGCGGCAATGCGCGCAGCATTGATGTCAAAGCCAACGGTTGGATACTTCTTGCCAAACTCCACGGCCAGCGGCAGGCCAACGTAGCCAAGTCCAATGACTGCAATTTTTGCCTGATCAATTGAGATGGGCGCTGTAGACACAACAAGTTCCTTCGCTGAAGGCGACAATTATGCCGCACTGAGTGAGTAGCCGTCTGTGATCAAAGTGGGTTTGGATTGTGATGAAATGGCTGCGCGGTGTGATGCGGATTTCAGAATCAGGTTGATTGCGCTTCTTCTCAAAATACAATGATTTACACCGCAAGTTGAAGTGATCGCGGTAATATGCGCGTCCCACAGTGAGTACAGATTGTATGAGTACGATAGAAAGAGCGGCAGAGAAGCTCGCCCGAAAAAAGCTCGAAGCTGCGGCCAATCAAAAGCCGCAGACTGGACCCCAGGGCGGCGTCGACGTGCGCGCCAACGAGCCAGTGGCGCCGCCGCTTGAGCGAACAGCGTCGGTACTCGGTAATCAAACTCATTCACCACGACCCAGCTATGAGCGAACGGCGGAGCCGGTGCCATCGCGCTCCAATGACGGCGTCACCTTTCGCCTACCCGCCGTACCTACTGAAGCCGCTGAGCTCAACTTGGAAGATCTGCAAGAGAAAGGTTTCATTACGCCATTAGAAGGCCGATCCAACCAGTCGCAGGAATTCCGAAGAATTAAACGGCAATTGCTCAATCGGATCGATCGGGCGACGCAAGAATACGCAGAGCTGACGAGTAAGGTCGGACAGTCTGTCGTCGGCTCCCATTGGAACAGTGGGACCAATCAAGCCTCAGGTTCCCAATCTGCCGCTGTGCCTCCGCCAAATCTGGTCATGGTCACCAGTGCGTTGCCCGGCGAAGGCAAGACGTTCATTTCAACCAATCTTGCATTTAGCTTAGCTGCAGAAGTTGATCGCGAAGTGTTGTTGATCGACACAGACATCGCCAAAGCGGATGCCACACGAAACTTTGGTATCAGCAATCGGGTAGGGCTCGGGCAGATACTGAAGGATCCAACTGCGGTCAAGGAAGCCCATCTGAGCACCAATGTTTCCCGTTTGACGCTGATCGGTGCAGGCCAGTTCCACGACAACCTCGACGAGCTTTTGGCCAGTGAGTTGATGGAGGCGTTTGCCCGCGCCATCGCGGAGCAAAACCCAGATCGCATTGTGCTGTTTGATGCGCCACCGTTGCTGGTGACCACCGAAGCAGCCGTTCTGTCTCAGTACGTAGGGCGCGTGCTCTTGGTGGTTGAGTCGAACCGAACGCCGAAAGAGGCAGTCTCGCAAGCCTTAGCTGAACTGCACGATTGCGACAATGTCAATTTGGTGCTGAACAAGACCAGTCCACACAGCCGCTTTGGTTATGGGTACGGCTACGGCTATGCCAGCCAGGACACGACTCAAGAAGTTGCAGTCGCACAAACTGGAACGCATTCGTAGCATGTACGAAGAACACTTTGGCCTTACCGCCAAACCTTTTCAGCTGTCCCCCGATGCTGCGTTCTTTTATCCCAGTAAAGAACACAAGCGGGCGCTGTCGTTTCTCGAATATGGATTGAGCCAGGCAGACGGTTTTATCGTTATCACCGGCGACGTCGGTACGGGTAAAACGACCCTGGTCCACACGCTGTTGCGCAATTTGGACGCAAGGGAAATGTTGGTGGCGACCATCGTTACTACGCAACTGGCGGAAGACGATCTGCTGCAGCTGGTTGCTGCAAACTTTGGGCTGACCGGCAACTTCTCCAGCAAGGCGTCCTTGCTCGGCGAGTTAGAAGGGCTTTTCAAGCAGCAGTACATGCAGCGCCGTAGAGTTTTGTTGATCGTTGATGAGGCGCAAAACTTACCACCTCGTTCGGTGGAAGAGTTGCGCATGTTGTCGAACTTCCATATCGACGGCAAACCTTTGGTTCAGGTGTTTTTGTTGGGCCAGGAAGAGTTTCGTGGCACATTGCTTTCAGAGGGTTTCGAACAACTGCGGCAGCGGGTGATCGCGACCTATCACTTGAACCCGTTGAACGAAGAAGAGACCCGCACGTATATTGAACACCGGCTGCGTCTTGTAGGATGGCAGGATCGCCCGCACTTCGATGACCCAGTATTCTCGGCCATCTTCGACTTCTGCGAGGGTGTGCCGCGACGCATCAATAACCTTTGCGATCGCTTATTGCTGTTTGCATTTCTAGAAGAAGCGGACGTCATCACGGCGCAAATGGTGGATGCCGTTGCCCAGGAGATTGGCAGCGAGTTCTGGGGTGGCAAACCGGCGGCTACCGATCAGGCAGTTGAACAGCCAACCGCATCAGACGTGTTCCAGACTCCTGGCCAACCCTTGGAAACCATGGCCCGGGTCATGTTCGATAAAGCCAACGTGCAACAGCGTCTGGCCTCGATCGAGCGCGCGGTGGACATGCTCGGCCATCACGTTAAGCCAGAGTTGGCTGAGGTGAAGGAAGAGTTGGCCTTCATCCGGCTCATGGTTCAGGACATGACTAATGAGCTTCGCCAGTACCAGGCTTCCGTCTCTGGCACTAAAGGCGGCGATAAAAAGCGCGCTTAGACTGGCCCTGTGAGCTAGCGAAAGTCCCTGGATCGAAACGGCTGCTGATCACCGTTGCTGCCCAGCTGTTTAAGCAGGTTGCTGTGATCTTCGACGACGCCGGCGACCACATGGATGACGCTGGCTTCCCGTTCTACGACCCCTCGTACTAACAACAGTTGACCTTGCAGTAGCTCTGCCCGATAGCGTTCTAATACCGTCGCCCAGACCACCACATTGATGTTCTCTGTTTGATCTTCGAGGGTGACAAAAAGTACCCCGGTGGCAGTGCCTGGGCGTTGCCGTCCGGTTACCAGTCCAGCGACGCGAACGAACTGGCCGTGTCGACAGTGCTCCAAGTCGGCGGCGGGCGTTGTCGGCTTACCGGGAAGTCGATGGCGCAGTAGCGTAAGTGGGTGAGGCCCGAGGCTCAGGCTAACGTAGCGGTAGTCGGCGAGAACTTCTTCGCCAATAGAAGGTGCGGGCAGTTGCACCTCTGTCGCGTTTACATCGGGTTCGACGTTCGCCTGGTCCGCGACTTGGGGGTTCGAATACTGGGTTAGGGGCAACGCAACCTGACTACCGGCGATGTCCCAGTGGGCTTGGTGCCGATGCCCGGATAGCGAGCGTAAAGCCCCAGCGCGCGCCAGGAACTCGGACTTTTGACGATTCAGCGTCGCTGTCTGCATGAGGTCTGCAGCACTGCTGTATGGCGTACCCGCCACAATGCGATCGGCGCTGCTTTCATCCAGGCCCTTGACCAAGCGCAACCCAAGACGTAGCGCCGGCTCTTGGCTCGATGCATTTTCGGCTGTAGCGTTGTGGTCTAGGTAGTGATCCCATTGGCTGTGCTGTACATCAACCGGAAGCACTTCGATTCCATGTCGGCGCGCGTCTTGGATCAACTGTGAAGGCGAATAAAAACCCATGGGTAGGCTGTTTAGAAGCCCGCAATAAAACGCCGCGGGCTTGTGGCATTTGAGCCAAGCTGAAACATACACCAGCAACGCAAAACTGGCGGCGTGTGATTCCGGGAAGCCGTACTCGCCAAAACCTTGAATCTGCCGGAACACCCGCTCTGCGAATTCGCGGTCGTGCCCGCGAGCGAGCATGCCGTCGATCAACTTCTGCTCGAACGGCATCAGCCCGCCTTTGCGTTTCCAGGCTGCCATGGCTCGGCGCAGCTGGTCTGCCTCGCCGGCACTGAATCCTGCGGCAACCATTGCCAGTTCGATCACCTGCTCCTGGAAGATCGGTATGCCTAAGGTTCGAGATAGGACCTTCTCGACTGCGGCGCTAGGGTAGCTGACGGGTTCGATGCCCTGGCGGCGACGTAGGTAGGGATGCACCATGTCACCTTGTATTGGGCCGGGGCGAACAATGGCGACTTCAACCACGAGATCGTAAAAGCAGGCGGGCTTTAGTCTGGGCAACATGGACATCTGAGCACGAGACTCGACTTGAAACACGCCGACGCTGTCGCCGCGTTGCAGCATGGCGTAGGTGTCTGGGTCTTCAACGGGAATACGCTGCAAGGTTAGCGCGGGTTCCTGCTTGCTCGCGCCGTACTCGCTGGCCACTGCCATGGCTTTGCGAATCGCCGTCAGCATGCCTAGGCCGAGCACATCGACCTTCAGTAGACCTAAGGCTTCAAGGTCATCTTTGTCCCATTGAATCACCGTGCGTTCGGGCATGCTGGCGTTTTCTACGGGCACGAGCTGCGCCAAGGGTCCTTGAGAGATCACAAAGCCGCCCACGTGTTGCGATAGGTGCCGGGGAAACCCAAGGATTTCGCGCACTAAATATAGAAACTGGGTGGCTAGAGGGCTGTCTGGATCTAACCCCGCGGCAGCTAGCCGCGTTGCGAGCTCGGCTTTGTTGTCCCACCAGGCTAGAGATTTGGCCAACAGATCGACCAGCCCCAGGTCGAGCCCCAGCGCTTTGCCAACATCACGCACAGCGCTCTTGGGGCGATAAGTAATCAGCGTTGCGGCCAAAGCCGCACGCTCGCGACTGTAACGGCGATACAGGTACTGAATGACTTCTTCCCGGCGTTCGTGCTCGAAGTCGACATCGATGTCAGGCGGTTCGTTGCGCTCTTTGGAGACAAAGCGTTCGAACAGTACACTTTGCCGGGACGGGTCCACCTCAGTAATGTGTAGGCAATAGCAAACGGCGGAGTTAGCGGCTGAGCCGCGACCCTGACAGAGGATTTGCTGGCTACGGGCAAAAGAGACGATATCTTGCACCGTTAGAAAAAAATGCTCGTAGTCGAGCTCAGAGATTAGCTTGAGCTCTTTTTCCAGCAGTTCGCGAACTGTGTCAGGAATGCCATCCGGAAAGCGCTCGGCTGCACCGGCATAGGTGAGTTGCCGCAGAAACTGGCTGGGGCTTAGGTGCGGCGGCACCAGCTCTTCGGGGTATTCATAGCGCAGCTCGTCCAGTGAAAACTGGCATTGGCTGGCAATGCGAACCGATTCATCGAGCATTTCGGGCGGGTAGAGGGATTCAAGCTCGGTGATTGAGCGCAGCCGACGTTCGGCATTCTGGGGCACTGTCTGGCCAAGTTTGGCGACGGTGGTTTTTGCGCGCACGGCGGCCATGACTTCGTAGAGAGGTTGTCGGCTGCTGTGATGCATTCGTATGTCGTTACTGACTGTTATTGGCAGGCCAAGTCGCATAGACATCGTCAGGACCTTAGCCATGATGTCCAGATCATCAGCTTCGCGAAACAGCTCCAGGGCAATCCACAGCGCTTCGAACTGTTGCTGTAGCGATTGACCGATGTCCAGCAACTCGCTGATGTCACCGCGGGGAGGGACCCACAGCGCCAGGCAATGGCGCAATCCCCAGCGCAGGTCGTTCAAGTGCAAGTAGTAGGTACCCTTGGGCGATCGCCGTCGTAAGCGGGTGATCAACGCGCTGATCTGCCCATAGGCGGCGCGATCCTGAGCGAGCAGAATCAGCCGACCGTAGTCGGTTGCGGTGTCTGCGGCTTCTTGCGCTTCTGCCGTGATGACGAAGGATGCGCCGACAATGAGTTGAATATGCTGTTCTTTGGCGGCGACGTGGGCTTTAACAACGCCGGCAAGGCTGGCGTCGTCGGTTATTGCAATGGCGCCGTAGCCTAGAGTTGCAGCTTGTTCTACCAGCTCTTCGGGGTGCGAGGCGCTTTGTAGAAAGCTGTAGTTGCTGCGCACGTGCAGCTCGGCAAACTGCTGGCGTTGGTCCGTTTGCTGATTAGGCGAAGTAGCCATGAATAAACCAGTTGCCGCTGTCGTCGGTGAAGGCCCAGCATTGGGAGCGACGGCGATACAGTGCAATGTAGTAGTCCCGACAGACGCCCTGACGCCACCAGGCCGTGCGAATGCGCTCCGGACCGTGGAGTAGCTGCAGTTCCTGCGCAGCGACGGGCTGGGGCGAACGACGTAACCACAAAGGCCGGTTGTTGGGTGTTGATGAGCCCTTCGTTTGGCTGCTTTGCGCTCGCGGAAAGGCATTGTTGAGCGGCTGCCGGCTCGACCAGGCCGGGTGATGTTGCTCGACGGTTTCGAGCCGGCGACAGGCCTCGTTACCGAGCCGGGCCTTGAGCTGATCCAGCAGTTCGTTAGGGGCGCTGCCAATTTGCTGCCGTGTGAATAGATCGGTGGCGTGAGGTTGGCAGTCGCTGAGCCGTGCGGCTTCTAAAGACAGGCTCAAAACATCGGCGGGCAGCTGCGCTTGCTCGAGTCGTAGCTGGCTGATCTGCAGCATTTTTTGTGGGTTTTGATGCGGCTGGGCGAAGTCGGCGATGACCACCGCGCTGTTGTTTTTACTCTCATCTACGCTGCCACCGGTGCTCGTTGCTGTCTTAAAGCACCAGCGCAATTGACCGACCGCCAACTGGCGGCTGATCAACCAGTGTTTCAGCTCGCCCGCCAGACGTTGCATGGGGAACAGGAGCCCTTGTTTGCTGCGAATGGGGTCGAGTAGTTCTACTGTGCGGCTGAACTCGGGCGACAGCCGAATAAACGACTTGGGATCCTGCTGTTGGCCTGTCAATCGCTGTAGCTGTGATAGCGCTTGTGTGCCGAATCGCTGAGCCAGTTCTTTAGCCGGTAGATGCAACACGTCCTGCAGGCGTTTCAAGCCCATGTTTACAAACCGTTCGACGCTTTGTTCGCTTAGATTCAAAGCCGCTAGAGGGACCTGTTCCAGCTTGTGAACGCCAGTCGTGGCCAACGCCAACGCCGCGGCCGGCGTTGTTGCCAGTCGTGCATGGGCTTGATGTCCGAGCTCTTCGGATAGATGGATCGCTTGTTTGGTGATGACCTGGTCGTCACCAAACAAGCGTAGGCTGGCGCTGATCTCGAGTAGCAGTGCGGCCGGCGGCTCGATGGCGATTTGAGGCGTGAGCTGATACAGGGCTTCGGCCAGCGCTTTAAGCCGCAGCGATTCTCTTTGAGGTGATCTTTGTACGTGTTTTAGATCGGCAACTATGCTGTTGGCGGTGGCGGCAGTGAGGCCGGGGCTAACACCTAGCTGCGACGCCTTGCGGTTGCAAAGCACGACCTGCCCTTGTTCTACCAGCACTGCAGGATCGTCATTGGTTGCCGTGTGAAAGGCCTCCAGTCCCAGTGCCGGGTAGTACATGGCCAACCACTGCATCGATCAATGCAGCATCGGCGGCCGTTGTGCGGGAGCGGGCCGGGGTTTTGTGTCGATTTTTGTGCAGGCTTCGGGCGCCACCGTTAGAGCCTGAGGGTCAGAGGATTGGACTTGCAGATCACGCCACAGCAGCAGCTGTTCTTGAATGGTTTTTTGCGCCTGGCTGTTGGCAATAGGCGGGTGCTGCAGGGCAACGCTTAGGTCTTTGAGCGGCCAGCCGCCTCGGCGCTTGCAGACATTGACTTGCAGGCCTTGGGGCGAGCCGTCTGCGCAGTCGACCGCGAGTTGCAACCGCACGCTGGCCATTGAAGGTCGTGTTGCCGCGGAGCGCGGACGGAACAGGCAGCTCAAACATTGACCGCGTTTGGCCGCCAATTGCAGGCGACGGCTGTTTTTGATGCTCAGCTGTCGCTCGTCGAGCCAGGCCAGGGCCATAGCGCTGCTGCCGGATTGAACGGCTTTTTCCATGGCCCAAAGCGCTTCTTCCGGGGTTTTAGGATGAATCAGAAGGATTTTGTCGATATCGATACCGTAGCTGCGCAGGGTCGATGCGCAGGGCCTATGCGGTGGATTGATCCAGACAATCCAGCGTTCTTGGGATTGGCTTAAGGCTTTCATGGCCGGCATCAGTAGCTGCAACTCGCCAATCCCTGGAGCATCCAGCATCAGCTCGGTGAGGCCATCGGTGGGCCAGCCCCCTAGCAAAGGATCATCGAGCTCCGGGTAGCCACTGGTAATGGTCGGGCCATGCGCGCTGAGCTGGCCGGCTTGCCAGAGCCCGGGGTGGTTCAGTATCGCCTGGGGTTTTGCGGGTCTTGCAGAGGAAATGGACATAGCGATACTGTGTTTTTATACAGGGTCGATCAGATTACCTGTACAAACATCCAGTATCAAGTCTGATCGAGGCTTTGGCTCGGGACCTTCATGCCGGCAACCCCCAGCGGGTGCCGACACACGCGCTAGCCGTTACCTGTTTCGCCAGTTACCCGACTGCTCAAAACAGTGCGCTGCTCGATAAATAGCCGACTCATCGAAGTGTCGAGCCGTGAGCATCATCCCCACGGGTAGGCCATCTCTCATGCCACAGGGCACGCTCATGGAAGGATGGTGGGTAAGGTCGGCGGCGACCGTGTTAGCGAACATCTGCATCGCTCGTTCAACTTTTTGCGCGCGAGGCGCGTCGGCTGCAGGCAGCGGTGTTGCTTTGATCGGCAAGGTGGGCGCAAGCAGTAGGTCCAACTCTGCTAGCACCGCATCGTACGCTTTGCGCAAACCGCGACTTAGATTGACCGCTTTGCCGTAGTAGCGCATGCCTTCGCGTTCGGTGACAAAGGCACCTGTCAAAGCCCAAAGCTTGGCGTTGTCCGAGAACTCGTTGATGCGATCGCGCCAAGCACGGTGATAGTCCATCAGGCTGCTCACGTACAGATCATCTCGTCCCCCGCCGAAGCCATCGCCTTCGAGCATGGTCTGCACAATGCCATAGTTTAGAATCGGCATGGCAATGGCTTGGGCATCTAGATGCTCTGGTATAGACACCTCTTTGAGGGTTGCACCGAGTGATTCAAAGTGCGCACAGGCAGCGCGCACACATTCATCAACATCAGGCTCTGAATTGGCATGACCGAAACCTTCGGTTAAGACGCCGATTGTCATGCCGCGTACATCACGACCAAGCGCTTGGGTATAGGCATGGGTTTCAATGCCTCGCTGTCGCGGGTCGTATTCATCCGCCCCTGCAATCACTTCGAGTAACGCCGCATTGTCTGTAACGTTGGCGGTCATTGGTCCAATGTGATCCACGAACACCTCGAGCGGCATTACGCCCGTGTACGGCACCAGACCATAGGTTGGCTTCATGCCATAGACGCCGCAAAACGATGCCGGAATGCGAATCGAGCCGCCTTGGTCGCCGCCAATGGCCATATCGACTGCGCCTGAACCCACCAGTGCCCCACTTCCCGAAGACGATCCGCCTGCCGAGTAACCCATCCTGTGGGGGTTATGCACCGGACCGGTAGAGTTGGTGTGACTCCCCCCTGACAAACAAAAGAATTCGCAGTGGGCCTTGCCAGCGATGACGCCGCCGGCGTCAAGAATTCGTTCAACTACTGTGGCATCAATTTCTGGCACGTAGCCTTCGAGAGTTGCCGAGCCGCACATCATTGGCACATCGGCAAGCATGATGTTGTCTTTCAGTGCGACGGTCTTACCGAGGAGCGGACCCGCAGCAGCGCCCTCGATGTGAGTTTGGTAGTACCAAGCGTTGAGCGGGTTGTTTTGCGATGTCGGGCGCACGCCTGCTGCGCGCGGATACTTAACTGGGGGCAAGGCTTCCGGCAGCGCATCGACCCGATTCAAGGCTTCGATCGAGTCCTGCATGAGGTTGCGGAAGGTGGTCAGGTCTTCTTCCGACAGCTCCAGGCCGATCCTATCGGCGACGTCTTGGACTTCATCTGTAGTGGGTATCGCGACCATAGCGGACCTCCTGGATGCAACTGAAACGATTTTCGATAACGATCGGCCTAAGCAAACCTCGGCGGGCTTATGTTATCGAGATAATTGCTGGCGCTGATTGCGCCTGTTGCATGATGAGACATGATGTTTCGCGATGCGTCGAACTCCGATTAACTCGGGTTGTTTTGCCAAACGGGGATGCAACGCCATTGAGTCTACAGCATTCTTTAGCCGGCAAGCAGGTTTGCTTGTCAACGCGTCATACCATGACGCAGTTCAATAGAGTAGGCAGACGGAGATAATGCTTACTAAGCAGCGCCCGCTAGTCGGGCTCGAAGCTGGTGCTCTGCCGGATCGCTAGTAAGTTGGCCGTCCGATGGCGTAGTAGCGAAAACCGTTATCCGCCATAAAGCGCGGGTCGTAGAGGTTGCGTCCATCCACAATCACTGGGTGCTTGAGCTGTGACTTCAGCAGCGCAAAATCCGGGCTTCTGAACTCGTTCCATTCGGTCACTACCACTAACGCATCCGCTCCTTGGAGGGTTTCGTCCCGACGCTCACACAGTGTTAAACCACTCACCCCCGAAAACACTCGCTGGGCTTCATGCATCGCTGCAGGGTCGTACGCACGAACCACAGCACCGGCGTTGATCAGTGCTTTTATGAGTACCTCACTGGGGGCTTCGCGCATGTCATCGGTGTTGGGTTTGAAAGCCAAGCCCCAAACGGCGATTGTCAGATTTTCCAGTTTGCCGTCAAAGTGCTTTTCAAGCTTTTCGAACAGTACCTGTTTCTGCCGTTGATTGACTTCCTCGACGCTGCGTATGAGTTGGGCGATGTACTCGACATCACTGGCGGTGTGGATCAGTGCTTTGACGTCTTTGGGGAAACATGAGCCGCCGTAGCCCGCGCCGGGATAGATGAAGTGGTAACCGATTCGTGGGTCGGACCCAATGCCTCGGCGAACGGCGTCAACGTCGGCGTCCAGTCGTTCCGCCAGATTGGCAAACTCGTTCATCAAGCTGATCTTAGTCGCCAACATCACGTTTGCCGCGTATTTGGTCAGCTCAGCCGAGCGCACGTCCATGTGTAGAACTTTGTCGTGGTTGCGATTAAATGGCGCGTACAGCGCATCCAGCAACTGCGCGCTATGGGCGGAGCTGGTACCAACGATGATGCGGTCGGGTTTCATGAAGTCGCTCACTGCAGCGCCTTCCTTCAAAAACTCTGGGTTGGAGACTACGTCGAACCCTAGATTGCTATTGCGTCCGTCGAGCGTACGTTGGATACGTGCAGAAACTCGATCTGCGGTGCCAACCGGAACGGTCGATTTGTTGATCACGACTTTGTTCTGGTCCATATGCTGGCCGATGGTCTCAGCCACGTCTAACACGTATTGCAGATCCGCAGCGCCATCCTCGTCGGAGGGCGTGCCCACCGCGATGAATATCAGTTCTCCATGATCGACCCCGGCCTTGGCTTCCGAGGTGAAGTTCAGGCGACCGTTGGCGATGTTACTGGCGACCATTTCCGCCAGCCCGGGTTCATAGATAGGAATTCGGCCCTTGCTCAGGGATTTGACCTTGGCTTCATCGATGTCGACGCACAGGACGTCGTTACCCATTTCCGCAAAGCAGGTGCCGGTGACCAAGCCGACGTAGCCGGTGCCAAATAGAGTCAGCTTCAAAGGAAATGCTCCGTCAAATTACTTTGAAGGCTGCCAGCAGCGGGGCTAATGCCCGCAACCCACAGCGCAAGGTTCGTGTCGCTTGCATATTGTGCCTGGATTGGGCCGCCGAGGATGAGACCCAGACCAAAACCATAGTTCAAAAGCGCAAATCTAGAGCACGGCCTCGATGAGATACGGCCCTGGTGTTGCCAGGCTGCGGGCGAGAGCGGTAGTCAAGGCATCCGCGCTGGTGACCTGTTCGCCGGGTACGCCCATGCCGCGAGCCAGGGCTACCCAATCC
Source organism: Pseudomonadales bacterium (assembly GCA_051027215.1). Lineage (GTDB taxonomy): Bacteria > Pseudomonadota > Gammaproteobacteria > Pseudomonadales > Azotimanducaceae > CALHVX01. The sequence continues at coordinate 12,719 of JBPCXR010000362.1, read as the reverse complement.
AACGCCGGCCGGTCCAATTCCAGCATATCCATGGCTCGCCGCCCGGGGTTGTGCGCGCCCACGCGCATGAACTCGACTTGCAAAATGGCGTATTTGCGGTTGGCGAAAACGATGGTGGTTACGTCTAGGCCCTCCCGGGCCTGAGTCCACAGTGCCTGCAGGGTATACATGCCGCTGCCGTCCGCTTGCAGGTCGATCACCCGCCGATCCGGACAGGCAACGGCCGCGCCAGTCGCCGCGGGAATGCCCATGCCGATGGCGCCCCCGGTTAGGTCTAACCAGTCGTGGGGTTGTGCCGAAGCGGTAAAACCAGGGATGGCAAAGCCTCCGGTGGCGGCTTCGTTGATAATGATGGCGTTCTCCGGCAGCAGATGGCCCACTGCTAGCGCAATGCTCTCCGGGGTTAAGGCGCCGGTGGGCGCACTTGGGGGTGCCAGCTCATTGAGCTTCGGTTTGACGCCCTCGGCCTGCAGAGCCTGCAGCAGCTCGGCCAGCGCTGCTTCGGTGTCCTCACCAGGCTCGCATAGCTGATGGAGCCGCGTGCCATCGGGAGTGAGCTCGCTTGGCAGGCCGGGGTAGGCAAAGAAGCTGACTGGGGCCTTAGTATCGATGAGCACCAGATGTTTGAACGGGTTGAGAAACTCGATGGCTTGCTCAGCGAAGTAGGGCAGGCGTTCGATATTGGGTTTGCCGGCACCGCGACTGATTCTAGCAATAAAGGTATCGCCTACGAGTTGCGCACCAGTGGCTGCTGCCAGCTGCCCAAGCTGACTTAAGCAGGGCTCAAGTACTGCTTGGCCGTTGACCAGTATCGCCACAGGCTCCCCGCTGCGAAGAGCGGCAAGGAGTGCATCCCAGTTCGGTTTAGCAGTTTGTGGCGCGGCAGCAGCTGGGCGATCGGCGATCGCTGCTTCGGTTTCGGTCCAAGCGGTGTCTGCAGGCAATATGAGGGTTGCGATCTGCCCAGGGGGCGCCATAGCCGCGGCTACCGCTTCTGCACCATCTGCGGCAACAGAATCGGCGCTTTCGCTGACTCTAATCCAAGCCGAGACAGGGCTGGCAAAACCGTTGATGTCTGAGGTGAGCGGCGCATCAAGGTGGCGATGATAGGTGGCGTGTTCGCCGACGACGTTAACCACCGGTGTATTGGCTCGCCTTGCGTTGTGTAGATTGGCCAGGCCATTTGCCAGGCCGGGGCCGAGATGCAACAAGGTTACTGCCGGTTTACCAGCCATGCGCGCATAGCCATCGGCGGCACCCGTCACAGCGCCTTCAAACAGCCCCAGAATGCTGCGCATCTGCGGCTCTTTGTCTAGCGCGGCAACGAAGTGCATTTCGGAAGTACCCGGGTTAGTAAAGCAGACGTCTACGTCACAGTTGAGCAGGGTTTTGATTAGGGTATCGGCACCGTTCAAGACAGGCTCCTAGCATGGCGGGTCCGGCAGTGTAGAAGGGCGGTGGTCAAGATTGCAATTCGGTGGCGATCAATTAGGCTCACAGGCTTTCGCCCTCCCTGTACAAATAGACTGGTGACCCCATATGCGCCTAAGCGCCCGCCGATGAGTGCTGTAAAATCCGAATACGACTACGATCTCATTGTGATTGGCGCGGGCTCCGGCGGGGTGCGTGCGGCGCGAATGTCTGCGGGATACGGTGCGCGGGTTGCGGTAATTGAAAACACCTATTTAGGGGGCACCTGCGTCAACGTAGGCTGCGTTCCTAAGAAGCTCTTTGTCTACGGCTCGCACTTCGCTGAAGAGTTTCATGATGCCAGTTTCTATGGCTGGAAAAGCGGCAGAGCGAGTTTCGACTGGGTGACGCTGCGCGACAACAAGACCAAAGAGATCGAGCGCCTTAACGGCATCTATCGCAACTTGTTGAAAAATGCCGGAGTCGAGATCGTCTGGGGCACAGCCACCTTTATCGACCCTCATCACATCAGCGTGGAGGATCAAACTCTCAGCGCCGAGCGCCTGCTCATTGCCACCGGTGGGCGGCCCAGCGTACCGGAATTTCCTGGTTCCGAACATGTCATTACGTCCGATGATGCATTTTACCTAGAACGATTTCCCGGGTCAGTTGCGGTAGTTGGCGGTGGCTATATCGGCGTCGAGTTTGCGGGAATATTCAATGGCCTCGGCGCTAATACCCATTTGCTGTATCGGCGCGACCTGTTTCTGCGCGGTTTCGATTTGGGCATACGCCAGTTCGTACGGGAAGAGCTAGACCACAAGGGTATCGACCTACGGTTCAACTGCAATGTGCTGGCGATTGAGGACGACCTAGGCAAGAAGCGCTTGCAGCTGAGCACTGGAGAAACGCTCGAAGTCGATCTCGTTTTATATGCAACCGGTAGAGTGCCAAACACAGAAAGTCTTAACCTGAGCGCTGCCAAGGTGACGACCCACGACAACGGCGCCGTGGTCGTTGACGATGACTACCGCACTTCACAAAAGAATATATATGCGCTAGGCGATGTTACCGATCGAGTGCAGTTAACACCGGTAGCTATTGCTGAAGGCATGGTGCTCGCCAGCGCACTGTTCGGTGATCAGCCGCGACCACCGCTGAGTTACGAGAACATCGCAACCGCCGTATTCTGTCAACCGAATATCGGCACAGTAGGTCTAACGGAAGAACAAGCCAAACAGTCGCTAGAGGCGATCGAAGTCTATGAATCCCACTTTAGGCCAATGAAATACACCTTAACGGACAACAGCGAGCGCACCCTGATGAAGTTGATCGTCGATTCCAGCTCGGATCGCGTCGTTGGAGCGCACATGGCGGGACCAGAAGCAGGCGAAATCATTCAGGGTCTGGCAATTGCGATCAATGCTGGATTGACCAAAGCGCAGTTTGACCAAACCGTGGGCATTCATCCAACTGCCGCAGAAGAATTCGTCACCATGCGAGAAGTCCGTGAATTCTAAGCAATGCCTGTACTCTTGGGTGGGCCTTTGCGCCCTGCTGCTCCACCTGACCAGTTGTAGCGCCAACGGCTCGGATCCCACCGTTTCTTCGTCGGCGCAGACCCAAGCCCTGCCGCAAACTCAAGCCCCCGGCCCGAGGAGTGTCATTCTGTTCGTCGGCGACGGCATGGGCATCAGCACAGTGACCGCTGCCCGCATATTTGCTGGCCAGCAGTTGGGTCTGGCAGGAGAGGAGCATGAACTTGCCTTCGAGCGCTTTCCCCATGTCGCGCTCATCAAAACTTACACGACGGATTTTCAGGTGCCCGATAGTGCCGGCACTATGACGGCGTTAGTGACTGGTCAAAAAACCCGATCTGGGGTTCTGAGCGTCGATGCCAGCGTAGCCCGCGGCGACTGCAAAGCCGCCAATGCGCATCGACTACCCACGCTACTCGAGCAGGCCGAAACAAATGGCTTAAGAACCGGGGTGATCAGCACCACCCGCATCACCCACGCAACGCCCGCAGCCACTTTTGCCCATTCGGCGGATCGCGAATGGGAAGATGATTCGGCACTGGCAGCAAGCGCCGTAGCCGCCGGCTGCGTAGATATCGCCCGGCAAATGCTGAGTCTGCCCCAGGGCGATGGGGTTGATTTGATGCTAGGCGGGGGCCGCGCGAACTTCATGCCGAAAGGCGCGGTGGACCCAGAGTACGACAAACCGCTCGGACGTCGCGCGGATCAACGGGATCTTATCGAGCAATGGCGCGGAGCCCAGCCACTGCGTCGGTACGTCTGGAATCGCGCAGATTTTCGTGCCTCGCTCTCCGAGCTGCAACCCGGCAAAAGCCAGTTGCTGGGTCTGTTCGAACCGTCGCACATGCAGTGGGAGGCGGACAGAGATGCTGAGGCGGAACCGTCCCTAGCCGAAATGACTGGTGCAGCCATCGACTTTCTCGCCGCCGACAACACCAAAGGCTATTTCCTAATGGTAGAGGCCGGTCGCATTGACCACGGGCACCATATGGGCAATGCCTATCGAGCCCTGATGGATACCGTGGCGCTCGATCAAGCAGTGGCAACCGCCGTTGCCAAAGTCGATCCAGCACAAACCCTCATGATCGTAACCGCAGACCACAGTCACACGCTGACGATCAGCGGCTACCCCGCTAGAGGGAATCCGATTCTGGGCAAAGCGGCGTTAGCCGATGGCCGAACGATGCCCGATGGCAACGGCAACCCCTATCCCACATTGGGCTACGCCAATGGACCAGGCGCACTGACCGTCGCAGAAGATCGCTCCAAGGTGGATACCGCGGATCCTGACTATCGCCAACCAGCGGCGATTCCTATGACCATCGAAACCCATGCAGGCGAAGACGTGGCGGCCTATGCGATAGGGCCGAACGCCGCCGCGGTGCGGGGGGTAATGGAACAAAACCATCTGTATGACGTCATGTTCGAGGCACTGTTTGGCGCAAATCGCCTGTGAACGCCATCGAAAGTCTGCTTAATCAACTCGATGCTCTGCTAGGGAGCGCCGCGTACTTTCCCATCGTGCTGCTTGGGGTCGGTTTGTTTTTCACGGTTTACCTTGGCGTGCCGCAACTGCGCTTTTTTACCCACGCTTGGCAAGTACTAACCGGACGCTTTGCGAAAGACGATGATCCAGGCGATACCAGCCACTTTCAGGCTCTGTCGACTGCGTTGTCTGGAACCGTAGGCACCGGCAACATCGGCGGTGTGGCATTCGCCATCTATCTTGGCGGACCTGCAGCGTTGTTTTGGATGTGGATGACGGCGTTGATCGGCATGACCACGAAGTTTGCCGAGGTCACCATCTCCCACCGCTACCGCACCACCGACTCCCAAGGGCGAATCGCCGGCGGGCCCATGTACTACATGGAAAAGGGTCTAAACATGAAGGGCCTGGCGATCTTCTTTGCGATCGCCACGGTCATAAGCAGTTTCGGTACCGGCAGTCTGCCCCAGAGCAACAACATGGCCTCTGGGCTGGCGAGCGCATTCGACATACCGGAACCTGTGTCGGGAGCGGTGTTCGCCATTCTACTGGCCCTGGTGATCTTAGGGGGTATTCGGCGAATTGCGAGAGTTGCCGCCGCGATCGTACCGCTCATGGGGGTGTTGTATGCAATAGGAGCATTGGCGGTTGTGCTCAGCAATCTAGAGCAATTAGGTCCGTCGTTCATCAGCGTTTTCTCTGACGCCTTCACCGGTAGCGCAGCAGCAGGTGGGTTCCTGGGAGCGAGTTTTGCCTACGCCTTCAATCGCGGGGTAAACAGGGGTCTGTACTCGAACGAGGCTGGGCAGGGTAGTGCTCCAATTGCCCACGCTGCTGCCCGCACCAAAGAACCTGTGGCTGAAGGCATGGTGGCTATACTAGAACCTTTCATTGACACGCTAATAATCTGTACCTTGACGGGCATGGTCATCCTGAGTTCCGGCGTTTGGGCGGAAAAGTTTCAAACTTCTTTCGCGAGTTTTGATACAGACATTGTTGCCGGCCAATACAGCGACCAGGATCCTGCTCAGGTTGCGCAGCTATTCGCGCACCTGTCGGGCCAGGCACCCAGGGCCGAGCCAGGCAGCAAACCGCTGACACCGATTCAGCGCTACAGCGGTCCGCTGCAAGTCCGCGATGGTCGGATAGATCCAGCACAATCAGTAACAGTGATTCACAACCGCAGCGTCGCAGAACAGGTACGCGTGCTTGCGGACGATGTGCCTTACACCGGCACGTTGCGGATAGAGCAAGGGCAGATCCAAAATGAAAACGCCATTCAGCTCGAAGGGCGCTCACTCTTGCATTCGGTGCCGCTGACCATTGAAGCCTTCAAGCGCAGCATGCTTGGCGAGTGGGGCCAGTACATCGTTTCCGTGGGGCTTGCGTTGTTTGCTTTCTCAACCGCGCTGGCTTGGTCGTATTATGGTGATCGGGCGGTCACCTACTTGGTCGGGGTGAGCTGGATTCTGCCTTATCGGCTGCTCTATGTGATTGGGTTTTTCTTGGCGACCATTGCCGATACCTCGTTGATCTGGCTGCTCTCGGCAATCACCCTTGCATTGATGACGCTGCCCAACCTCATTGGCCTGCTGCTAATGCGCAAAGAAATTCGATCGCTCACCGAACGCTATTGGAACAACCATCGTCAAGCCGAGGCCGATCGCTCCGAAGGCTGATTTTCTTTCGAGTTTTTGGGTATAGTCGCCGCTCACGCTTACTTCAGGGTGGGGACCCATGCCGCTGCGAATCACGTTCGAATTGGAAGACAAAGACCTGCGCTATTTTCGTGGGATCATGAAAAAAGCTCAGGCAGCCGCATCTACGGCTGACGAAGTCAGCATCATAAACAAGGCGCGCGCCATGGTGCACGAGGTGCGCGAGGAAACTGTGCCGGCCTTTGTGCGGCAGCGTGTGGATTCGGTAGAAAGCCTGATCGAGATGCTCGCCGACAGTGAATGGGATCTAGACAAGAAAGAACGAAAAAACGTGCTGTCGGCGCTATCCTATTTCTCTGATCCCCAGGATCTGATCCCCGATAACGTGCCTGTGCTGGGCTATATTGACGATGCGATCATGATCGAGCTGGTCGTCAACGAGTTGCAGCATGAGATCGACGCGTTCGCCGACTTCTGCGCGTATCGCAAAGGTGAGAAAGCGCGCAATCGCAATCAGAATCTATCTCGGGAAGAATATCTAACGATAAAGCGCCGCGAGCTGCATCAGCGAATGCGGCGCCGGCGTCAGAGCAAGCGCAGCAGCTCAAGCAGCACGCGGACTCGCTTCCGCTTATTTTAGGCGCCCAGCTAGCGAGCCGGAGAAAAGCCGAGACAGAGCTCGCACAAGGCGAATCGATTGTTCGGATCGGTTAGATTCAGTAGCTGTTGCGCCTGGGCCTGCCAGTGTTGAGCCCGGCCCAACAACGGCGCTACTGCTGCTGGCTGTTTTGCCTCGAACACGCTGCTGCCCAGCAGTTCTTGCAGCAGTATCTCGCGCGCAGAGCGCGGTGCACGCAGGTGTCGCACCCCATAGTCCTCAAGTTCTGCCAATTCAGCCGCTTTGGCAATCGCCTGGGCGAGGCCTCCGAGTTCGTCTACTAAGCCAAGCTCCTGGGCTCGGGCTCCGGTCCAAATGCGACCTTGCGCCAGAGCCTCAACCTGTTCCAGCGGCAGATTGCGGCCGCGGGCAACCAAATTAGTGAATTGCTCATAGCCGTGTTCGATGGCGTTTTGCAGTACTTGTGACATGGCCTCGTTGATGCCAGTCAAAGGGTGCAAAGCACGGCTCATCGGCGTGGTACCGACCCCGTCCGCATGCACGCCGAGCGCGTCTAGCGATTGCTCAAAGGTAGGGATCAGGCTGAATATGCCGATGGAGCCGGTAATGGTCGTCGGTTCGGCGACAATGGCGTCGGCGGTGGCTGAGATCCAGTAACCCCCCGACGCTGCGGTGTTGGCCATGGAAACGACAACCGGTTTGCCCGCCAACTGGATCAGCTCGAGCTCTTTGCGAATCAACTCGCTGGCGAAACTGCTACCGCCGGGCGAGTCCACCCGGACAACCAGCGCGGCGGCCTCGCCGTCACTGTTCATTTGCCGCAGAAGTTCAGAAACTGTATCGGCGGCAATGGCGCCGCCGCTGGGTGCAGTCATAACGATATTGCCCTCGAGGGTGAGGACTTTAACGTGGGGAGACTTTCCGGCCTGTTCAGGCCCAATGGCTTGCAGGTAGGTTCGAAAGTCCGTGGCGATGTAGTCGCCGTTTTCGGATTTTCCTGCAGTTTGGGCGATACGAGCCCGACTTTCGTCTTCGCTCAACAGTTCGTCGACAAGGTTGGCTTCTAAAGCGGCTCTTGCCAAATCCCCTTTGGTCGCGTCTACAGCGGCAGGAAACTCGTGCACGTAACGGCGCAATGCGGCCGGTTCGAGCTTGCGGTTACTGACCACTTGATTGAAAAAGACCTGCCACAGATCGTCCAGGGTCTCTTGGTTGGCCTGCTTAGCTGCATCAGACATTGAGTCGCGTTCGAAGGGTTCCACGAAAGACTTGTAGGTCCCCACTCTGAAAATATGGAGGTTTACTTTTAGTTTGTCTAGTAACTCTTTGAAAAATAAAGAAACGGAGGAGTATCCTGGGAGTATGCTTTGCCCCATGGGATGCATATATACCGCGCCGGTATAACTCGCCAGCAGGTACGGCACCTGATCGAAATAGTAGCCATAGGCTACCGCCGGCTTACCGCTGTCTTGAAAACCCTGGATCGCTGCGCCCAAGGTTTGGGCGTGGCTAATCGAGAGCCATTGCAAGCCATCAAGCCGTAACACCAACATGTTTATGCGGTCATCGTTCTTGGCATGCTCAATGGCACGCAACAAATCACTCAGGGCGGTTTCGCGAACAGCGAGTTGAGGGTTTAGCAAGCCCCTCAACGGATCGCGAAAACTGGGTTGTTCAACCACAGCGCCTCGCGGATCCAGCAACAGCGCGCCTTGCGCCGGAAGGTGGATTTGTTGGCAACTACCGATGAGTGTGACCACCAGCAGCAGCATCAGAAGCAGAAAAAGACCGTTTACGGTGAAGCGCCGAGCTCGAGTCAGGCCTCTGCAGAAGCTGCGCCAGAGACCGCGTCGTGGGGCTGGTGGTGGAAGAGGCGCAGAAGGGATTACTGATGCCATATAGAATCCAGGTTGCCTATGATTGCGCAGCGCATGGTAAGGCACTTGGATGCCTGGCGTCCTGATCTCGAACCCGGTTGCCTAAGGAAGCACGGCTTAATGACTCAACCACTGTGGACCTGGGAGGCGCTCTGCGAAGCGCTGGCATTGCCCGTCAATATGGGCGCGGTGGTCAGCGGTGTCCAAATCGATTCGCGCTTGGTGCGTGGCGGCGACTTGTTCATCGCCTTGAAGGGTGATCCCGGGCCGCGTTTTACCGCCACCGACCGCAGCGATAGAGATGGCTATGACTACGTTGCAGCCGCCATGGCGGCGGGTGCAGTGGGGGCGATAGTCGCCAAGCCTCACGCAGCGTTGGCGGCCAATCAGCAATTACTTGTGGCGGATACGTTGGACGCCCTCTGGCAGTTGGGTGAGGCACGTCGACGTCTGCTGCAGGGACCAGTTATTGCCGTTACCGGTAGTAGCGGCAAGACGACCTGCAAGACCTTCCTGCAGGCAGCGCTACAGGCCTTTGCCAGCGAAGGCAGTCTGAACAATCACCTGGGGGTACCGCTGAGCCTCGCGCGTACACCATTGTCTGCGTCGGCCAGTGTGTATGAGCTCGGGATGAACCATCCTGGTGAGATAGCGCCCTTGAGCCAACTGGTGCGGCCTCAGGTCGCTGTCGTGCTGAATGTACACGATGCTCATGCTGAGGCCTTTGCGGATCGAGACGGGATTCGTCGAGAAAAGTTGTCCATTTGTGAAGGCCTCGAAGGCGACAAGGCGCTGGTCGTCGACGAGCGGGTTTCGCTGGCGGGCATCAGTTCAGACGTTTCGGTTTACACGTTTGGCGTGGCGCCCAATGCCACGGTACAGATGCTGGAGTTGCGTGGCGATCAAGCCGTGTATCGTATCGGTTCGGAGCGGATCGGCGCGCGGGTTCCCGGTGGCGGTGAGCATCGCGCCTTGACCCTGGCCGCAGTGTTGGCGGTGCTAACAGCGCTCGGTGAAGCGCCGGGTGCAGCAGCTGCACTGTCAGATGAGCTGGTGCCACGAGGTCGCGGTACCCGCACTCTCATTGGCGGCATTGAAGTCATAGACGATAGCTATAACGCTAACCCCGCGAGCGTGGCAGCCGCGCTTGCTGCTCTCGAGACCGAAAGCGGCGCTGGCAAGCGCTACGCGTTGCTCGGTGAAATGCTTGAGTTGGGGCCCCAGAGTACGGCGGCTCATGCTGCTCTAGCGCCGCTGTGTAAAGGGCTCGACGGTGTGTTGTTGGTCGGCGACGGAATGCGGGCGCTGGAGGCTGAGCTCGACAGCAGCCAATGTTTAGGTTGGTGGCCGCAGGTTGCCAACAGCCATGGCCAGGAGCTTTTGAACTTTTTATCTGGTTTATTAGATAATGGCGATAAGTTATTGATTAAAGGGTCAAATAGAGTTTTCTGGAAGCATGGTTTTGTGGCTCACCTCTGCGCCTATCTCGCTGGCGAGAACGCCCCTGAAATCTGAATTTGGCGCAAAAAAAAGCCCGGTCTGCGGGGGAACAGGGTCCGGGCTAAGTACCATTAGGAGTCACAAAAAACGGCTTTTGGCCGTTTCGGCTGCTGCGGATCGAGGGGGAGAGAACCGCAGCAACAATCTTAGTTAAGCAAAGAATGCCCATAGCGCCAGTGAACTGCGTCACAGTTTTCTGAGGTGCAAAACCTTTTCTCGCGGTCTGAATAAATTAGTACACTAGGGCGATGATTGTTGACGCCCTCGGACGCCAGTTCCGCAACCTAAGAGTCAGTCTGACCGCAGCCTGTAACTACGCCTGCACGTACTGCGTGCCCGATGGTAAACGCTTGCAGGCGGCAAAGCAGGAGCTCAGCGCGGCGCAGCTGGCAAAGTCGGTGGCACTACTCCAGGCTGCGTGTGGCATCGATAAGCTTCGCATTACCGGTGGTGAGCCGCTGCTGTCGCCAAAATTGGAAGACTTTCTACCAGCAGTGATGAATCTCGGCCTGCAAGACGTAGCCATGACCACAAATGGTCAGCTGTTGGAGCGCTACGCGGACACCATCGTCAAATCCGGCATGCGACGGCTGAACGTCAGTCTGGATACCTTAGATGCACAGCGATTTCGTCAAATTGCCAGAAGCGGCGATCTGGCCACGGTACTGCGGGGCATCGACCTGATGCTCGCGGCCGGTTTACGGCTGAAAGTAAACATGGTGCCGATGCGCCGCTCCAATCTGGATCAGCTGTTGCCAATGCTCGACTACTGCCTGGATCGGGGCATGGAGCTACGCTTCATCGAGCTCATGAACATGGGGCATCTGCGCTCTGGCAATCAATACTTGCAGGACTTTATCGGCATGCAGGAATTGCTGCAGATGATCGGCCAGCGCTATGAATTCATTCGCACGGACGCGCCCTATGACAGCACGGCCGTACGCTTCGAGGTCCCTGAGCGGCAAGGTTACTTTGGTGTGATTGCCAACGAGTCAGCGCCTTTTTGCCAGTCCTGTACGCGCCTACGTTTGGCATCGAATGGCCATATTTTTGGCTGCTTATCCAACGCCAGCTCCAGGGACATGACGCCGCTGCTGGCACTCCCGGATCACGAGGCCATCGCCGAGCTGCAGTCCCTACTGTCCGCGGCGCTCACCGACAAACAAGACCTGAGCTTTACCGGTGAAACTACGGTCATGAAGTTCATCGGCGGCTGAGACGCGCTAGGTTTCGGGCAGGATCACGGGGCCTGGCTACACTTAGAGCATGAATTCTCGACTGCTCAGTATTTGCTGTCTTATTTCTCTGATAACGCTCGGCGGTTGCGCGGCACGGTCATCTTCGGCCGTGAAACCGCTGCTAGGCGCTGTGGGATTGGCTGCGGACGTGCAGATCGAGCAATCCGGTCGCTGGCGCTTTCCGAGTTCAACGCCGCTTACGGTGGTATCGCTCAACTCCCCGAGCCTGAGCGGATGGGGTGAGGCCATGCTGGCAGGATTGCAGCAGGGATTTCCCCGAACCAGCGTTGGTCTCGATCGTCCAAATGCCGCAGGTCTGACCTTGTACCTGAATTGGCCCGATGTGATGTGGGACAGCAAGCTAGAAAACGACAGCTGGCTCGCCCGTCTGCCCATGCGCTTGGGGGCAACAGACTCCAGCGATGCGCAAGTGCAGGTTGGCGTGGTGTGTATTGATAACCACAGTGGGCAGATTCTGCATCGAGGGAAACTCGTGCTGCGCGGCCATTGGTTGGTTACCGACGCTGACTGGCCACCAATCCTGGCGGACGCTTTTGCACGCTATGCCTCGGCACTGGCCGCTGGCTAAACTGCGGCTATAGCGTCTGTGGTTGGGGTCCGAATGTCGGCGGATGAACTGTTTGAAAAGCTCCTCGAGGAACTGCGTGGGCAAAGGCGGCCGCCCGTTGAGCAGTGGCATCCAGAACAGAGCGGCCGAATCGACATCCGCATAGATCGTCAAGGCCAGTGGTTTCACGAAGGAGATCTAATCAGGCGCGCTGGCCTGGTGCGCGTATTCGCCAGCATTTTGCGCCGCGATCCAGATGGCTATGTGCTGGTCACCCCGGCAGAACGCCTAATGATCGAAGTCGAAGACGTGCCGTTCTTGGCTGTGGATTGTGAGGTGCGGCATGGTGCTTCGCCAACACAGACTGAATTGCTGTTCACGACCAACGTTTCAGACCTGGTATTGGCGGATTCTGAGCATCCTGTTTGGTTAGAGCGTGGCGCTCAAGATCTCCCCTATGTACGTGTACGCCCAGGTTTGGACGCGAGAATCACGCGCTCGGTTTACTATCGCCTGCTCGATCAAGCGGTCATCAAGGAAGGCGTTGCATACCTGCTTAGCAGCGGTAGTGAATTCCCCTTGGGTCCCGTGGAGTAGGGGTTCTAATTCAGCCTCAAAGGCTGCTTTGGCAGCAGCTGCGCCTTGACGCAATTGCGTGGTCGCGACAGAATGCGCGTCTTCTTTTCGGGCCGTCAGCGGCCCGTTACTTTGTGAAGCAACTGACTGCCGGTGTAAGGCATCCCTGCTCAGCAGAGCTGGATGAAGCAAGACACTATGGTCAACGTTGCCCCAGCGCGCCATAAGCGCCGCCGAACGCAACCACTG
>JBPCXR010000361.1:0-10231 GCA_051027215.1 Pseudomonadales bacterium | reverse complement strand
GGGCTGAGGCGTTGCTCCATCCAGCGCTCCATGAAGGGTTGGGCGGTTTCCCAGAGGTCCAACTCGGGGTACAACTGGCGGCCAAGACCCTCGATATAGAGCAGCGTTTTCTGCAACAGCACCAGCTGCGGCTGTACTTCCATGCGGAAGTCGCTGGCGGTGTTAAACAGATCCACCAGAAATTCTCCGAAGGATATCTCTGCCAGCGGTTTCGCGAAAATCGGTTCGCACAGCTCGCGAATGACTGTTTCGAATTCCGCCGGGTCGGTTTCTGGCGGAATCCAGCCGGATTCCAGGTGTAGCCGCGCGACGGCCGCATAGTCTTGGTGGAAAAACGCTAAGAGGTTGCGGGCAAGATAATCCTGATCTTCTTCTGTGAGCGAGCCAATGATGGCGCAGTCGATGGCGATGTAGCTCGGATCATTGGGGTCGGTAACATCGACAAAGATGTTTCCCGGGTGCATGTCTGCGTGGAAGAAGTTGGTTTCGAAGACCTGCGTAAAAAAGGTCTCCACGCCTCGTGCTGCTAACAACGGTAAGTTTGTGCCGCAGGCCTTGAGCGCTTCGATGTCAGAGATCGGTATGCCAGTAACTCGCTCAAGTACCAACACATTGCTGCGGCAGTATTGCTGGTAGACCCTCGGCACATAGAGGAGCGGGGAATCGGCGAAGTCCTGGCGCAAACGCACGGTGTTTGCCGCCTCCTTGCTCATGTCCAGCTCTTCGAGGATGGTGCGCTCGTAGTCAGCGACAACGTCGCTCGGATGCAGTCGCCGGGCGTCAGGGGAGTGTTGCTCGAGTTGCTGGGCTAATGTGCGCAAGATGGCCACATCGGCTCGAATGATCGGCGCCAGCCCCGGCCGTACAATCTTGACGACGACTTGGTCTCCGGCATCAGGGCCGTCGCCAAGGGTGGCAGTGTGCACTTGAGCCACTGAAGCGGATGCCAGCGGTGTACTACTGAAGCTGTGGAACACCGTTTTCACTTCGTAGCCCAGTGCTCGAGCAACGATATCGTGGGCCTGGTTGCCCGGAAAGGGTGTGACCTGGTCTTGCAGCAGCATCAGCTCGCTTGCCAGGGTCGGTGGCAACAGGTCGCGGCGAGTAGACAACATTTGCCCAAACTTAACGAATACCGGACCTAACTCTTCCAGCGCATGACGCAGTCGGGCCCCGGGTGCTTCGCTGGGTTTGGGGAACAGGCTCATAGGCAAAAGCCCCAGGCGTAGATGCCAGGGAATGTGGGTCCCTGCAGGAATGAGCTCGTCGAGTCGATAGCGGGCCGCGGTGCGCAGGATCTTGAGTACCCGACTTGGCGATGGACGCTGAGGGTCGCCGTGCGCTAGCGCTGCGGTTGCGCTCACGGCGCGTGATTCGGAGCGGAATCCAATGCATCGATGCGCGTGCGCAAAGATTCCAGGGATCGCTGTAGCTGCTGCAAGCGCTGGCTAGTTTGTTGCGCTTCTGCTTCCTGGCTGAAGTGCTCACCCGCCGCGCGTCGCACTTGTTCTTGGCCGCTGCTCAGCGCCGTTCCCAGGGCCTTGCCGAGGCTCGCCAATCCGACCTCAGCAACTCCGCGCAGTTGCTCGAACACCGCTTCGCCGGGACGACCGGACGGGGAGCCGGGACCAAAATCCCCGGGTGCTTTCGGTATGAGCCCAGCCCAGTCAGGGTCGTAGCCTTCGAACAGTCGGGCGAAATCTCGCAAGACAGTGGGGTCGCCGTTCACTCTTAGGGCCTGCCCAGGGGAGTCGCCGCGCAATAGTGCGATTAGGTCGGTTAGCGTGCCGGTTACCGTTGCGTCGGTTGGGTTGTCACTGCCCGGCAACACTGCAAGCTCACCACCGGCAACGCGCAGGGTCAGCCGTTGCGGTGGATTCGTGCAGTGAATGCGTAAGCTCTGTCCTTCAAGGCGTACCAGATGTTGCTGATGGTCTTGATCCAATGATAAGGCCAGCTTCGCCGCGCCTCCCAACAGCTCGCCAATGATCACTTCGATGGCGTTCATGCTGGATCGCTCAGCGGCGCTCGAACCGCCCGGTGGATCGCCGCGATTCCACCCAGGAGATTGTGGTAGGTGACCGTGTCAAAGCCGGCATCGCGCATCATCAGCTTTAACGTTTTCTGATCGGGATGCACATCAATGGATTCCACCAAGTAGCGGTAGGACTGCGCATCGCCGGTGACCAGTCTGCCCATGGCTGGCCAGAGCCCTTGAAAACCCGAATAGGCAGCGCGCAGCAGCGGTGCTTTGGGCTTAGAGAACTCCAATACCAGTAAGGCTGCACCGGGTTTGAGAACACGCCGTAGTTCTTGCAGCGCGGCGGATTTATCGGTGAAGTTGCGAATACCGAACGCCAGCGTGACCGCATCGAAGCTGCTGTCTGCGAAGGGCAGTGCCTCGGCGTTCAGCTGGCAGAACTCTATGTTGGTATGGCCGTGATCCAATAAGCGGTTGCGTCCAACCTGCATCATTTCTGCGTTGCGGTCAGCAAGCAGGACGCGGCCGTCAGCTCCGACAATGGGTGCCAACAATTCCGCGATATCGCCTGTGCCACCTGCCAGATCGAGTATGTGATGGCCACTGCGTGCCCCAGATAGCTCAACCAGCATGCGCTTGAACAAACGATGGGTGCCCAAGGACATGAGGTCGTTCATCAAGTCGTAACGCGGTGCGACGGAGCTGAAGACACCACCCACCAGCCGGGTTTTCTCGGCTGCGGTCACTTTCTTGTGACCAAAATCTGTGTCTTTTTGTTGGGCGGAATTGGTCACTAGGATTGAATCTTGGGCTTGTTGCAAGGTGAGCCAGTCTACTCTTCGGGGCGCCATTGGCCCACAGAGATGCGGGGCAACCGGGAAGCGTTTGCGGCTGCTAAATCTGTCTCGTACTCGTCCCAAAAAGCTTGCTGATGCTCGCCCAGCTCCGCAAGGTAGTCGAAGGAGTAGATGCCGGAATCGTGTCCGTCATCGAACACCAATCGCACCGCGTAGTTACCCACCGGATCTATACCGGTAATTTTGACGTACTTTTTGCCGGACTGCAGTTTGCGCTCACCAGCGCCGTGGCCGCGAACTTCAGCAGAAGGTGAGTACACCCTTAATAACTCTGCAGGTAACTCATAGCTAGCAGAGTCAAAAGTAACTACCAGTACGCGGGTACCTTTTTTATAGTGAATTTTGCGAGGACGTTGCATGGCTGAATCGTTAAAGAATGTATTGAGATAGATCCTGGTCTTGCACCAGCGCACTGAGATGCTCATCTACATAGGCTGCGTCAATGCTGACCTGCTGGTTGCTAAGCTCGCTGGCTTGAAACGACAGCTCATCCAACAGTCGCTCCAGCACTGTATGCAGACGCCGCGCGCCAATGTTTTCTGTGCGCTCATTCACTTGCCAAGCCAGTTCCGCTAAGCGCGACAGGCCGCTGTCGGTAAAACGCAGCTCGAGACCTTCGGTCTGTAGCAGCGCTTGGTACTGCTCCGTTAGAGAATAGTCTGGCTCGGTCAGAATTCGGCGAAACTCTTCTGGACCGAGCGCATCCAGCTCAACCCGAATCGGCAAGCGACCCTGCAATTCAGGAATGAGGTCCGACGGTTTGGACAAGTGAAACGCGCCGCTGGCAATAAACAGAATGTGGTCGGTGTGGACCATGCCGTATTTGGTCGAAACTGTGCTGCCTTCGATTAGCGGCAGCAGGTCCCGCTGCACGCCTTCGCGAGAGACATCCGTACCGCTGGTCTCGCCGCGCTTGGCGACCTTGTCGATCTCGTCGAGAAATACGATGCCGGTTTGCTCCACCGCTTCAACAGCCTCGGACTTTAGCGCTTCCTCGTTGATCAATTTCCCCGCTTCCTCTTCCCGAACCTTACGCAGCGCTTCTTTGACCGTAGTTCGACGACTTTGTGTGCGGCCGGCACCGAGATTGCCAAACATGTTCTGCAACTGGCTGGTCATCTCTTCCATGCCGGGCGGGGCCATGATCTCTACGCCCAGTGGCGCTTGGGCCAGATCGATTTCTATTTCCTTATCGTCCAGGTCGCCTTCGCGGAGCTTCTTGCGAAACAGCTGCCGAGTGCTGGTGGGCTCAGCGGTGGGTGCATCGCTATTGAAGCCAGCGCTACGCGCCGGCGGTAGCAAAGCGTCGAGAATGCGCTCTTCTGCCAGGTCGTCGGCCTTGCCTCGTAATTGTTCAATCTGTTTTTGCCGCAACATGCTCGCGGCTACGTCCACTAGGTCGCGGATTATCGATTCGACATCGCGACCCACGTAGCCCACCTCGGTGAACTTAGTGGCTTCGATTTTGATAAACGGAGCATCGGCAAGACGCGCCAAACGCCTAGCGATCTCCGTCTTGCCGACTCCCGTTGGGCCGATCATGAGTATGTTCTTCGGCGAAATCTCCCGGCGTAGCTCTTCACCCAACTGCATGCGCCGCCAGCGATTTCTTAGTGCAATTGCGACAGCACGTTTGGCGGTCTGTTGGCCGATAATGTGTTTATCGAGTTCATGCACGATTTCTCGGGGCGTCATCACGCTCATGATTGCTCTAGCACCTCAATGGTGTGGTGGTGATTGGTGTAGATGCAGACGTCTGCGGCGATTTCCAAGGACTTGGTCACTATGCTTTTCGCATCCAGCTCAGTGTTTTCGATCAGCGCGCGAGCAGCCGCTTGAGCGAACGGGCCGCCCGAACCGATTGCCAGCACGCCGCCCTCGGGTTCGATTACATCCCCGGTGCCTGAAATCATGAAAGTGGCACTGTTGTCGGCGACCAGCAGCAGCGCTTCTAGGCGCCGCAGTGCTCGCTCTGAGCGCCAGTCTTTAGCAAGCTCTACCGCAGCCCGAGTCAGCTGTCCCTGGAACTTGCCCAGCACGGCTTCAAAGCGTTCGAACAGGGTAAATGCGTCGGCGGTACCGCCGGCAAAGCCGGCCAAGACCTTGCCGTCGCCCAGCCAGCGCACTTTGCGGCCATTGCCTTTTAAGATGGCATTGCCCTGAGTGAGCTGGCCATCGCCGCCCATGGCGACGCTATTGCCGCGGCGGACACAGATCACGGTAGTGCCGTGGATTTGGCTCATGAAATTTCTCTGCTAATAAACGGTTATTGTCGGATCAGGTCGCGTTGCGCTCGATCCATAGCGGCGCAATGGATTTATTGCGCAGAGCCGTCATGGCTCGCTGGGCTTGCACCTGGCTTTGAAATGGGCCAACGGTGACTCGGATCCAACGGCCATTGCCAAGGGTTACCGGCGACGTGTCGGCAGGTAGATCCATGAGCAGCAGTGCAGCCCGCAGCTCGTTGGCTTCTGCCTGAGTCCGAAACGAAGCCGCCTGTAACAAAATCTCTTTGTTTGCCGGAGCATCGAGCTGTTGCTCGGCATCATAGTAGTGCTCGGGTGCTGCGTGTACCTCATCCCGGCGCAAAATTTCATCAAATTCGAAGCGCAGCTTGGGCTTTTCGGCAACTGTCGGTTGGCTAGCTTGGACCTGTGTGGCTGCGCTGTGCTGCGCAGCGGCGCCAGCATTGCTAACCAATGCCTCGCTGCGTTGCAGTAGGGCCGGCAGAAACTCCGGCAAGTAGGCGGTACCGATGACAATGATCGCGCCAAGCACCACGCCGCCAGAAAAACTCGGGGCGTGAAAATAGCGGCGCGGCGTTACCTTCTTGCTGCTCCGAGTGCGGCGATCCGGGTTCTGGCGGCGATTTTTCTTCGACGCCGGACCACGGCGTTTGGCAAAGTCTTGTGGCATAGGCGAATCTTAGGCGAATTGTGGCTGGACCTCACTACAGGCTGTCGTAGGGGTCCACATCTATTGACCAACGGACGTTGCGGGCGGCTTTGATTGCCTCGGAGTCTTGCGCCAGGTGCTCGAGCAATGTCAGCGCCCGGTGCAGGGGCCGGCGTTGGTTGGCGAGCAACAGCAACTGAAATCGGTAGCGACCCCCGACCCGGGCCATGGGCGCCGGGACGGGACCCATGATCTCGAGCTGGGGGCTATTGTCAATCTGTTGGCTCAAAGCTTGGGTGAGCTTAGCCTTAAGCAGCGACAGCAGGTGCTCGGCTGCGCGGCCATCTGTGGCCTCGGCTCGGACCAAGGCCATGACGCTGTGGGGGGGTAGGCCTGCCTCGGCCCGGCGCTGTAACTCCTGGGCCGCGAACCCGGGGTAGCCAGAGCGCAGTAGCGCAGCGAGCAAAGGGTGTTCGCACTGCAGTGTCTGAATCCAGACTTCTCCGGGTCGTTCAGCGCGACCAGCGCGTCCGGCGACCTGAATGATGAGTTGGGCCGTGCGCTCGGGTGCGCGAAAGTCGGCGGCGGCAAATCCCGCGTCGGCGCCGAGCATTGCCACTAAAGTCACGTTGGGAAAGTGGTGGCCCTTAGCAAGGATTTGGGTTCCCACCAAAATCGCCGGCTTGCCCCGACGGATCGCCGCGAAGTGGGCGGCCAGGCGCGCTTTGCTGCGGGCGGTGTCTCGATCGATTCGATACAGCGGCACTTGGGGGAACAACTCCGCCAGGGCGGCTTCGCTGCGCTGGGTACCAACACCCACAGGGATTAAGGCCGTCATCGCGCAAGCTGGACAAGCGCTAGGGGTAGGCTGGCGGAGACCACAGTGGTGACAGATGAGCTGTTCGACCGCGCTCGAATCGGTGTGTCGGTGATAGGTCAATGCGGTATCGCAGTCGCCGCAGTTCACCGCGCTACCACATGCGCCGCAGATCAGGCTTGGCGAATAACCGCGCCGATTGATGAACACCAGTACCTGGTTGCCTTGATCCAGATGGACAGCTATGGCGCGACGCAGATCCTGGCTGATGCCATCTTGTAGTTGCTGGCCCCGCACGTCGATCAGCTTAAGTTCGGCGAAGCTGGCCCCGCCAGCCCGCTCGGTGAGGGTTAGATGCTCATAGCGTCCCTTGGCAACGTTGTGTAGGGTTTCCAGAGACGGTGTGGCGCTGCCCAGCAGCAACGGAATGTCTGCACTAGCGGCGCGCTTTACCGCAAGATCTCGAGCTGAATAGCGCAAGCCGTCGGTTTGCTTGAACGACGCATCGTGCTCCTCATCGACCACAATCAGCCCGAGCTCAGCAAAGGGGGTCAAACTGGCGGAGCGGGTACCGATCAGGAGTCGCACTCGACCGCTGCGGCAGCCATCCCAAATCTGTACCCGAGCGCCATCGGATACCTGGGAGTGCAGCGCTTCTGCATGTCCAAAGCGCGCAGCGAAGCGTTCCAGTGTTTGTGGGGTCAAGGCGATTTCAGGAACCAACATCAACACTTGCTTGCCGTCTTTGAGCACCGAATCAATTAGCTGCAAGTAGACTTCTGTTTTGCCGCTGCCAGTGACCCCTTCTAGCAGAGTTGCGGTGAATCCATGACGCTGCTCGCGGAGCCGATCAATGGCAATTTGCTGCTCTGGGCTTGGCTTTAGCGGCGGCTGCTGCCCGGCGTTGGCTGCGGGGTTCGAATCGGCAGCTATGTCGCACGCACCGATGGCCTGCCGATCCACTAGCGCTTTGATCACCGCGCTAGAAAACCCTTCCTCCAGGAGCTGGCTGCGGCTCAGCGGACCGGCGGCTAGTCGTTCGTGCAGTGCTTGCTGTTTGACCGCGCGGCCAAGGTCGACGCTGTCCAGCAAGATTCGATAGCCCTTGATGGGTGGTGCGGTGAGCGACTCACCGCGCCGCCCCGGCGCCGGCAGCAGGCTGTGCAGAACTTCGCCCAAAGGATGGTGATAGTAGTCGGCTAGCCACTGGCCCAGTTGCATCAGCTCCTCTGGCAGGGCTGGATCTGTATCGATCACTGCCTCCAGCGGTTTAGGGGCATCGTGAGGGTCCTGCGGATCGATGGCCACACATATGCCAATCAGGTTCTGGCGCCCAAACTGGACCCGCACTCGAGCGCCGATCGCCGGACAAAGATCTGATGTGGCCATCGAGTAGTCAAACAGGCGTTTCAGCGGCACAGGCACAGCCACTCGGACGATGCGGAGCTGATCCGCAAAAGCATCCTGAGTCGGTTCGGGCAAGGGCGTATCCTGATTCTATGCCGAAGGTCGGGCCGGTTTATGCAGCGCACGCCGGCCTGCATTAACCAGGCCCCGAGCTGCTGGCGCCATTATGGCGTTAATTGTGCCAACGCGTAGCTTCTGAAGGCTTGAAATCTTGCGCGCCGGGGCCCATCTGATAGACTTCGCCGCCCAAAATTGACCCCGCCAACGCTCAGGAGTCTTGATCATGAAGCCCGATGTTCACCCAAACTACAGTGATGTGAAAGCCACCTGTAGCTGCGGAAACGTGATCGAAACTCGCTCAACCCTCGGCGAGGACTTGCTGATCGACGTCTGTTCAGCGTGTCATCCCTTTTACACCGGCAAACAGAAGATTCTGGACTCCGGCGGCCGAGTGGAGCGCTTCCGGAAGCGTTTTGGCAATCGTAGCGCTGTGAACAAGACCGCCGCGGAAGAAGCTGAGGCTGCACCTGAGGCCGCCAGCGAATAAGCGGCTACGGGGTTACTAGCGGCGATTTTGTGCCTGAACCCTTGCAGATTTTGCGGTCTAATCCAGTACAGAGTTGTGTCTGGCTGAGGTAGTGGCACCGTGAATCGAATTTCTGTCCCCAAATGTGCTTGGTTGCCAATACTGGCGGCTGCCCTCTGGGGCATTGCCGGCCTGGCTCAGGCAGCCGGGGCCGGCGCGAAGATCTATCAAGAGTTGCGGGAGAAGGAGCAGTTCTATCCCGAGGAAGCCTGGCAGGCCTATGTCA
The DNA here is from genome assembly GCA_051027215.1 of Pseudomonadales bacterium. GTDB lineage: Bacteria > Pseudomonadota > Gammaproteobacteria > Pseudomonadales > Azotimanducaceae > CALHVX01. Next base: position 1,462 of record JBPCXR010000361.1, on the reverse strand, counting down.
CAGATATTGGCGAGCGGCTGCTGGTCAGCGGTGGCTACGATCCCAAAGAATTCACCTTCACGGTCCTAGACAACCCAGCGGTGAACGCTTTTGCAACGCCCGATGGTTTCATATTCGTTAATCGCGGATTGCTCGCCTACCTGCGCACTGAAGATGAACTCGCGGGGGTGATTGGCCACGAAATCGGCCATGTGCTCGGTGGCCACGGCAAAAACGCCAAGCGCAACAATTTCCTCACCCAGGTCGCGGGCTTTCTGGGTTCGCTGGCCACCGGCACCGGCGCCATCTGGGATCTGACAAACACGCTGTCAGCCACCATGCAATCCGGTTACGGGCGAGAGAACGAACTCGAGGCCGATGAGTATGGCGCGACCTTTCTTGCCCAAGCCGGCTATAGCCCGCATGCGATGATCGATGCCATTCAGGTGCTCAAAGATCATGAGCTGTTCGTTAAGCAGGTACGCAACCAGCCCAGCGTCTATCACGGGCTGTTCTCTACTCACCCGAAAAACGACAAGCGTCTGCATGAGCTGGTGCAGCAGGCCCAGCACAAGTTGCCGGACGAGTTGGCGGAACCCGTAGGTGAATTCTGGACGATGATGGATGGTCTGGTTTACGGCGACGAAGCCGCTACCGGCCTAATAAAAGACGGCGTCTATTATCACGGCGCGCTGCGAGTGGTAGTGGCCTTCCCAGATGGTTGGGATGTCACCAACACCTCCGCAGAAATTCTCGGCCGCGCACCTGGCGGCACCACAGAAGCCTCCATTGCCGTACAGCGGCAATCGCCGCCGGCAACACCCCAGTCCCCAGAAGAGTATGTAACCGAAACCCTGAAGCGCGACGATGTCGAGAACGGTGTGTCGAGCAAGATCAACGGCTACGACGCCTACGTTGCCGACATCAAAATCGCTGGAGGCGAGTCCAAGGCACGCAAGATCGCCATCATCTACAAGACCGATAGCGTTTACGTGTTTCGCGGCGAAGTCGGTCCAGAAGGCGACCCTGCCGCTTTCGAAGCACAGTTTAAGGAAACCCTGGATTCCTTTCGCTCAATGACCGCCGCAGACCTGCAAGTGGCCAATGCCCAGCGCATCAAAGTGATCGAAGCGACCCCCGGGGTGAGCTACAAAACCATTGCTGCAAAGAGTTCTTTGAAGAACTTTTCTGAAGAGACGCTGCGGGCTATTAATGGGCACCATCCGCGCGGGGAGCCGCGGCCAGGGGATTTAATCAAAACGGTTCAGTAGGAAGATTTGGAGGGCGTCGCGCGCGTGGTGGCCCGGCTGCCGCTGCGGACCGCTGTTCGCCATCCCTGGCCGCTCACGCGCGCACATCCTGTGCGCGAGTGCCCGCAGCAGCAGCCGGGCAACCACAGGCACTACTGCCTTCCAACCTTCTAGTGGGTGTTTCGCTCAACCCCCTGGGTTATGTAGTGGGGGTGGAACCTCCGCGTCACGCT
>JBPCXR010000360.1:0-4276 GCA_051027215.1 Pseudomonadales bacterium | reverse complement strand
CACTAACTGAGAGCACTGCGCCAATCTCTTTCAAGTTTAGGCACTCGTCGTAGTACAAATTCAATACCAGTTGCTCTCGTTCCGGCAACTCGCTGATGGCTGCTGCAACCCGTTGTCGCAGCTCCACTGCTTCAGCGACCTTATGGGTTTCGCCGTGGGCGCTGACGGCATGCCAGGTGTCGTCCTCTTGTAATGCTTCAAAGCTGAAGAGACGCGCACTGGCTGAATCGTTCAACATGCGGTGATACTCTGCGAGGTCTATGCCAAGACTGGCCGCGACCTCCCCGTCATCCGCACTCTGGCCGTTGCGCTTCTCCAGCTCGGCGATGGCTCGACTGATGCGCCGTGCATTCTTGTGTACCGAGCGCGGCGCCCAATCACCACGTCGCACCTCATCAACCATGGCGCCGCGTATTCGAATACCGGCGTAAGTCGTGAAGCTTGCGCCCCGATCGGGCTCAAATTTTTGCGCCGCTTCCAGCAGACCAATCATGCCAGCCTGTATTAGATCATCTGTCTGCACGCTGTTAGGTAGACGCGCTGTTAGATGCAACGCAATCCGACGTACCAGATCTGCATGCTCCCGCACCAGCGCTTCGGTATCTGGTTTCTGTTCCCGATAGGCTGAGATGCCGCTGCCGCGCATTAGACCGCCGACCGCTCCGCCACCAGCCGTTCCACAAAGAACTCCAGATGGCCGCTAGCCATGCTGGGAATGGGCCAGCCATCAACGGTCTCTGCAAGACGATGAAACGCTCGCGCTGCGGGACTTGTTGGATACAGCTCAACCACAGACTGTTGTTTTTGTACCGATTTGCGCACGGCATCATCCATCGGCACACAACCGGCATAGAGTAAGGCGATGTCAAGAAAGCGTTCGCAGACTGCTTGCAGCTTCTCGTACAGGCGCAAACCTTCTGCATCACCACGAACCATGTTTGCTACCAACCGCACACGGTCGATGCCGTGATTTTGATTTAGCACCTTTATCAGAGCGTAGGCGTCAGTAATCGCAGTTGGCTCATCACAGGTCACCACAACGATTTCTTGCGCCGCACAGAGGAAGCTTGTTACGTCTGCAGAAATTCCTGCTGCTGTATCGATGATCAGCACATCCATGTTGTGGGCGATCTCACTGAACGCGGAGATAATCGCCGCGTGCTCAGCGGCCCCCAAGGACGCCATTTCCTGTAGGCCAGAGGCAGCGGGTACGATTTGCATACCCCCAGGACCCTCCAGCAATACGGAAGATAGCCGAGCACTGCCGTCGACCACTTCTTTAAGGGTATGCACGGGTTTCAGACCTAGCAGCACGTCTACGTTCGCTAGGCCTAGATCAGCGTCAAGCAGAGTTACTCTGCGGCCTTTCCTGGCTAACGCTACGCCGAGGTTGACTGACACATTGGTTTTTCCAATGCCGCCCTTACCGCCGGACACGGCAATTACTTGAATAGGGTTCATCGCGTTGCTAATGGTCAACGGTTGGTTCTCCTGCATTAACCTTAGTTGCTGGTCGGAATCGGTCAATCTGTTCGAGCAGCTGTTGTTCTAGCCAATCCCAACGGGGCTGGCGCAGATCGTCAGGCAAGCTGGGGCCAGTCCCTACCAGGGCTAGGGGCCACTGTCGCTCAATAAGGAGGCTCAACCACTCCCCCCACTGGCTAACGCGATCAACATTTGTCACTAAACACTGGGTTCGATGACGGTTGCCTGGCGCCTCGTCCCGCGCGCTCAACCACTGCTTTAACACTGTGGGGTGCCAATGAGCTGGCAGTACCAGCAGCTCCTGTTCCGGTGTTAGCGGGTCGTTGAGTTGCGACTGTCCTGCTGGAGCTAGTTCCGCCACCGACAAGTCAGCCAAAACTAGCGTTTCCGGATGCGCCATTGCCAGCTCCTGAGCTGCCTCTGCCACAGGCTGGCGCTGAACCGATATATCGAGCATCTGCCCAGCTAACTGCAACGCTTCGTCCGAGCCCAATCGTTGAGCGCCACATTGAACGAATTGAATGCGCCGTGGATCCTTACCACAGCGCAACAGGTGCACCGCATATTTGATCAAGCTGCTAGTCACTCCTGCACCCGAAGGACCGGTCACGCTGACGAGCCCTGATGCCGGTAGTCGCTCTGCCACGGGAATCTGCTTAAGCAAAGCAGGCATGAGCGATTGCCAGTTCTGAATCTTGGCTGGTAGCCTGGATAGCACAGCTTCACTGAAGCCCAGGCTGCTTAGGCGAGTGACGTACAAATCTGACCCTTGAGTTGAATGGGTATCGATCTGCGCGCGAAATTTCGCAACCGACGGGTCCAGCGACAACTGGGGCAGCACGCCATCGGGCTCTGGTGCCAGGGTGGCCAACATTTCTACCGTATCGCCTACGGTCTTTTGCTCGAGTATCAATGCATCTCGACCGAATGCTGCGCGTACTTCGGCCATTACTGCGCGTACGCTGGGACCGGTAAATCGTTCAGGCTGCATGCTCAAGCTCCTCGGCCGATGGTCGAGACCACGGTAATCTGTCGGTTCTGCGGCACTTCTTCGTATGCCAATACATGAATTGCGCGTTGCGAGAAGCGTACGAAGCGGGCTAGCAGTTGGCGGATTGCCGCGGACACCAATACCACAGTGGGTTTACCAGCAATCTCCTGGCGATCCGCAGCGCTAGCAAAAGATTGCTGTAGCCGATCCGCCATTCCAGGCTCCAACACCGGGCTCTGTGCATCGCTTTGCTTGGCCTGTAGCAACAAGGTCTCCAGATCCGGCTCCAGCGTGATGACATCCAGTACCGGCGCCGTGCCATAGATGCTGTGCACAATCATGCGCCCAAGAGCGCCACGGACGACGTTCAACAGGTGTTCAACGTTCTTGTTCTCTGTACCAGCAGTGAGCAATGCTTCGGCGATGGTGCGAATGTCGCGCACCGGAATTTGTTCCAGTAACAACTGCTGTAGTACCTGATGGATTTCAGCGATCGAAAACGCCTCTGGCACCAGTTGTTCTGCCAGTCTCGGAGAAGACTCAGCAAGTAGATCCAGCAATCGCTGTACTTCTTCGTGACCCAAAAGCTCAGCCGCGTGAGTCTGCATCAGCTGGTTCAAATGAGTGGCCACCACGGTGCTCGGATCAACCACTGTGTAGCCCAAAGTCTGGGCGTTCTCTTTGTTCGCGGGTTCAATCCAGACGGCATCCATTCCAAACGCTGGATCCTTGCCTTCAATGCCTTCAACCCTGCCAAAAACTTCGCCTGGATCAATTGCCAAGAGCCGATCCGGATAGACCTCGGACTCGGCCAGGGTGACGCCCTGCAGCGCGATTCGATAGGCGTTTGGCAGTAGATCAAGGTTGTCCCGAATGTGAACGGTTGGCACCAGAAACCCGAGCTCCTGGGAGAGCTTCTTCCGAACTCCGCGAATGCGCGATAACAACTTGCCGTCCTGTGAAGCATCGACCAACGGAATTAGCCGATAGCCCACCTCAAGGCCTAAAGCATCAACAGCGGCGATGTCGTGCCAGCCTAGATCCTGCACCTCTCCAGCGGCCGGATCAGTTGCCGTGACGGCGCTATCGACACTTTCAGTGCGCTGCAATCTAGCGCGATGGATGAAATAGGTTCCCAATGCGCAGAGCGCGCCTAACGACAGGAAGACAAAGTGCGGCATGCCTGGAATGACGCCGACCACCGTCAGTATTCCTGCAGAGACGCCCAGGGCCCTGGGGTCTGTGAACATCTGTGAGACGACCTGTTCACTAACATCGGCTTCACCACTGACGCGAGTCACGATGATCGCGGCCGCCGTAGACAACAACAGCGAAGGAATTTGCGCAACCAAGCCGTCGCCAATGGTCAGCAGCGTGTACTTCTCCAATGCTTCCGAGAAAGGCAAGCTGTGCTGGCTCATACCAATGATCAGGCCGCCGAGAATGTTGATGAGCAGAATCAAGATGCCCGCTACCGCATCTCCACGCACGAACTTGCTGGCGCCATCCATGGAACCGTAGAAGTCAGCCTCTTGAGCGACGCCCTCCCGCCTTTCTCGAGCTTGTTCTTGATCAATGACGCCGGAGTTCAGATCCGCATCGATGGCCATCTGTTTGCCTGGCATTGCATCCAAGGTGAAGCGTGCGCTTACCTCGGAGATACGCCCGGCACCTTTGGTAACGACGACGAAATTGATGATCACCAGTATGATGAAGACGACAAAGCCGACAACGTAGTTGCCGCCAACCACTACTTCGCCAAAGGATTCGATAACCTTGCCAGCGGCGGCGCCTCCTTGG
>JBPCXR010000359.1:0-57808 GCA_051027215.1 Pseudomonadales bacterium | reverse complement strand
GCATTGACGATCTAAACAGTGACGGTTCTTTTGCCAGTGGCACTCTCAGCGGCGTAGGACTCACTACCAGCTTTAGCTGTGCCCAGCCAACGTTTGTAGACGTTGATTCCGAAATTCGCTGCAGCCCGCTCGCCGCCGGACCGGATGTATCTGTCAACAATCTCCTGGATAGCGACACGGCGGACTTACTGAACACAATCTTTGAAGTTGATGTCTATTCTGCGGGAGATCTGATCGACATCGTTAACGTTGAAGGTGATTCCGGAACGCCGGATGATCGTATCGAAATCGGTTTCTCGTTTCTGTTCGACGGTGGGACTTTCTCCGACGACCCACTATTCGAAGACCTGATGCCCCAATTCGATCCCAGTCAGGCTAGTCACACCCTGTTCTTCATTACCGAAGAAGAAGATGGGGAAGACGTCTACGCAGCGCTTGGTGCAGCAACGCTCGTCATGAACACACCAGATCCGGGATCTGGTTCAGATTCGGGCTCCGGCTCGGATTCAGGCTCAGGTTCTGATTCGGGTTCTGATTCGGGTTCAGGCTCTGGCTCAGATCAGGACCCTGGTGGTCCCACTACCCCGGTGCCGGAACCGGCCAGTATCTTGTTGCTTGGACTGGGCGCCACATTGCTGCTGCGCCGCAAGAGCAGACTTCGCTAACGCCCGCATACCGCAGCGGCAACTAAGAGCACGCACTGAGCACTCAAGTTTCGTCAAAGAAATAGAACTCCGGCACGTTGGCATTGCCAATCGTCCAATCATCGTACTCTGCCGTGTAAGTCGAGACTGAGTCAGTCTCTGGTCTATTGGAGCTACTTGTGACAATTCTCAGCAGCGGTTTGCCGCTTAGATCGTAGCTGATGGTTTCTTCACGTACATAGCTGTTGCTTGCCTGTTCGTAGCGAAACAGCGTGACCTGATCCTGCTCGTTGAATTCCCGTACATGTCGCACTTCTGGAGTCCCGTCTGCGTTCAGGTCCTGTTCGTACAGCGTACTAAAGCTCTGACGTTCCGGTGGTGAGTAGCGACCGCCGTTCAGTATGATCCGCAGGTCAGTTCGGTCGACATCGCCGTCTCGGTCTAAATCTCGCTCTAAGTACCGCGTCACCGTGCCATCTGGATTGTCAGTCCAGGTGATCCACATCTCGCGATCAAAGGTCCCATCAGGGCCTCCGCCCGGCGTTGAAAACGGTTCACGAGCTGCGTTGAGGCTGTCTTCGTCCACGTGTATCTCACGGTCCAGATCAAGCGGGTCGTATTGCCATTCATCGTGGAAGTCATTGCGCCCATCAGCATTGTAATCAATATCTCGAGTCAGCCAGCGTGTAGGCGCACCGTAGACATAGGTTGCGACGTTATTCCGAACGTACGTACCTGCTTGCAGAGTCTCGATATAAGACTGTGTTGCGTCGCCATTGCCATCAAACACAGTATGAGTGTACCGATCTACTACTCCGTCACCGTTCCAATCCTGACGTTTTTCCAACAGATTACCGGCGTTGTCGTAGAGAAAATCAGTGCTACTCGCCAAGGTAGCGTCTTCATCCATGCGAATGAGCTTGGTGAGGTTTCCAGTGCTGTCATGTTCGTAAGAAATACTTTGGCGCGACTCAACGTTACCTTCGTCATCGTACTCGACGATTTCTCCATCAAATGGCAGCTCGGTCTCTGTCACGAATCTAACGCTCGTTTCGGACTGCAAATTATCGTCAGCCTCACTGGCGAGCCGGCGAAGGAACTGGTAACTGGCGATTGCGAACTCCGGATCAACCACAGTGACGGTAACCGTTGTCGTGGCAGCCAATCCGCGCTGGTCGGTTACCGACACAGCCAGTGAATACTCCCCTGTCTCAGTGGGTATGCCTGAGAGCACGCCGGCCGGGCTCAGTTCCAGACCAGGAATTAGGCTCTCGGTGGCCCAGGTATAGGGCGGCCTACCTAGGCTGGCGTTTAGCGTAGTCGTAAATTCTCGAGTTGTAACTGCCTCGATGGGCGCCGTGTCGGCAATTTTTGGTGGGGTCTTCGATGATCCACCGCTACAGGCAAATTGCACGGCAAACAAAACCAGTAACAGACAAACGTTGGTAGCTTTCATGATCACTCCTTTGACGACAGCCGCATGCTAGATAGCCGCTAGATTCCAATGAATCCCATAGTCATGGGGAGCAGACAGAGTTGTGAACCGGGTATCACAAGAACTTGGTTGAAGTGGCGCGGCGGTCAGATCTGAATCCGGCGAGAGTGCAGAAAATCGATGCGCCCCACAATCATGGGTGGCCTAATGCAGCATCTATACCCATTATTGTGGGTGACTTAATGGTGTAGCTAGTCTCTTGAACTGGACCGCGACGTACCACAGCCGCAATTTCGCCAAACTCCTGATGGCGGTAATCATCGTGCAAGCGGTGTACTGGCTGTTTTTGTCACCACTAAGCCAGCGCCCACCATTGCAGGACTTTCATTCCATCGCCCCAGTTGAAGTAGCGAGGCTAAACGAGCCGAATTTTGCCGCCGCTCAGGCCCTGTCGGACTCAGCCTGGCAAACCGTAGAGCCGTTTTGGTTTGGCTGCTGCGATCAGAAACACTATGCATTTCGCTATAGCTTCGACTCCGATCCGCTAGCAACTGAGGATCTGGGGATCGTCGCCGCCTTTGGAGCGGACAACTACCATGTGTGGGTTAACGGATTCCCGCTCATTGATGATGGCCGTCTCGAACCGCTTGGCACCTATCATGCCCGCTGGACACGCGGCGTTAATCGCATCTCCAAGTCCATGCTCCGTCGTGGCGAAAACCAAGTGATTGCCATCACCGTTCGTAACGGTGGGGGCTATACCGACTTGTTCCCACAGACCCTCGGTGATTTCGAAGCGCTAACCCGCGCGAGTGCCAAACGAACGTTCATGCTCAATGATTTTCGCCTGGTTACCATGGTGGTATTTGGCCTGTTGGCGGGTTTCGCAACCGTACTCATCCCAACCACAAGAAATCGACCATTCACGGTTTGGTTAGCGATTCTTGCTTGGGCGCTGACTTTGCGAATTGCGTACTATCGCTGGTGGGATCCGCCGCTCAACCCAGAGTGGCTGACGATCTATTACCTGGCTGTTGCAAATCTGGTGCCGCTTGCTTGGTTCAATTTTCTTGATGCGTGGAGCGGCCGCGGTCTACCAAAAGCACGGGCCTTGGCAAGCGGACTGTTTGCTGTGCTGATGGTCGGTATCACGCTGATGATTCTCAACAATCGTCTCGACGGTTTCTTGATTGCCGACAAGCTATCTCAGGCGTTCGCCGTTGTCATGGGTTGCGGCGCGGCGGGAATGCTCTTGTGGCGCGCATTGACGATAGCCAGCAACCGTTATTGGGAAGTGGCAGTATTTTCACTCGTACTGACTGCCATGATCATTGATGCCGGCTATGAGTTTGTTCTGCAGACCAATGTCGGCAACCTGCAATTTGCCCAACCTTTTCTGATGCTTGCCTTTGTCGCCGCCATGATCACGCGCAACGTAAAATTGTACGAATCTACCCAGGCATTCAACGAGGAACTCAACGCCACCCTAGCGCTCCGAGAACGTGAAATCGAGCAACGTCACAAGGATCTTCAAGACGCACGCAAACGGCGAATCCTGGCCGAAGAACGGCAGCGATTGCTAAGAGACATGCACGATGGCATTGGAAGTCATTTAACCGGACTGCTCGTGCAAACTCGAAACACTCCAGTGGACGTCGGTGATCTGCAGCAGAACATCGAGCATGCGCTCAATGATCTGCGTTTAGTCATCGAATCGCTCGATACCAAGGGTGATTCGTTTCTCGAGGTGGCGGATGCTCTGCGGACACGACTTGCGACACAGCTCCAAAGAACCGGCATCGATCTGAACTGGCAAGTTAGTCACGAACCATCCGGAGAGTTGTCGGCAACCGACATACTCCAGCTCGCCCGTATCATCCAAGAGGCCACATCGAACGTTATTCAGCACAGCGGTGCAAAACGCATGACGATTCTTACCTCGCAGTCGGAGGCAGGCTTCGTCCTGTCTATGGTCGATGATGGTCATGGCGCCTCCGACTTAACGGGAGAGAGCGCAGCAGGTCGCGGAGTCGAAAGCATGCGCGCGCGGGCCCTGCAGCTCGGCGGCGAATTGAGCATCGAACTTGTGTGCGGCGCTGCAGCAGTCAGCCTGACCTTACCCCGTCAGCGTCCAGAGAACTCCGCTTGACTCGCAGACTCGCGTGCCTCTCCGAGGGTGATGAGCCCCTGTTGGATGCCGACATAAACCGCACTGGACCGGTCATTTACACCAAGCTTGCGGTACAGACTTTTGATGTAGTCCGGCACCGTGTGCTTTGACACCTGCAGCTGAGCAGCAATCTCATGGTATTTCGAACCACCCGCAAGCGCTTGCAGGGTGTCGAGTTCTCGGCCGTTGAGCGCGACCGGGCAAGCTAGATTGTGCCGTAAGCGAGCCAGGAAATACTTGACGATTGAAGGGCTCATTGGATTGCCATCACACATCACGGCACAGAGTGCGTCGACAATGTATGGATCGTTTTTCACAAGGTAACCATCAACACCGGCCTCGATTGCCTCAAGCACCGTCCGCTCATCTTCAAACACTGTCATCATGAGTGTGCGCTTATTGTGAGGCCGCTGGTTCAGCTCGCGAATCAGGTCGATCCCGGACCCATCGGGTAGCTGCTTATCGGCAACCAATAGGTCGTAGTCGTCAAACAGCCGCTGACGCCCCTCGGCCAGATTGCTCGCAACCGCGTACATACTGAGATCCTCGCAGCCGTCGATGAGCTTGGTGATTTCTCGACGGGCATAAGGCTCATCTTCGACGAGTAGAATGCGCGCAGTGTTCATGGTTCTGGACCTTCGCCTGAGAAAATTTGTAGATCACAGAATAGAGGTTAGACCCTCGAGTACCTACCCCACAAACATGGGTAGGCCGGCCGGCGACCATTGACTCGGTCCAATCACCTAGTCCCACGAAATTGGGAATTTACAACCAGTAAGCTGGCTCTTCACCTTCTACGCATTCATTCTCCTCGCACTGAAAAACCGCAAAACCCAAGCTCTGCGCACTCATAGGCTATTCCTATGTAAACATTCGAAAATATCGATTGGAACCTATAACTACTTCGCCTCTACGATCACCGTCAGATTCACCATCGAGGCTGATCATATGAAAACGCGATTAACTACGTCCGCTGGAGCTCCCGTCGCGGAAGACAACCACAGCATCACCGCCGGTGAGCGCGGACCGCTGACATTCGACAATTACCACCTGTTCGAAAAGCTCGCGCACTTCAATCGAGAACGAATTCCTGAGCGCGTGGTACATGCCCGCGGAGCTGGGGCATATGGCAAATTTACGTTGAAAACCTCCCTCTCCGAAGTCACTTGCGCAGACTTTCTACAAAACGCTGGCAGACAAACCGAGGTATTTGTGCGTTTTTCGACAGTCGGAGGCGGACAGGACTCAAGTGACTACGCACGTGATCCCCGAGGTTTCGCGATCAAGTTTTATACCGATGAGGGCAACTACGACATCGTCGGTAACAATACACCGGTGTTTTTTCTGAACGATCCGCTGAAGTTCCCAGATTTCGTGCACTCACAGAAGAAGAACCCACAAACGAACCTACCGGATGCCGCACGCATGTGGGAGTTCTGGGCTAACCATCCACAGTCTTTGCATCAGATGACGATTCTGATGTCTGACCGGGGTATTCCCCGATCCTGGCGCCACATGAACGGCTATGGCTCGCATACTTTTTCCTTTTATACCAGGGAGGGTTCCCGGCATTGGATGAAGTGGCATTTCAAAACTGATCAAGGGGTACAGTGCCTAGGTAACGAAGAAGCCTCCATCTTGGCGCCGCACGGCGCGCAACAGGACTTGGTGGAAGCCATCGCTCAGGGCGAATACCCCAGTTGGACCGTTATGGTTCAGATACTGAGCGAAGCGCAGGCAAGCCGCTTTCCGCTGAACCCCTTCGACCTTACGAAAGTTTGGCCGCACGAAATCGCACCTCTACAGGTGGTGGGAAAGCTGGAATTGAACCGCAATGTAGAGAATTATTTCGCCGAAACGGAACAGGTCGGGTTTGCGCCGAGCAACTTTGTGCCGGGTATAGGCCCATCACCGGACAAAATGCTGCAGGCTCGGTTGCTGGCTTACCAGGATGCCCATCGATATCGAATTGGCGCCAACCACAATCAGATCAAGGTAAACATGCCGCGATGCCCGGTTCATCATTACCAGCAAGACGGCCGAATGGCGAATGTCGGACACAGCAACAGCCAATCAGGAGAACAAAATTTCTATCCTAATGATCGGCAAGACTTGGCCAGCCCAAGCGCTGATCTGAGTCCCCCAGGGCTGCAGCTCGAAGCAGCCACCGTGCGGCCCTACAACCAGGACGATGAGGACTACTACAGCCAGGCAGGAAACCTCTACCGCATTCTATCCACGGCAGAGCAAGGTAGACTAGTAAACAACATCGCTGATGGCTTATGCCAAGCTACGGAATCTATTCAAGCGCGAATCGTTGAATTCCTGCGCAGAGCCGATCAGGAGTATGCAGACAAGGTACATTGGGCGCTGACTGAGTTGGAACCAGCGCAAGTACAAAACAACCCTAACAGTGGGAGTTAACTGACCATGACCGAGCAGCTTGAAACGATCACGGCACAACAGTGCGAAAACCCACCCGCTAAGTACGACGACCTCAGCGTGCTGATGTTGAACTGCACGTTGACTCGCTCACCGCGCCTGTCTCATACCGAAGGCCTGCTGCGGGTCGCAGAGCGAATCTATCAAGCAAATGGCTGCAAAACCGAGATCATCCGACCCGTAGATTATGAGATCGCTGCGGGGTTAGAAAAAGATCTGGCGCAAACTGATGAATGGGAAAGAGACGACTGGCCGCAGCTCCAATCGAAAGTCGACGCCTGCGACATACTCATCATCGGTACGTCAGTGTGGCTCGGTGAAAAGAGCTCAGTGTGCAATCGAGTGCTCGAGCGCATGTATGGATACACTCACGACTTTAATGCCAAAGGGCAATACCGCGACTACGGAAAAGTGGGAGCCACCCTAATTACCGGGAATGAAGATGGTGTGAAGCATTGCGCCATGAATGTTCTGTTTTCTCTGTCGCACATTGGCTACACCGTCCCTCCACAGGCTGACGCTGGCTGGATGGGTGAGGCAGGACCCGGTCCGTCGTACATGGACCCGGGCTCTGGCGGACCGGAGAACGACTTCACCAATCGCAACACAACGTTCTTAGTGTGGAATACGCTGCATACGGCAAGGTGGCTCAAGGACGCGGGTGGATTCCCTGCGCACGGCAATCAACCCGAGATATGGGAAGCCGGCTGCCGAACGGACTTCCACAGCCCCGAGCACAAACGCTAATCAGTAGTTCATACTGACCACCGTCCACTGGCCTGAGGAATGCCCATGCAACCGCCCCTCTCCACGCCTCCAGACGCACTGGTTCCAGCCCGCACGTTGACACATCAAGCCTGTCAGTGGCCCTCAAAAGCAGCGCGCGCCAATATCTCGGCGAAAGCCGATGACTCGCACTCAAACCTGGGTTGGGATCATGAGCACAAGGCGCTCATCAGCCATGGTTTGGACGAAGGCCTGCGGTTTCAGCTTGGTTTCAACTTCTCTACGGCTTCTTTGCTGTGGCTCGTCGATAATGCCATCGTAGAAAGACTAGAACTCTCCTCGCAATCTGAGCAATCAGTAGGAGAATGGGTCGATGCGCACCTAATCGACGCCGGTATGCTTGCAACAGAACATGCACAGATGCCTTACGAATTAGATGTACAAACAAGCTACTCCGACTTTGCCCACCTACAACAACAAACCGCCGTGCTGGGCCAATGGTACGACTATGCGAACAACGCGCTGCAGTCAGTCGTTGAAACCCATGGTTCGCAAGCGATCACGCCTGCGACCGTCCGCTGCTGGCCCCATCACTTTGATATCGCAACACTGTTCGCTTTGGAAGACGGGGATCCTGAATCTGCTCGCTCCATTGGTGTTGGGCTATCTCCTGGCGACGGCAGCTACGCCGAACCCTATTTTTATTGTACGCCGTGGCCCCCACCAGAAATCGCTAGCTTGCCGAAACTAGCCCCACCACTCGATTGGCACACCCAGGGTTTTGTTTCGATTATATGCAAATCGAGCAATCTGGCCGCTAACTCGGAGATTGTCCCTGTGCTCACAGAATCAATGACCCTGGCCCAACGCTGTCTGTCGAGTGCCACTAATAATAGTTAGCCGTTTAGCTAGCCATGCAAAGCGGCGCGTTGTTCCACTTGCTGGCTGGTTAACTCCCGGACGTCCCGCACCATAAAGATCAAGAACGTCGGCAATAGAACAGTTGCCGCGGCAATCAACAAAGTGTCTTGCGAACCGATCGACTCATACAGATAGCCGCCGATGACAATACCCAAGGGCGCCAGGGCAATCGAACCCAGGTGATCATAAGCGCTAACGCGAGACAGCATGTTGGCTGCGATCATTTTTTGCAGAGTCGTGTACCAAAGGACCGCGAACATCTGTCCAGCAATCCCCTGGATCACTGCCAGCAGAGCCAATACCCCTACGGCCAGCGGAACAGACAATCCCAAGGGCACCAAACAGAACGACAGAGTGCAGTAAGTGGCGAAGAGCATAGGGCGTTTAGGATTTAGCCGAATGCCAACGAGGCCGCCTATCAATGTGCCCAAGCCAAAGCCAGCGGAGATCATCCCCCAGGCAACAGCGCCGCCTAACTGTGATTTCGCAACCGCTGGCCCAATGAGACCGAAGACTGCTTCGATCGCAGCGACGATCAAGGAGAATTGCAAAACGATGGTCCACAGCCACTTTTGCCCGATGAACGCTTGCCAGCCGAGGCGAAGATCCTCGAACAGCGTAGCCTCGTCGGTAGCAGCCTGGGCTTTAGGACGGAGGGTGACAATCAAAAGAGCAGAGACCCCGAATGACAAGCCGTCGAGCGCTAAGGTCCATCCAGGACCAACAGTCGCCACGAGGATTCCCGCAAGCGCAGCGCCCATCATCATCGCGGAATTGCGAGCTACCCCGAGCAAAGCATTGGCAGATTGCAGGTCAGCTCGATCGACGATCTGGGGAATAAAGCCCATTGCCGCAGGCGTTCCCAATGCGAAAGCGATACCGTTCACCAGCATCAGGCCAAGCAGTGTTGGCACGGTGGCCTGACCCGACAAAAACAGATAGGCGATCGTCAATTGCATAGCCATCGACATTAGATCCGCTAGGACGAGCATTTTTTGTCGAGATGTACGGTCCGCCAACACGCCGCCCAGCAAAAGCATGACGATCTGTGCGGCGATGGGCGCGGCAATTACGATGGAAGAAGCTTTGGTAGAGCCAGTCAGCTCGAGAACACCAAAAGCCATGGCGATCGGTGCCATAGCGGTACCCGTATAGGATATGAGGTAGGCGACAAAGAGCTGCGCGAATTCGCGCCGCTTAAGCAGCGTGAGACCTTCTCGAATATCCGACACCTGACCCCCCCTGAGCACTTCGATCGCTGTCGAAGTCGCTGGCCAGTATATCCCTCATTGCGCCCATGACCGAAATGTATGCCGCAGCCTGCAAACACATCGAATAATCGTTGAGCCACACCCGGATAACGGTGCTTAGCTGCGCTTTCGATTCTGTCGGAGATCTCACAGTGCTACCATTCCCCTGTGTAACAGACATTAGGAGTAGCTTGTGCGAAACCTGATCTATCTGATCGTTCTGGTACCTGCGATCGCTGGTGCCGCTGAACCCACCTCCGCTAACCTTTTAAGCGAACCCTTCTTCGAAAGCTACCAGCCTGAGGTCAACGTTAGCGGGCACGTTATCGTCGGCGTTATGAGCGCTAGCGCTGCGAAGTCTTTAGCAATCGACCGCATCGGCGTGCGAACGACACAGCTCTCCGAAAGTTTAGACATGTGCCTGCGCGCGACTTCCAGCGATGGCATATACAGCTCTCGCAATCACTACCAAGTGCCCGCGCCAACAAGCGGATCTGTGCACTTACCCTATCGCTCGGAGATGACTAAAATCATTAACGAGTACCAACCCGGCGACCTTGCTATCTCGGCCAATGTTGGTGATTGCGACAACACCAGCAGCGATTACTACGTGGTCATGTCAGTAGACGCAATCGCGCCAGCTGCGATTCACATCTATCTGAATTCTTTTGGAGCAACGGATGTGTTCTATGAGATCGACGGCAATGAGCAGCCTCCTAAGCCTTGCGACTACGTCTCGGAAGGACGGCGTACGACTTTTGACTTTTACTGCACGCTGACCGCGGTTGAAGACGCTGGACTGAAAGTCAATATTATTCGTGAGCGCTTTGGTCGAGAGCAACCCGGGGTGGAAATGAATATCCTCGGAATAGCCCGGTGAACCCGCAGGATGCTCAAGAGTCAGGCTCCTCACGCTCAGAGCATCCCGTAGAAATCTCATGGGTCAAGGTTGCTGGCGCTGCCATGGTATCGAGCATTATCGCTTTGCTGCTGTTCATCCTCTACGTCGCCATTGCTCCTTCAGTGTGGGAATTTGGGCTGGAAGTGGAAACAGAAGTTGCGCAGGTTGATTTTCAGCCAGATTCTCGAACCCGCTGGCGCATCGACGGCGCCACCTTGTGTTCTCGCGCGGACCTGGCACTGCCGAAAAAATTTCGTCTAGCCGACAGCCGCAATCGCTGCGGCAGCCGCACCTGGCAGGGTTGGCAAATCGATGCGCCAGAACAGGTAATCGAAATAAGAGGCGGTAGTACGGCGCTGCTGGAATCTTCTGGTAGCGGTCTCTCTATGTCTTTGCGCTCGGAAGAAAGCTCACTTGGTGCGCTATCTGTCGTCGGGCTATTCGACGATGTCATGGCCGGTGATGCGCTTAACCTGGTCTGGCAGCCCAACGATTCAGCGAGTATCTCATTTCCCTTTTCCGGCACCACAACGCTGGGTCGTGCAGTGAGCTGGTCGGATTTCCGCATGCTCCGGTCCGGAACGGTTGCGGTATACACTTCGGATGAGTCCGCGGACCAGCGCAAGCTAGTCGATCAAGCCACATTGATGCTTGGCGATCAGGTTCAACTGGCGGCTAATTCAACAGATGTTTGGCCAAAGGGATTCATTAACCTAGCTCAGGGTAGCGAGGTGATGCAGGTTGTTGCATTCGGGCGAGCCGACAGTTTGAGCATAGAGCGTTTCGGTGACAGTGGCTACCGATACAAACCTGGATACCTAACCAAACTCGCCAGCGATCCCTGGATTGCTTTTTGGGGTTCTCTATTGCTAGTTTGCATGACGCTCATCCCCGGTCTTCTGCCTTTTGTCGAAGGCGAACTTGTGAGTAAGGAACTTGTGCCGGATCGGTATCGATTTGTACGCTGGTTACTGAGGCCAAAGAAGAAATGAAACAATTGCGTTTGGCTTTGTCGATCACCACGCTTCTTGCGTTCAGCGCATCTGCGAACGCCCAGCAAACTTTGGTAAAAAACTATGAGAATGCCTCTCTGGAAATCGGCCAAGGCTACCTGACCCACTACGCCGATACCTGCTACCTACTGTTACCAACACATGTGGCCACCGAATCTGGCAACGCGGCAGCGTTGCTTGGCGAAGGCTCACCACCTACCCTGGGCGAAACCAGTGGATTCGCTGATTTGGGTGACGACGTTACGTTGGCAAAAGTCAGTGGAGCACTCACTAGAGATTGCGGCTTCGGTGCATCGGCGATCAGTCGAGCCGTCGGCTCGCTTATTGAGGCGAACGGTCTAGCAACAGTGAGGGCTGTAAACGGTGATGGGACCGTCGCGCAACTTGCCGTCACCATTTTTGACGATGACGGCAGCATATTCCTTAGGGTACAGCCCACCAACAATCAGAACCAGCTGCGCAAGGGCCAAAGCGGTAGCTTACTCATGTCAGGTAGAACACCCATCGGCATGCTCTTATCAGTTGATGCGCGACACGGGGTCGGCAAGGTAATTCGGCTAGACGCGATGTTGCGCAAGTTCGACAAACACATGATTTCCCTGGCGAGGGCACCACTGGCCACGGCTGTGACTGACGCAGCCGCCTCGGTTCAAGTAACCGATTGGGATGCACTGCCTAGCGGATCTGATTTTCGCCCCTCGAACTTGGTTGCCACGGGCAATGAGCCACCATGGATTGCTCAAGTGCAACAATGGCCAACGATCCTGGAGTTCAGTCTTGGCGACGAGCGAGTTGCATTGACTGGGGTTGAGCTCGATGGCTCGGTGGAAGATGCTGGCAGCTTGCCTGGTTCAATTGAGATATTGATCAGTTCAACCACCCAAGGTAGCCGCTGGCGCAGCGTCGCTGGCGGAAATATCAACTTCGCCGCAGGTAAAGCACTCTTTAGTCTGGCACCATCCTGGGCTAGGCGAGTGCGATTAGTTTTTGGCAGCTCTGTGAACGGCCATTCAATTGCCCTACGCCGAGTGCGGATATTGGTTGAACCGTAAATCCACTAACTATCGGACTTTCCAAGTCGCGATGAAACCCGAATATCCACCTTTGTAGAGTGTCACCGGACCTTTAAGCGTGGCTTCGTCTTCTAAGGTCAAGGTTCCTTTGTCGTAGCCGTTGGTAAAATTGACCTGGTTCCCGGTTACTTGACCTTGATACTGGGACATTTTGAAGACCCCATCTTTCGCCTCTACGCCGGTAATTTTGGCTTGATACAAACTGCCGTTTTTTTCCAGGTAAGCTTTCGCCCGGCTCTGCATCTCTTCTGCTTGACTAGTATCTACTTCTAAAGAGAGGCTCAAGCTCTTTTGCGCTAAGACGATGGCCTTCATAGCCAACGCTTGCATCATGGCGTCGGTGCTCGCAAGACCGGAATCAATGGCCAGTTCTCGCATGGTCTCATCGCCGCTGTCGACCATGACTTCGAATGTGGCCAGGCGCATGTTCGCATCTGGGCCATTCAACACCTTCTTGAGCTCCTCCAAGTCCCTCGACTTTGCCCGCGCCTGTTCTAATACTTCAGCGACGCTGGGCGCTGCAAAGACGGGTGGCGATGCCCAAATCAGCACCGTGAGTAACGCAGAGGCTAGTGCTACTTGCTTCATCGTGCTATTCCACGCGATTGGAGAACCATCATTCTATGGGGCGATGCAGTTTTTCGCCAGTCAGTGCTGCTCCCCTTACCAACGCGCCGGCAGCTCGGTCACGCCACGCAGCGTGACCGTCGGCTTCCAACACGGGCTCTCTAGGTTCTCTAATTCCAGATCCGGCAGTCTCGCAAACAGCGCTCGCAGCGCTTCGTCGGTTTCAATACGCGCCAGCTGCGCACCGAGGCACAGATGAATGCCACCGCCAAAAGACAGCGGCTTGTTCTTCTCGCGCGTGATGTCTAGTTGATCCGGATTTTGATACGCCGCTGGATCTCGGTTCGCGGCGCCAAGCAGGGTGATGACCATGCGACCTTTAGGCAGCTCTACACCAGCGATTTCTGCATTCTCCATCGCGTGTCGTCCACTTAGCTGCACGGAACTGTCGTAGCGCAGAAATTCTTCAACGGCATTCGGCATGCGATCAAGTTCGCCGCGCAGCAGCGCAAGCTGATCTCGGTTGCGATATAGCGCTATGAGTGCGTTGCCCAATAAATTGACCGTAGTTTCGTGCCCAGCTGCAAACAGCAGGCCGATGTTTGCCGTGAGCTCCTCCTTGCTGAGCTTGCCGTGCTCGGTTTCTGACTGTACAAGTGCGGTGGCAAGATCATCTTGTGGTCGAGCTCTGCGCTCATCACACAGGGCACTGAAGTATGCGGCAGATTCTGCGGAGTTGCTGTTGGCGACTGCGAGCTCCTCAGCGGTCATCGGAGTCGGGTCGATAAGTCGACCAGAGATGCGGGTGCCTTTGACGAATTCCGCTCGGTCTGCCTCTGGAATGCCGAGCATATCGCAGATGACGATGACCGGTAGCGGGTGCGTAAATAGACTCTTGAGATCTCCTTGCTTAGCGTCAATGAAACCATCGATCAGTTCGTTAGCGATCGCGCGGATTCGAGTACGCATCGCCTCTACTCGGCGTGCGTCAAATGCCCGAACGACCAGGCTACGTAGACGCGTGTGGTCAGGCGGGTTCATCAACAGCATTGTGTTCGCCAGATTGGCAATAGCCGGGTTCTTAAGTTGTTCCTCGCGCGCCTCTGCTGATAGGCCGGAGAAATTGTCATGACCCATGCGCCGGTCACGCAGCAAGGATTGCACATCTGCATATCGGGTCAGCACCACCATATTGTTGTCTGGAATCTGCAGTACCGGCACAGTTTCGCGCAGCTGTCGGTACATGGGATAGGGGTCTGCGATCGTTTGCGGCGTGAAGATTGACTCCATGCTGAATGCGGGTTCTGCCATGTTGCGGTATCCGTATGGAATTGATCAATTATAGATCTGCAAGGGGGCCAATCACTATTACAGGATTCCCCTATGAGAATGCGCTGCAGGGCTTAGCTCGGTCGCCACTCCTTCTCATAGCGGTCCAGATCATCCTGCAACGGATTCCGCCGCAGAGTAAGACCACCGTTCACCTGGAGCGCATCACCGGTCATAAAACACTCGTCTCTGGCTAGCCAAACCGCGGCCTCAGCGACATCATCGGGGGTGCCGTAGCGGCCCAAGGGTGTCGCGTCAGCAAACGCCGCTTTCATCCAGCCCGGAATATCCCCCTGATAAGCATCGTGATGCATGGGCGTATCCGTATGCCCAGCCGCAATACTGTTTACTCGAACGCCTTGGCGACCAAACTTGTTGGCAACCGAGCGCACGACGTGGTCAATACCCGCTTTGGTGCCCATGTAAGCATCGAACCCAAGATCCACTGTGGTGGACCGATGAGCGACCGCAGAGCTGAGCTGAATGATGGAGCCACCCGGCTGCGGCTGGTCGATCATAGCACCCACCATTGCCTGCAAGAAAAAGAACGAGCCTTTGAATTGCAGCGCAATGAGCGTATCCAAATCGGCTTCGCTGAACTCCAGAAAAGGACCACCTAATGCCAATCCAGACGAATTCACCGCTATGTCTAACCCGCCCATCCTTTTCTTCGCAGAATCCGCCAGGGCAAAAACTTCATCCCGCTTGCAGATATCACAAGCCGCCGAATAGGCTCCAATAGACTGTGCAAACGCTTCGGATGCTTGCTCGTTGCGGCTGGCCACTACGACTTGCGCTCCTTCTTCTCGAAAACGCCTCGCCATGACCTGACCGATGTTGCCTGTTTGCGATGCGCCAACAATGACGGCGCATTTCCCTTCCAGTTGTCCCATAACCCCTCCTCACTCGGAAGATGACTTGCGGTTTTATTGTACATGCGCTTAATTACTCGTCCATCGCTTCCCGGCAGATCTGGTGAGAGGCCGAGACCACGACCATGAGTAACGCTAAAACATCCACACCGCCAGCCCGCTCGGCCTCCCCATCAGCACAAGAGCTGGTACATCGCGACGGCCGGCCGGTTCCGGCGGTATTTGAGATGGAAAGCCCGCGCTTTCTCGGCGATGAAGACATTCCATTCGCACGCTATACGAGTCAAACCTTCTTCGACCTAGAAATGGCGCACATGTGGACGCGAACATGGCAGTGGGCTTGCCGGGAAGAACATATTGCCGAGGTTGGTGACTATTATGTCTATGAGATTGGTCAGCATTCCGTGCTCATTGTTCGAAGCGCCACCGCAACGATCAAGGGCTACGTCAATTCCTGCATGCACCGAGGAACGAAGTTTCGGCCAGACAGTTCTGATGGCGCTTTTACTGAAATACGCTGCCCTTTCCATGGCTGGACCTGGCATTTGGATGGTTCCCTAAAACGCGTTCCCTATGATTGGGATGCCCCACATGTAGCAGATCGTGACTTTTCGCTGCCCGAGGTGTCGGTAGATTGTTGGGGTGGTTTTGTCTTCGTCAATCTCAATCCCGATGCCTCACCCTTGGCGGAATACATCGCGCCGATTCCCGAACACTTCGACAATTTCGCCATGGACGACAGGTTTGTGGAGTTGCACATCGAAAAGGAGCTATCTTGCAACTGGAAAGCGGCCAAAGAAGCTTTCATCGAAAACTACCACACTCAAGAAACTCACCCCCAATTGCTGCTCGGTAGTGACGACGAGGGAACTCAATACGACGTGTTTAACGACCGCGTTTCTCGCTTTTTCTGTGCATTTGGCGTTGCCAGTCCATCAATCGACCCGCCGCCTAGCGAACAGGAGTTGGTCGATATGATGCTAGTGGGCGACCGCTCTGTGCTAGGAGACGATTTGCAGGTAGGAGCCGGAGAAACCGCCAGAATCGTGATGGCCAGAGTGCTCCGTCGCACCCTTGAGGAAACCTACGGTAGCGATTTAAGCCACTATTCCGACACCGAAATGATTGATGTTTCCCAATACGGGTTATTCCCGAATATGATTCTGTTTCCCCAGCTTTCACTGCCGATGGTGTACCGCTTTCGCCCGATCGATAACGATCTCAGTCGGACCTTGTTTGAGCTGTTGATTCTACGCCCCACACCCGACACGGGCCCGAGGCCTGAACCCGCGCCGCCCGTTCGCCTAAACGAGCAGCAAAGCTTCACAACGGTGCCAGGCTTCGACCAAAATCTCGGTGTTGTATACGATCAGGACACGGGCAATCTGAAGGCCCAACAGGAAGGATTTTTTGCTGCACGTAAACCCGGGCAAACACTGTTGAACTACCAGGAAGTCCGCGTGAGGCTATTGCACCAAACGCTGGATCGATATCTCGCGAACGCCGAGTAAGCCTAACAACCAAGTAGTTCGCCGCCCTGTGCGGTAAGGACCGTCTTCATGGCTTCCTCTATAGGATTCTCAAAGTACCAAGTCCTTGCATTCATCATCAGCCCGCTGTGCCCACTGCTATTCCTACTTGCGTATACGCTGACCGAGGAGCGCTACAGGCTCAATCCTTGGATCAGCATAGCTCTGAGCGTACTTCCAGCCTTGCTCTTCTCGATCAGCCTTTTTGTCTTTCAAACCCGCGACAAAAAGTACCTCGCTCGATTCATTTTTCTCATGTTCAGTACGTCAATTTGGAGCATCGGCACTCTGCTAGGACTATTTTCAGTATTGATGGCCGACGATCCGACGTGGTTCCACTAGAATCGAAGGTGGTGCACCGTGGGAAGACCATAATCGCAGCAACATCTGCTACATGGTGGCCCTTAATGTCACACCCCAGGTTCTAGGTTCCGTGTGGTACTCAGTTAGCGAGCCTTCCCGTATTACCGAGTTAAATCCACCATTGGTGTAGTCTTCATCCAACAGATTTTTCGCCCACAAAGAAACATCGTAACGGTCACCTGAGAATCGATAACCCAAACGTAAGTTAGTCAGTGCGTAAGAGTCTGCGAACTTATTCGGATCGTTATCAGTGCCGCTGGGATTATCGTCCTTCCAGTTCACATCCAGCTGACCGTAGAAAAGGCTGCCGTTACCCAGGCGCTTTTGTACTTGGGCAGATCCATACCAGGTCCATTCAGGCGTACCGCCAACGATATTCCCGGATGCGTCACATACAGACGGAAAACTAGGTTGGTTTCGATCCGGCTCATTACCAAATGGTGTCCGAACACAGGAACCGCCTTCAAAGGATTCGTACTCCGCATCTACGTAAGACAGGCCGCTAGCAATTGTCAGCCATTCTGCAGGCAAGGCGAACACTTCGACCTCAAATCCCTGTGACTGAATTTCCCCGGCGTTTTGTAATACGAAACCCGTCCCAACAAAGGTATTCGCCTGAAAGTCGTCGAAGTTCGTCTGATAAACCGCCGCATTGATGCGCAAACGTCTATCAAGGAAGTCTCCCTTGAAACCGATCTCGTAGGAATCAGAGGTTTCGGGATCGAACAATAACGGCGAGCCTGTTAACGCCGGATCGATTCGGTCGATGTTCGTACCCCCGGATTTGTAGCCGCGACCATAAGACACGTATGTCATGAAGTCTTCGGTCCAATAGTAGGTGAGCTTAGCGGTTCCGGTAACCGCCTCATCCTCAAACTTTGCACCGTCGACGTCCGGAACAAATGGGGACAGAGGAGTAAACGCAGCCCAAACTGGGCTGAATTGACTTTCTACAAAGCGTACGTCCATATCTTTTTCTTCGTCCAAGTACCGAACGCCGAGCGTAAGAATTAGATCTTCGTTCAAATTGAAATCTGCCTGGGCAAATACTGCCCAGCTGGTCTGATTTTGCTCCGAAAAATTGTCAGCTTGACCATCTTCGGGAAAGGCCGCGTCGTCGCAGATCTCTGAAATACCTAGAAACGCACAAACCCCGGCGCCGCCCACCAAATCACCAGTCGTCAGACCGCCAGCGAGCAATACATTAGCAACGGAACCGAGCCGCAGAATGTTCTGGTTCTCAAGATCCTGATCGAAATAGTAGATGCCGGCAATGTAGTTAACGCTCTCCCCAAACCCACCGGCGATCCTAAATTCCTGAGTAAACGTGTCTTGCTCGGTGAAGCCACCGCTCGCGCTGAGGGTATCCAACGATGTGAAGTCTGCGTCGACGAATCCCTCGACTTCGTAGGAGCGAAACGCGGTGACGGAGGTCAAAGTAACATTGCCAACATCCCAATTTATCTCCGCGGAGATGCCGGACTCTTCAATTTCGGCAAATGGATCGATGTCCATCGCGGTTTCATCATCATCAAAGCGATCGGCGAGCACTACCGTTCCACCGAGCGCTTCGATGGGCAATAGATAGCTTGCGCCGGCTAAGCGCCCGGTCGGTGGCAAGGAACCACCAGCATCCAGGAATCCGGTGATCGTATCTCCTGGACCGTCCAAGAGATTGCTTGCTGAGCAACAACGCTCGTCGATTTCTGCAAAGTCAGCAATGATGCGTACCGACACCGTGTCTGTGGGCTCGATCAGCAATTGGCCGCGCAGCGAGTAGCGGTCTCTTTCGTTCAGCTCATTGCCACTGGCGATGTTGTCCACGTAGCCATCTCGTTCCGTGTAGCCTCCTGACAGGCGAGCCGCTGCTCTGCCTTCCACAATGGGAATATTGATGGCGCCGTTTAGGTTGACATAGCTTTCGCTGCCACCGTTGAGTTCTACATAGCCTCCTACTTCATCCAGCGCTGGCGCTACAGTCAAAAACTGAACAGCGCCAGAAGCAGTGTTTTTCCCAAATAATGTACCTTGCGGTCCTTTCAAGACTTCAACACGTTCAACATCCACAAGATCATTGATTGCAGATGATTGGCGTGATCGATAGACACCATCGACATACACCCCGACGGATGATTCCAACGACAGGCTATTGCCTGCGGTACCCACTCCACGAATATTGAAATTGGTTTGAGCCGCGGTTTGATTGTTGTAGATGGTTAGGCCAGGTACGAAAAACTGTAGCTCCAGCACATCGTCAACACCCGCGTCATCGAGAAAGGCTGAATCGAAAGCCGAAACCGCAATAGGCACATCTTGAATGCTCTGGGCTCGTTTTTGCGCCGTTACAACGATTTCTTCAATTACTAATCCGTCAGATTGCTCTGCTCCTGCAGGCAAGGTGACTAGCAGCGGCACCACTGCACACAATATGCAGCGATAGGCGAATCGGTTTTTCATGGTCAACCCCTTGAGTGGATCCTGCTCTCCAACAGGGCGTAGATGGCTCTACGCCAAGCCACTATAGGCGTGATAGACGGCGCTTTCCAGCTGGGTTCAGCGCGATCATTTCAGCTGTCCAACAAAACGGCGCTGCAGATTAGGGAGTACAGTCGAGCAGGTTCCAGCCCTCGATCTCGCTTGCGGCAACATACTATACGTAGTTTAGTTTGTTAGAGCGCAGCGGCAATCGGTAACAAGACGCGTAGCGTAAGTTTGACAATATCGTTGTTGACATGCTTTGGTGCTTGTAGATGTTGTAGTTCCACCCTCGGCGCACGGTAAACCCAAATGTTAGAAGCGCTACAACAGCTGGTATTGCAGATCGGCGAAGCCGAAAACCTGAACGATGCCCTCGGCACCATTGTTCGCGGCGTACGGGCAGCCATGCAGGTGGATGAGAGCGTTATCTATCTGGTCGATCCCGAGGACGACAAACTGGTACTTGTGGCTGCCGAAGGCATAGACCAGCCCGCAATCGGCACCGTTCGCCTGGCCCTTGGCGAAGGCTTGGTGGGAACCATCGGGCAGCAGCGCCAGCCTCTCGTTGTTGCCGACGCCCGCAATGATCCGCGTTTTAAGTACTTCCCTTCAACGGGAGAAATGCGTTATCACGCTTTTCTGGGCGTTCCCGTGGTGCACTACCGAAAGCTGGTCGGAGCGTTGGTCGTGCAATCCGCGGGTAAGCGGGTCTTTGACGACACCGACACCGCCTTCCTGGTCACCATCTCTGCGCAGCTGGCTGGGATCGTGCATGGCGCCGCTTTGGGCGAACACATGCGCGCGACAAAGCAGAACCTTACCCAGTCTCAGTTACAAGGCATCCCAGGGGCACCGGGGGTTGCCGTCGGTACACCTCTACTGCCTTCTTCTTTAGCTGATCTTTCAGCAATCGGTGATCGTACCGACGTCGATTGCGCCATCGAGGAACAGAACTTTTTACACGCCGTAAGCGCCGTCACCGACGAATTGCTAAAAGGGTCTGAGCGCTTGAGCAACGTTCTCCCAGACGATACCCGGGAGCTGTTCAAAGCCTACGTAGAGATCGCCAATGATCCGCATCTCGCTGGCGCAGTGTTAACCAGAATACGCGCCGGACAATGGGCACCCGCCGCCCTTAGAGACACGGTCGCGGAACTAAGCCAAAGTTTTGAAGCCATGGCAGATAGTCGCATGCGCGCGCGCGGCGAGGACATTCGAGCAGTGGGCCGACGCCTGCTGCGCCAGCTCCACCCAGACGTGCGGGATTCGTCTGAATATCCGGACCGTTGCATCTTGGTCGGACGTGAGGTGAGCATCGCGCGAATCGCAGAAGTTCCGCGTGGTAGGCTCGCCGGCATCATTTGCTTTGATGGTTCAGTGCTCTCGCATACCGCCGTAGTCGCTAAATCGCTTGGCATTCCGGCAGTCATGGGACTGGGTCGACTGCCCCAAGAGAGTTTTCGCTCGGACCTCGTCATCCTCGATGGCTATCAAGGTACGGTCATCGGCAATCCCCTGCCAGCCGTGCTCACCCAATACCGCCGCTTGGAACGGGAAGAATTGGATCTCGCATCCCGTCTGCGCCGCGAGGTTAGCATGCCGGCCAAAACCACAGACGGTATAGAAGTGTCCGTGGGCGCCAATATCACCCTCTTGACCGATATCGACGACGTCGTAAGAGTTGGTGCGAGCGGCGTCGGTTTATACCGGACGGAGTTTCCCTTCATGCTGCGCCAATCCTTCCCTGGTGAAGATGACCAAGTAGACAACTATCAACGTGTGCTGGAAGCTTTCGCCCCTGCTGCCGTGGTCATGCGCACGCTGGATATCGGCGGCGACAAACCCCTGCCCTACTTCCCCTTTGACGACCCAAATCCCTCACTCGGGTGGCGCGGCATTCGGGTCAGCTTGAACCACCCAGAGATTTTCGTCACCCAGATCCGAGCCATGTTGCGGGCCGACGTTGGGCACGGCAACTTGCGCGTGATGCTACCCATGGTGAGCACCATCGGTGAGATTGACGAAGCGCGAAACTTGATCGAACAAGCCTGCACAGATCTATCTGACGAGGGTTTCAGAATCACCCAACCGCCAATCGGCGTGATGATCGAGGTACCTGCGTTGCTGTTCCAGATTTCCGAGCTGGCAAAGCGTGTCGATTTCTTTTCGATCGGTACCAATGATCTCACCCAATACCTCATGGCTGCAGATCGTGACAACCCGAACGTTGCGGACCTTTACGATAACCTGCAGCCCGCTGTGCTACTGGCGATTCGCCAAGCCATCGAAGACATACATCGGCTCGATGGCAAAGTCACTGTCTGTGGCGAGCTGGCGAGCGATCCGCGCGGCACGATCCTCATGCTAGGCATGGGTGTCGATGCGCTCAGCGTCGCAAAGGCTTCAATTTCTCGCGTCAAATGGGTGATTCGCCATTTCGCTACGGCTCAAGCCGCTGAGCTAACGAGCACTGTATTGCAGCAGGAATCTGCCGTTGAGGTAAAAAGGCTACTGGAAGACGCGTTAGAAAAAGTGGGTCTCGGCGGCTTGGTACGCGCAGGAAGCTGACGGCGATTGCCTTATAGCACTAGTTGCGTCTGCGTGATCAGCGCAATGGGCTTGTCGCCATCGCCAGCGAGCCGTGTCTGCCAAACCGACGTGCGCCGACCCACATGGATCGGCCTGCACTCTGCTCGTATTACTGTTCCTTCCTTCGCACTACCCAAAAAGTTGGTCTTACTTTCTATGGTCGTGGTGCCACTCTTACCTTCCGGGAGATTCATGAATGCGCCGATCGCACCCAGCGTATCGGCAAACGCCATCATGGCGCCGCCGTGCATGATGTGCCCGGTGGTACACAGCTCCTCGCTCACAACGACTTGCGCGACGATCTTGTCTTTCTCTGTTGACAGCAAATCGATCCCCAAGCGTTGGGCAAAGGGCATTAAATCAACTAAGGATCGGTCCACAGTAAATGGCTCCACAACGCTACGAGATACCCATTTTCAATCAGTTAGGCGAGAAAGCTAGTGCTAAAGGAGCGTTAGGTTCAATTGCCCGCATAGAGGCACTTCACACCCAAACTTGGCCCGTTTAGCCCACGATGGTGAGACAAAGCACCGTTTTGGCCTTTAATCTGCTTAGCGTTTGTGTCATGTTCTGTCAACGTCTCCGCACTCTATAGCAACTAAGAACAGCGGACGGACCGTACTCAACAAGGGATTCATCACGCAGTAGCCAAGATTTACATAGCGAGCGGCAGTACCAACTCAGGGGAGAAAGTCATGTACCAGCCAGATTTCACCGTTGCACCACTTAAGCGCGCCATGCAGCTCATGGCAGCCGGCGTCGCGTTGACACCAGGATACGCGCTGCCGCAAAACCAGCCGCTGATCGAAGAGATTGTGGTCACGGCAACACGCCGCGATGCCAGTTCCCAGGACGTGGCAATTCCCATGACCGCTATCAGTGGCGATGCCCTCACTCGAGCCTTTGCCCAGGATCTACGCGATCTGACCAACGCTTCCCCCAATGTCGCGCTGGAACCCGTAGGCATATTCCAGAATTCTGCCGCCTTCGTTATTCGCGGCCAGGGAACGGCAGACATCGAGTCCGCGTCAGATTCGAAGGTCGCGATACTGGTAGATGGCGTGGTGCAGGGACGGGTTTCTACCGCGTTAAGTGACCTGGTGGACGTGCAATCGGTGGAGATTCTGCGTGGCCCTCAGGGCACTTTGTTTGGCCGCAACACCATCGCCGGTGCCGTGCAGGTGCTACACAACGCCCCGGAAATGAATGAGTTCGATTTTGGCGGATCGGTCCAGGGTGGCGACTTTGGCCGTTTGGATATAAAGGGTGTCGTCAATATTCCATTAGTTGATGACAAGCTGGCGGCCCGCATCGCCGGCAAATCTACCAAACACGACGGTTATTGGGAAAACACCTTTAACGGCAAGGATCGCGGCGCGACGGATAGGCTCACCATTCTGCCGTCGCTGCGCTTCACACCCAACGAGCAGACCGACATCATCCTGCGCGGTGAATACAACAAGACAGAGGATGACACCTACCTGACTTCCTCTCATCACTATTGTCGGGACGACCCATTTACACTCTTTACCGGCACGGGCTCTGGTGCCGGGGGCGCACCAGACAACGATGTGGTCATCTTGACCCAGACATTGTTCAACCTCGCAGTACTGGGCCAGGATCCGGTGACTGCAGCGGCGAATGCCGGTTCCATCTGCGGTCGCCCCATCGACAAAGATTCGGTAGATGATGAGTACGAAGTCGTCAACACTGAAGACCGCGGCCAAGGTGCCGATGTGGATGTCTGGGGTATTACGGCAGAGGTGAACTATGACATCCCCGACCTTGGCACCATTACCTACGTTGGTAACTATCGAGAGGTTGAAGAAGACATTATTTTCACCATTGATGTCTCGCTGCATGATTTGTTCGCTGGCAGAAGGATTCAGGAACACGATCAGATGAGCCACGAAGTCCGGTTCGCTTCAAATTTTTCGGATCAATTCGATTTTGTAGCCGGCGCTTATTACTTTGAGCAGGAATACACGATGCTACAGGAGTCCTTCGGGATCCTGTTCGCGCCAAACATCTTGTTAACCGCTCCGGGGGCACCGCCAACCTTCACCCATCCCGCAACCGAGGGGCAGGCCGGCTGGAGCAATCAAGAGAACGATGCCTGGGCTGTGTTTACCCAGGCGAACTGGCACGCCACCGAGAAGCTCACCCTGACGGTCGGCGGACGCTACACCGACGAGTCGAAGGACTTCACACACTGCGGCGTTGGTGCCGGCGACCCAACGGCGTCATTCAGCGGCAAGACCCAAGGCTGCAACAATGTGCCGTTGTGGGAAGTTGATTTCACCACGGTGTTGCCTGGTGTTTTGACGCCACTCTACGGCTTAACTCCGGCTCTAGGCTCTGACGCAAGCGGTGGAGTCGAGGGCGGGTGCTCACCAGTTTTGGACCCGACTGGCTCGCAAATCACTTGTAACAATCGACTCAAGGGCAGTGAATCCTGGACCGAATTCACAGCCATGGCTGGCGTGAGCTACGACTTCAACGATGACATTATGGCGTTCTTTACGTGGTCCCAGGGATTCAAATCTGGCGGTTTCAACGGTCGCGCCACCACCGCAACCAGTATCGGTCCGTACGAACCTGAAACCGCGGATAACTTCGAAATTGGCGTAAAAAGCCAATGGTTCGACAATCGACTGCAGGTAAATCTAAACGCCTTCTTCACCGAAGTAACAGACTTCCAGCAAGCCTTTATTCGACCTTCCGCAGGTGCTGGCGGGCAGGAGACAATCCAATCCAATCTGGGAGAGGTAGAGACCAAAGGTGTTGAACTGGAGATAAAAGCCGCACCCACCGAGGGCTTAAGCCTCTGGGGTTCTGTCGGCTACCTGGACACCGAGCAAAAAGGTTTCTGCACCGACGGTGATGGTTTCAGCGGAACCGATCCGAATAACCCACCCCCACCCGGGCCTTTTTCTTCAGATCTACAGCAGTGCGCGCCAGCCGAACTCGTCGAAAGCTCGATCGGTGGATTTTTGGGGTGGCTGGTTCCCACAGACAATTCAAACCTACTACCCGGACCTCGATCACCTAAGTGGACGGTATCCGCGGGCTTCGCCTATGAGTGGAACCTCAACCAATCGGGCAGCCTAACTTTCTCAGGTGACTGGTTGCATCGCTCCAAACAATTGGTTTCAGCCTCCCGAGCAACGGAGCTTGAGGGAGTGCGGCAGTACACTGGTGAATTGCTGAGCCACTTTCGCGACAAGTCGGACATTTTTAATGCCAGCCTCATGTGGCGGGATCAAAGCGACAAGTATCGAGTGTCTGCGTTCATGAAGAACATCACGGACGAGCTGCATAACCAAGCAACCACCAACGTTGGAGGAGTAGTTGAGTTTCGGGTACCCAACCTTCGCCGTCACTGGGGTGTCGAATTCAGCTATAACCTCTAGCTGAGAATAACGGATTGGGGCTGATCCTAGCTTCGGTGGGGTGCTATAGCGCACCTGTTCGAATGGGATCGTCCCCGTTCCAATTCTGTGCAGCGGCTTTCACCATCGTCAGAAAGTTTTTGAACGCCTCACTGTTGTCCCACAACTCGGTGAAGTGCCCAAGCTTCTGCACGGTGTCGAAATAGACCAGATTCGTGCCTCCGATATTGCACTCGAAGGCTGGCTCGAACCCGAGTGCTACGTACCGGCCGTAGGTCTGAGCGTAGTTTTCCGGCATGAGGCCCACGTGATGCACACCAACACGCTTAGCATCTAGAAACTCTCGGTAAACGGATGGTTCGTCGTTCTCACAATAGATAAGCTCGATCTGCACATCTCCCGTATTGCCAACGGCCAGGGACACATCAACATTAGATGCCCCGCCTCGATATACCTGACTATCCATCTTCGCATGCTCAAACAGGTAAAAGGGCCCTGCTTTCATCACATCGAGCCAATAGTCCAGCGCTTGCTGCATATCGTCTACGACATAGGCGATTTGTCGAATGGTGCCTAGTGCTGGCATCGCGTCAAACTCCAGAGTGTTGTGGGTCATCGTGGGGCCTTAGTGTTTGTTCGATGCGCTGCAAATCCTTGCGGAGTGAGCTGCCAGCTAGGGAATACGCCGCAATCCCTCCAAGGCTAATCAGCAGAACGGCAACCATCGCCCAGCGCAGCGACTCATCACCTACCAAGTCAATAAAGACGTCACTTAGCACACCCACGGCCAAGGGTCCGAGCCCTAGGCCAATTAAATTAAACAACAACAAGAAAACCGATGCTGCCAGAGCTCGGCGGTCCGGGGGTACCAGCTCTTGAATGATTGACCAAGTGGGTCCAGCATAAACGCTGGCAAGAAAGCCGGGAACAACGAACAGAGCGATCGCCAGATAGGTGCTGTCCGTCAACAACATGGCAATCAGCAGCGGCACACTCAGGCCTATTGCCAGAGCCGGCAACCAGGCGTTCCAGCGTATGTCTCGACGGTTCAACTTGGCACAGACCAGACCACCAACAAAGGCGCCGATGCCACCGAGAACACCCACAATGATGGCGTTAACGGTGCCTGCTTCTCCCGTGGACATATCGTGGTAGCGAATGTAGTAAGTGGGCATCCAGGTATGAATGCCATAGGCCGCCATACCGTACAGCGTACCCCCCATCACGAATCGGCGTGCTGAACGAATGCGAGCAAGCATATTGATACCTAACCATGTTTCTTGCATCCAACCGGCACGTGTGCGTACACGCGTTTGCCTGATGGGTTCCGGCACGGTTCGAAAAATAATTAATGCCAGTATTAGACCAGGGAGCGCTGCAACGAAAAAGGCAGTACGCCATCCCCACCATTCATTCACCCAGCCGCCAATCAGCAGTCCAAGCATCAATCCGATGTTCCCGCCGGACGCGAGCAATCCCATAGCCCAGGGGCGCTCCTGCACCGGAAATAAGTCGGACAAAATAGACTGACTTGCTGGCATGGTACCCGCCTCTCCGACCCCGACTCCAACACGGGCAAGAAACAGCTGCACAAAATTTTGCGCTAACCCACACAGGGTCGTCATCAAGCTAAACACGGTGATGCAAACGACAATGATGTTGCGTCGATTAAGCCGATCGGCCAAAAGGGCAATGGGGATCCCGAGAATTGCGTAGAAAGCCGCAAAGGCAATGCCTGACAAGAGCCCCAACATGCTGTCCCGCAGCTCGAATTCCTGGCCAATGGGTTCCAGCAACACACCCAGTATTTGCCGATCGACGAAGTTGAAAGCCGCGACCAGGGTCAGCAGCACCAGAACGTAGTTCCGGCTTCCCGTCACGCTAGCGGAACTTGAATTTGGGAGCGCGTTTCTCCATGAAAGCGCGAATGGCCTCGGCGGCGTCTTCATTTTGACCCGACAGAATTAGATGCTGAGCCTCCATGGCCAAAGACTCACGTAAGCCTTGCAGCGCACCTCGATTTAGATTGCGCTTCATCAAGCGCAATGCGGTCGCCGGTCCGTTGGCGATTTTGGCGGCGTACACCTGAGCGTCCTGACGAAATGTCTCCGGATCGAACACCTGATTGACCAATCCCCAGCGCTCGCACTCCTCCGCACTTAGGCGCTCGGCGCGAAACATGAGCTCTTTGGCTTTAGCCTGGCCAACCAAACGATTCAGAAACCAACTACTACCGTAATCGCCAGATAAGCCAATATTCACAAACGCCGTGGTCATAAACGCTTCTTTTGAGGCGATTCGCAAGTCGCAAGCTAGGGCGATCGACATCCCAGCACCAGCGGCTGCTCCCGGCAACGCAGCGATCGTGGGTTTCGCCAGCTCGTACAGGCGCAGAGTCAGCGCTTCTTGCTTATGCGTTAGCTCACTCACCCGTTCATCCATCGTTTTCGAATTCTGCGATGAGCCCGAACCCATCGCGCTCACATCACCACCCGAACAAAACGCGGATCCCGCACCAGTGAGCATCACACAACCCACCCGGCTGTCCGCTTCAAGTACAGGCAAAATGGCACGCAGTGCCGGTGTAAGCACATCCCCCAGGGCGTTGCGCTTCTCCGGCTTGTTGAGCGTGACTGTTGCGACCCTGTCCTCGAGATGACAGAGCAATTCCTCAGTACCGGTATCAATCTTCAATTCCGAAGCTCCAAGTTGCCGATCCCTCCACACCCATCAAAACTCAGTCTGATTTAGCCACGCCAGCTTTGAGTCCTGGTGCACTGCAACCGAGGGGACAAAGTCGTCGGGCTGATCCAAACTGCCAGTTGTGATGTCTATTTCGTCAGGCCGCGATTTGATCACGCAAGCTAGCGGCGTACCACACTCCTCGCAGAAATAGCGGGATCCTTTGCTAGAAGACTCCAGCAATTTTGGTTGGCCCCTGCTGTAACGAAATGCATGGGTTGGAACGACCATCCAAGTCACGAACGGTGCGGCACTCGTTTTCCGGCACATCGAACAGTGGCAATTCGCCACTAGGTACTTGCCGGACTCGATGCTGTACCTGACAGAACCACAAAAACACCCGCCTTCGATCGTCATTACACCTCCATCGCCGCTACGACCCTTGCCCGGCTTCGCCAGAGGCTTCCGTTTGAGCCCGCATTTGGACTATGCGCCCGGCCGGCACTGCCAGTTGCTCTAACAAATAGTCCATCAAACCCTGAGGATAACCCTGATCTGCTAGCGCCTGGGCCATGCAAGTTAGCCACTGCTCTTGTTCTGCTCGGGTAACCGGCAAATGTTGGTGAGCTTGCGGAATGCTGATTGGGCCATACTTCTCGCTAAAGCGCCGCGGTCCGCCCATCCAGGCACAGAGGAAGCGCGCCAGCTTGTCGCGAGACACACTATGATCCGCGGGATGCCAGGACCAGATGGTAGCAAACTTCGGATCGCCAGCCATGATGTCGTAGAACCGATCTACCAGCCGACGTATACCCTCTTCGCCGCCTGCGGCTTGGAAGGTGGCGTCGCCCGTTCCGTACTGTGGCTGATCAGGCATCGTCGTGGTTCTTTGTTCTGGGGTAGACGCATTCTACAAGGGATCGCTCGCGGTATCGAAGTCAGGCATTTGGCGAGTGGCAATCCGGTGGTATCGTGCCAGTCCAACATAGAGAGGTGAAAGTGATGAGAGTTTTTTGGTATTCATTGATTGCGACGGCCGCGTTCTGCTGCTTGCCCGCCCAAGCGGCAGAAAACCGGATCCTTTATATCTGGACCTGCGAACTGAACGAAGGCAAGACCTCAGATGACGTGCAAAAGGCCAATAGCGTATGGATCAAATTCGTCAATAAGCAGGTGCCTAAGGGCGGCATTCGTAGCTTCGTCGTTTCCCCCATTGTCGGAGATGCCACGAAGTTCCGCTACCTCGATAGCTATCCCGATCTCACTGCATGGACAGCGATGGACAAGGCAATGAAGTCTGACCGGGGGCAAGAGATAGAAGCATCCTTAAACGAAGCTGCTACCTGCTCACACAGCTCCTTGCACAACGCCGTGGAAACCGAGTAGACGATAATCCGTGCGGTTGCCTCAACTTGCTCGCGGTGGGCATCGACAGGGTAAAAGACAGGCAATCGCACAGGAAAGGAGCACTGACCTTTCTTACTCACTGGGAGAGGAGGTTGATCAGCCAGCCCAGGACAATAACCTGCGGTAGCGTGATCAGTGGCAGAAACAGCGCTACCTTCCACGATCGCGTAGTCTCCTGCAGTACCATGATTTCGGTGTAGTCGGTAGCAACACCTCCCATCAGAAACGCGAAGCTGTTTCCAGGAGCGCCAGCGCGGTTCAATATGTCGGCGGCGATCGGCGTCGAGCCTTCTGAGCAGACCTCTAGCACCGTGGCGGCGACGATTGTGACCGCCAGCCCCATAAGCGTGGGACCAAAAAAAGTGGCGAAATGCTCAGGTGGCACCAGCGCCCGCACTAAACTTGCGAGTAGGACGCCGAAAAATATCCAACGCAGTACCATGCGAGAATCTTTGATGCCGTCCAGCAGCATATCCACGATATACGGCCCGGTTAGCTTCAAGCTGTTTGCACGCCGTTTCGCTTCAGCCCAAAAACGAAAGTCCACGGGCAAATCGCTGCGCTGAGGGTTTGCAGGCAGCACTCCGAGGCCTACCAGTCGATCGAAGAGGATGCCCGTAACCACTGCTATGACCATCGAGAGCACGATAAAACCCAAAGTCCACGGCACTCCAATCAAGGCGATCAGTACGAAAGTCAGTGAGAATGAGTTCCATGGGCTCGAGACGAGGAAGGCGATTACCTGGCCGGTGCTTGCGCCGCGCTCATACAGCTTCGCGCCGACCATCAAGATGCCATGACTGCAAAGGTCTAGAAGTATGCCTGCGAACGTTGCACGAACGATACTGCCATGACCTGAATTGGTACCCAGAGCGCTCATAACAAACTCACGCGGCACCCGGCCCAGAACGGCAATCATCAGTATTCCAATGACCACGCCCCACCACATGGTGTTCACCAATTCAAACACCGAGTGTGCAAGCTTATGCAGCCATGGCACCTGGCTCACGAGCACCGAAAGTTGCCAGTGAACGATGTAGGCCGCGACAATAGATAATCCACAGCCCGACAATAACCAGTCAAAGCTCCGTGCTGAATTGCCCGGCGGCTGCTCCCCGTGTATTTCACAACTCATGGAGCATTTTCCACGAGAGCTCTCTAGTTCCCCGCTCGCTATTCGCTACTCAAGTCTGATCAGAGCGTGTGTCGACTAGCGCCCGCACGGTATCGATCAAATTGACCGGCAATGGAAACACGATGGTTGAGCTTTTCTCGCCAGCAATCTGCGTCAAGGTTTGCATATAGCGTAGTTGCATAGACTCAGGTTGATCCGCGAGTGTTTTTGCCGCCTCAACCAGCTTCTCAGCTGCTTGAGATTCGCCGGCGGCATGGATAACCTTGGCCCGTCGTTCTCGCTCAGCCTCAGCCTGCTTTGCGATCGCTCTAATCATGCTTTCGTCGATATCAACGTGCTTGATCTCAACGTTGGAAACCTTGATTCCCCATGCATCAGTTTGCATATCCAGCACCGCCTGGATGTCGGTATTGAGCTTTTCTCGCTCAGCCAACAGTTCATCGAGCTCATGTTGGCCCAGCACCGAGCGCAGCGTGGTTTGCGCTAACTGCTCTGTGGCTTCCATGAAATTCTCAACGTTAATGATCGCGTTCTGAGAGTCGATCACGCGAAAATAGATTACCGCGTTAACCTTAACTGAGACGTTATCCCGAGTGATCAAGTCTTGAGTGGGAACATCCAGCACCCGAGTTCGCAAATCCACGCGTACCATGGCTTGAATGACTGGAACGATGATCACCAACCCAGGTCCCTTTATTTTGTAAAAGCGGCCCAGCAGGAACACGACAGCACGCTCATACTCTCTTAGAACCCGAAACATGCTGATCAGCGCCATCGCAACTAGAATCAGCAGAACTGTGCCTACCATTTCCATCGGTCTACTCCATTGGGGTCACGTTTAGGATCAATCCATCAATCGCTGTGATCTTCAGCGTTTGCCCTCTCTCAATCGGAACTTCCGAGCGGGCTTGCCAGACTTCACCGAGGGCACGCACATGGCCCTCGCGGGCGAACGCTTCTAGTGCTTGGGCA
The DNA here is from genome assembly GCA_051027215.1 of Pseudomonadales bacterium. GTDB lineage: Bacteria > Pseudomonadota > Gammaproteobacteria > Pseudomonadales > Azotimanducaceae > CALHVX01. The sequence continues at coordinate 25,918 of JBPCXR010000359.1, read as the reverse complement.
TGCGCGGTAAGCAGCGCAGCGCTGCCCGTAACCACCGGTCGGGATCGAGCGCGCAGTGCCGCGGCGATGGCAAAGACAAAAACCGCGGCAGATGTTGCTGCCAACGTGCCGATCAGCGCCATCGAAATTCTATATCCAGGCAGCGCAGTGTCCATGAGTAGTATGGAACCCAATACAAAAGCGGCAACACCCCCCAGTCCGAATATGCCAAAACTTGGCGAGACCGCTTCGGCGATCATCAATGCAATCCCAAACACCATTAGACCTAAGCCGGCGTAGTTGACCGGAAGCATCTGCAGCGCGAATCCTGCTAGAAGCAGGCAGGTCACGCCGACGACGCCGGCAACACCCACACCGGGGTTGTAGAATTCGATGATCAGGCCATATAAACCGACCATGAGCATGAGATAGGCAATATTGGGGTTGGTAATCGTGGCTAGGAACTGGTGGCGCCAGTCCAAGGGGACTTCAACAACGTTTGCTCCGGCAGTCTGCAGTCCCACCTCCTTGCCTTCTGCAACCTTAGTGACTCGACCGTCTATCTCTTCGAGAAGCTCCGCAAGATCTTCGGCAATCACATCAATTACCCCGCCTGCTAAGGCAGCCTTCGCAGTTAGATTGGCACCGGTTCTTACTGTCTCTTCGGCCCAATCAACGTTTCGGCCTCGCAACTCTGCTAACGAACGCAGGTAGGAAACCGCATCGTTAATCACCTTTCGTTCCATCGCCGAAAGGCCCTGGGTCTTATCTACAGAGCCATTATTAGAATCTGGGTCCCCATCGGACGGTGGATCGAAAGGCGATTTTCCTGGCGTAAAAGGACTGCCACCCCCAAGTTGCACCGGCGTAGACGATCCAATATTGGTCGCAGGTGCCATCGCCGCGATGTGACTGGCATACATTAGGTAAGTGCCTGCACTTGCCGCCCTGGACCCATTGGGATGTACGTAAGCGACGATCGGAATTTGGCTGGAGAGTATGGACTTGATCATGTCTCGCATGGACTGATCCAAGCCGCCAGGGGTGTCCATGATCATCACAACTGCACTCGCTTGGCTTTGAGCGTCATCAACGGCGCGTATGAAATAGTCGCTCAGCGCTGGCCCAATGGGCCCCTCAATACGAACCAGTCGCACTTCAGCTGCCGCGCCGTTCGGCGAGAACAGCACAAAACTTATGGCGACAATGAGCAAGCCGAACAATCGCATAGCGGTCCAAAGAACGGGTACTCTGCCCGCATTATCCGCGCCCGGATCTCTGGACACACTAGGTAATTGCACTGACTGCTGAAAAACGCCCATTTCGCTAGCCTCGGTACCTGAGCGTGTGAGTTCATCACAATATACCCAGAAGGATCTCCATGAAAACACAGTCCATTGTGACCATTCTCGACAAGCCGAAGCACCGACAGGTGGCGTTTGAGCGGGCTATGAAAATACAAGATGCAATGGGTGCACATGTAGATCTACTCGGGTTCTGCTGGCATCCAATGGCGGAAGCGAAACAGTCATTCGACAATCATCAAAGAGCGGCGATCAAGCGAGAGATCATGCGGGCGGAGAAGGAATGGCAGAGGCAACTGGTCCAGGCTGAGGCCTATCGGGCTCGAAACATCACACTGGAGACGCTTTGGTCTGCAAACATCGCCGACTGGGTGGTGAATCGACTACGCCAACAGCCTAGTGATCTGCTAGTAAAGACCGCCCACCGAAGCCAATCCTTTATGCATGCTCCACTGGATTGGGCTCTTTTGGAACGCAGTCCCGTACCACTTCTATTGGCCACGAACAAAAGCCAGAATCCTTCAGGACGTGTTATTGCCACGATCGACCTACAGAACCAGGATGCAACGCACATGCGCCTGAATCGCAAGGTGCTCGATGCTGCTGCGCACTTCGCCAAGCTTTATAATGGTCAGCTCCACTGCATTTGTGTCATAGAGTTCTCTGAGATACTTAGAGATCTAGACATTGTTGACGCTCGCAAACATAAGCGCGAGGTGTTAACCCAACAGAAAGAGACGCTCACTTCGCTGGTCGCTCCCTATGGCATAGCGAAGTCCCGACTGCACGCTCCCACAGGAAAAGTGGGTCAGCGTGTGAATCAACTCAGCCACAAGCTCAACGCGGATCTGTTGGTTGTGGGAACCCACGCAAAACGCCTTAAGGAACGCTTTCGACTAGGAAACTCTGCCGAACGCATACTGACGAAGGCGACTTGCGACGTGCTTGCCGTACCACCATGAGTGCTAGAACCCCGAAAAGTATTCGCATCGCAAATTGAGGGTAACGCCTCGTATCAAGACAGTGGTACGGGCGATGAACACGCGGCGTCGGCGAACTACCGTCTCAACAATCAGGAAATGGCACTCGTTGTCCGCCATCGGCGAGAATGTCGTCGAGCAACTTTAAGGTGCACGGGTTGTCGATCACCCCATTATGATCGTCAGCAATGCCGTAGATGCCTCTAGCATGGCGCTGTGCGGAAGCGGCTAGTTGGCTTCGTACCGATACCACGCCGTCATTACCCTTGCTCTCTCCACCGGTTTCATGACTGAAAGAGAAGACCAGATGGTGGCTCGGCCCCGGCGACAAGTCCACAGAAGCAATGGTTGTTAGATAGCGGCTGTGTGGCACCATCGACCACCAAACGGGTGCAACCGTCGGCGCCCATTTGGTACCCATTTCCGCGGCTGCGTGACCCGCGAAGGGCGTGGCTAAGGTGATGAAATTTCTAAGCTTGGGTCGCAGCGTCGGATCCAGTTGGTACAACATGCCCAGACTTACCAAACCACCCATGCTGTGGGCCAGGATATCGAGTTGGGGAATATCGAAACGTCGCAGCAACTCTTCGATAGCGCTAGCCAGCACGTTAGAACTATGTTCCAACGGGAACCCACTTGGATAGTGAAACAGTAGGATTTGGTAGTCCGCGGGCAGTCGATTGACCAATGCTTGGAACGAACGAGGCGAACCGTTAATTCCATGCACGAGCACGATCGACTTTTTCTGCGGATCGAACTCCTCGAGCAGGTATAGCCCAAACCCCACCTGCTCTTCGAATGCGCCAGGCTCCCACATGCCCCGACGAACATTTGCGTCCGAGAACCGTTCATCGTCCCACGTCACTTCGCCCAGAAAACTGGCCATATCCGCAGACTGCACGCGTAATGCGTCTAGTGACAACTCCAAGTTCTGTGCCAACACGAGGTCCACCGACAAGCTGATCGGTTGCTCCACCAGACCCTCGTAATTCAACGTGCCGGCCTCGCCAAGCGCAGATATGGGATTGATCAAAGGATCGTCAATGCGAGCCGCGGCCTCTCCCGCTTGGTAGGTGAAATCGCCATTGTCATCGGCGAACGCAAACAAGCTGTAATGTCCGTCCGGCACGAGAAAGTAGAAGACTTCTCCGACTTCGACTGTTCTAAAATTTGTAGTCAATTGCTGACCGTCGATTTCCTTGTGCAGACTAACAACAACGTGGGACTGTATGTTCGATCCGGTCACTCGGCCCTTGAGGTACCCATAGCGTTCTTGCGCGGAATTCAAATCTTTGCGCAAATCTCGAAGCATGCAGGACGTAGCAGAAAACAGGAAACAAATAGCTACTGCCACGTACAACAGCCAACCGCCAAAAGCTAAAAGTCGCTTTTTCATTCTAGTTTCCGACCCCTGCCTGTTGCACGACGCCCGCTCTTCTACCATGAATGGCGCGGCTCGATGAGTCCACGGAATGAGTATGTGGCACGTTGAAAAGATCTTCGTGCATTCGATACTCCCATTGTTGTCTTACAAACAACCGCCCTTCCCCAGCCGAAGTCCGACCCCACGAGCGGTGGAGTACTCATTGCACCCAGCCAATATTGCATGAACGACTCTACGGGTCGAGCGCTCGACCCCATCTAGCAAGCAGCCAGCGGCTATGAAGATCGCGCCGTGGCGTTAAACTGCTTGGATTATTCAGGCCAAAATGCTTAGCTTGAGTGTCGACAAGGGAAAGGAGACCGAACAGTGAAAAATATGAAAATGATGATCCGAAACAACGTCGCAATTCTACTAGGTGGGGCAATATTGGCTAGCTCATGTGCGACGCCAACCCCCGAGGTAGACAAAAGTGCTGCCGGTGACCAGATCAGTTTCGATGGGTTGTATCCGGTTACGGGAACCTATGTAGATAAAGCCTGGGCTCATCCAGACTTAGATTTAACAGGCTACAAGAAGATCCTCATCGTCGGCGCGGGCATCCACTATCGTCCGGTAAAAGGCAGTGCAGGCAATCGCACCGGATCACAGTCGTCTCGTGAATTCCCGATTTCCGAAAAGAATCGAGTGAAAATGGCTGAGGAAGTCGGCAAGGCGTTTCGAGAGGAACTGGCTAAAGTCGAATCGCTGGAGCTGGCCACCGCCCCTGGGCCGGATGTATTGATCGTTCGTGGCGCACTACTAGATGTCGTCTCCCGCATACCCCCAGAGCGCATTGGCCGCTCAGACGTTTACCTGAGCTCGATCGGCGAGGCGACCTTGGTGCTTGAGCTCATAGATTCAGAAAGCAATACCGTACTAGTGCGAGCGCTAGACCGCCGTGCGGCCGAGCAGCTAGGCATGGTAATGAAGTCGAGCAGCGTCACCAATTGGTCTGAAGTGCGACGTCTGGCCAAACGCTGGGCGACACTGCTGCGCACGCGTTTGGAAGCCATCTCAACCAATATGGACCTTGGCAGTGCGGCTTAGCTCTTAGCTAGAGAGGCGTGACCTGCGATGGCCAATTTGCCAAATCGATTACTCCCCCGGGCGTCTGACGCTGACTGCCAGCGCCTGGGTAATCCGCAGCCGAACCTGATCGCCAACGCCAACCATCGCTAAACGCTCCGAATCCAAAACCTTCACAGTACGCACCTCACCCCCTTCGAGCGCGATGGTCACCAAGCGATCGGTCACGTTGATGCTCTCAATACTGCCAATGATCAATCGCGTCCCAATGCCCTCAATGCTCGGCTTGTCACCCGCTGGAGCTACGGCTACCACACCGCCCTCACCTATGGGCGCAATCGAATCTGCAGGTGCGACTACAACCGCAACCGACTCGACGTACTCGGCAATGATGCGGTCCCGAGGCTCGATTTGGTCGAAGTTTCGTACTCGCTCATCCGCGACCACCGTAAAGCGATTGCCTTGGGAGTCGAGCAACTTTAGTTCTCGCGTCGTCTTATCGACGGATTCAACGATGGCGCCACGTTGTATGGTCGTACTGATAACCCGCGCCGGCTTGTCGCCCGTTTGCGCTTGAGCAAACGGCATCAACGCGAATCCGAAAACCAGAATGGTTGCGACTGCTGTCCTGTTTGCTTTCACTTTTGGTTTCCCCGCTCTCTGTGTCGACGGATTCGGCGGAGGCCGAAGCCGGCCACAAGTAGCATCGCGCTCGACAATGCAATGCCCGGCAGCACACTCGCCGTGGTTGGTAAAGCTCGCGTGGTAACGACCGGGTGCGTAATCACCGCCTCGGTATCTGTAACCAAGCTGATCTCCTCGATGTCTGGCGTTGCAAACGCCCTACTTGCAAGGTATATCCGCACCTCACTGCCCCGGGTCAAGTCCCGCGGCCGAACCTTTTGATTGCCAACCAGCACCCGCGCACCGGATTGCGGCTCTACCGTAAAAGTGTGATCCGTCGCCGGTAAATAGAGGGTAACTGTACGAGATCCAGCCCTGCGAACGATTGCGCGAAATTTGCCATAGAGCTCCCCGTCTCGTTCTACCACCGACTCGCAAGCGCCGATCAAGTCAGGAAAACGCTGCAAAGCCTCATCTGTAGGTACGAAATCTGTGCAGCTGAGCGCGCTATCGGTCGTGGCAGCCTGGGCTATGGACACACTGCTCAGCAGATATATGGCAAGAAGAGATAGTTTTTTCATCAGTATCCTCCAGATGATATTGTATTTTTATGACTGCATCGTCGTGCACGCCGTCGAATCTAGCTATCCGCTTTAGGACGATATCGCCCGGGCAGTGACCTAAACCGGAACGCTTAAGGGGTCTGGAGCGTAGCCCGTAGTAGACTTTTCCTCGCTTACGACCAAGCCTTGTTGATTTTCTTTTCTAAGATCCCGGCACAGTCTCACGATGCCCTTCCCATTGGTCTATCCAAATTGCGACATCGTGTTTCGGCTTGGGATCGCCAAAGAAAACAGGATGTTAAACAAAGAGTTACTGGGATATAATCGAATACTCCGGAAACTCCTCTTTCCTCCGAAACGTATAGTTGATGGAGTCCTATGCCAAACCGATCGCCCTTACTCAGTGTTTCTCTGCTGCTTTTCGTTGCGACCTGGTCTTTCGCGCCCGATATCGATGCCCGTAAAAAACTCCTCGGCGACAAGTCCGGCAGCACTGCTTACATGGAGGTGAAGACCCAGAATCCAGCTGAACTCGCTGACACGCTCGTCAAGGTGTTCAGCGAAGATGGCTACGATGTGGCGAGTGAAGTCGAAAATCGTATCAAATTCGCCCGACTCGCCAGTCGTATGCAAGAGCTAAGCTACGGCACGCCGCTTGCGCCCGGCTCTCTGGAATCGGTCACGGTAGATTACTTTCCGATTAGCCAGACCAAATACCGAATTGAGTGCAATGTTACGATCATAACGGGCGCTGAGGTTTCCGCAGCCGACGCCAACGTTCTGCCGCTATTCGGTAGGCAGTACAAACGCATGTTGAGACGGGTGAAGCGGGCATTGAGATAGATCAAGTCGGCTGTTGTCGATCTTAGGTTGATTTGGCATTCGACCCGAAAACGCCTCTGCTTTCTTCCTACCACGCATAGCCAATTTTGGCGTTCCACTCTGTCTCCCGATCATTGCGTGAAACATCAAACTCAGGAGCCCCACCGGTTCTGAAGCGGTCATGTTCAGCAGACAATTCGAAGCGAAGGCGCTCAGTCAGCGGCACCCGTAACCCCGTCGTTGTCTCTATGCGTCGCGTGCTGGAGCCAGCTATCTCCCAGAGCATTTCCGATTCATGGAATATCACCATGTCGGCAAGCCAAGATAACTTGTGTTGTAGATCTAGCATCACGCGACCACCACGTACTGAATGCCGAGTACCTCTCTCTCCCGAAGTTTGCCAGAGGTCTAGGCCCATCTGATATTTAATGCGGGTGCGCTTGGAAGGTTGCCACAAGTACCCTGCGCCAGAGCCCAGCGTGATCCACTCCTGGGGTTCGCGAAATCGATCTTTATTCCACGCAGCTAAGGCGTACGCGAACCAGCCCCCTTTGGGCGAGCCGAAGTACCTTTCTGCTTGGTACTCGACTTCGTAGTCCTCCTCCGACGTTCGATCGTTCTTGGTCTCCGCTTCATATTCGCCTACAACACTATGCACGTAGCGGCCGTGGGTTAGTGAACTCTTTATGTCGAAATCGTATTCCTCGCTGTCACTCGACCCTTCATCCTTCTCAAGCCCAAGGGTTAATCTCCCTGCAAAAACCCGTTGCTCCTGTTTGACTCGATCTTCCGAGACCAGCGGCTTTCCATCAAGCTCTGCAACCTTGGATCTAGGTATGGTCAACGTTCCGAGAATCGGAGACTTCCAAACCACTTGCTCTTTCTCTATGCCTGCCAACTCTCCAGTGAGGAGGTCACCATTACTCAACTTCATTTGGCCCGCCAGGCCTTCCAAGGGAATCAGCGACCCAATGAAAATTACACATATAGACCAGGATTTCATGAGAAACGCTCACCGGCAATGCAAAGTTGCGGGTAATCTTCGCTGTTATGACCGTCGCGTCAATAGCCTCGAGAGCCAACGACGTAAATACGCACCGAGACTTGGCAGTTGCAACGACCAGTGTTGAGCGCCTTGGTACTGCTGTGGTAGAACCGACAAAGCGGATAAGTTAAGGTCAGGATAGTACGCGCTCTACAGGTGAAACGGTGTCAAGTTTAACTGCACGCAGAGTTGCTCTGCTCCTACTCGCCACGCTACTTAGCGCATGTACATCACAGCCACCGATCAAGATCGACCCGCGGCCACAGCTGCTATCGTTTGACGGGTTGTCGCCTGTGGTTGAGCCAGACAACGTTGACCGTGCCTGGGTAAGGCCCTCGGCAAAGCTGGGCGGGTATACCAAACTACGCCTACTCGGCGATGGCGTGCAGTATCGGTACATCTCAGCGGACGATCCTAAAGCGGACGTACAGATACCGATCTCGAAATCAATTAGAGCGACATTCGAAGCGAACTTGACGCAAGCCATTCATGCAGAGCTGGCTAACAGTCAGCGATTTGGACTTAGCCAGCAAATCGGCCCGGACGTCGCGTCCCTCTGGGGGGCCTTGGTCGATGTCAATGTACATCGCCCCGTTGAATCCGATCCCAAGAAGTTGGCGCTCGAATTCACCCTCGTGATCGAACTCCGCGATTCAATGTCCGACTCAACGCTGATCCGGGCCGCAAAGGCGTATCAGCTCGACATCACCGACGATGAACCCTCGAAAAACTGGGCTCGGGTCTCGGCAACCAGTGATTCGATCGCAACGTTTCTGCGCGAAACGCTGGATTCCCTAGGATCCACGCTGTCGGTAAGAGCTGTTTCTGCGTCTTAGAGCGCAAACGCAAACAACCTACTGGCCTGCGGAGTCACCTGCATGACTCATAACAGTGCCACCAGTCATAGCAGTTGCCCAAAAGTCAAAAACCATTGGATCTCATCGATGGCGAGCTTGCCACGATCGTTGAAATCGAATTCGTGATCTACATAACGGCCGCTAACACCCACCGAAAATCCGTTGCTAAATTGGAAGTCCAAGCCTGCGCGAACGTAGACGGAAAAAGAGAAGTCGTCTTGGCCGTCTTCGAGATTAACCACCACACCCGTACCGGAACCAATGACGGTGGTGCCGTTGCCGCTATCCTCTTCATCCTCGTCGTCGACATCTTCATCATCAAGGTAGGCCCAAGCAATTGAAGGGCCAGCTGCCGCATAGAGTCGCATCCAGTTGGTGGGCTGCACTGCGACCACACCACCAAAAAACGGCTCAAAGAGAAACAGACTGTTGTCCACCCTGATTCGCACAAGGCCGTTTGTGCCGTAAAACCCTACACGGTCGTTCTTCCAACCTACCAGGCCACCACCTTCAAAACCGTACTGTATTCGTTCTCCCCAGAGACGCTGCCCGGCACCGCCAACCATTGGCAGACTAGAAAAATCGCCTGTTAGAGGTGCCTCAGTCTCTGGATCAGTTAAGCTCCAGGAGTCGTCCGCATCTACAGCGCCTAACCAAGATTGCACATACTGTTGCACCTTTGGACCCGGGGGTGCGGCCAGCGTGCCCTGTTCTTGATCATCCGGTGTTTCGTGTGCAAGCAGTGGCTGAATCGAAAGCATCAAGTACCAGAGGCTCAGAAACCCGGCCCTCTTAATCATCAGCCGATCGGTTTGCTTTTTGGGAAGTCGCCTCATACGAAGACTTGATGGGAACATACGCTACTCCGCTTCTATCAGCGATTACCATAGCATGCACCCCTGTCAGGGGTGAACGGGCGTCAAATCGTATCGCCACCGTGACCCACGGGTGTGTTCAGATTAGAATATGCCGACGTAGCCGAATCCAGATTCTTCTAAGCCTATGCGTCAACCGCTGCTCATACTCTCGTTCAAGCTTGCACTGTTCTACACAGTCACATTCGGCGGGCTGCTGTGGTTGGTCTTAGCACACCCTGAGACCCGTGCGTATTTACCCGTGGGCGGTATAGACCAACTGTCCAGCAGCCTAGTACACAGCCCGACGACTGATTCAACATTGTCACCTCAATACGTCGAAGAAAGAGCCATCGTCCTGCTTACTGCCTTAGCTGGCGGGATCATATTCGTACTCCCGATATTGAGTTGCTACCAGGGCACCAGAAAAAAGGTGCGGCCTGCAATTGTGGAAGCCATGCTGTTGTTGCCTGTGGTGGTTACTACCGTTGTGTTCGTGGTTCAGAACAGCATCGCACTGGCTTTTAGTCTGGCCGGCATCGTCGCGGCGGTGCGATTCCGCTATACGCTACAGAATCCGGCTGATGCGGTTTTTATATTTGCAGCAATCGTCGTTGGCTTAGCCGCTGGGGTGAGGGAAGTCGGCGTCGCCGGCGCCGGCTCCATTGCCTTTACTTTCACCGCGTTAGCGCTGGCATATCTGCGTGCAGAATCGACCCCTACCGAGAGCGCTGAAGACTCAAACTCGCGGTAGTCGGCTTGGCTGGGGACGTTTGCTTCAACTTCGATTCGTAGTGGCGTGTTTCCCCAACGGCAAAAGCGACGAAGTCTTCGGCATCCATGCCTTGCCGTTGCCGCGCCGTCGCCAGTGCAGCTGGTGGCGTCAATACCCCTTCACCAGCGAGCACAAATGTGCCCCAGTGAATGCCCATCGATGACTGTGCACCGATATCACGGTGAATGAGCAACGCTTCTTCTGGATTTACATGCACCGTAGACATGAACCATCGAGGCTCATAAGCGCCAATGGGAATGATGCCCAGATCAAACGGACCGAGTCGAGCACCAATCTCTTTGAACTGTTGCGCGTTATAACCCGTGTCGCCGCCAAACCATGTTTGGAAGTCGTTCCAGCCTAAGCGCCAGCTCGCCCAAAGCGTTTTGTTCCGATCGAACAAGCCGCGCCCAGAAAAGTGCTGCGACGGTGTAGCAGTCACCTGCAGTTCCTGACCCTCAACCCTTATGGCGTCTTCCTGCCACCAATCCATCTCTCGAATTTGCGTCGTTGCAATTCCTCGTGCCTGCAGCCAAGGACCCAGACCAAGGGGCACGAAGTAGACCGGATCATTACCGAGCTGCTGAATTGTGGCGATGTCCAGATGGTCGTAGTGATTGTGGGAGATTACCACTGCATGTATCGGCGGCAGCTGGGCTATAGCAACCGCGGGCTTAGATACTCGCTTAGGCCCGGCGAAGCTCACCGGTGAGGCGTACTCGCTGAACATGGGATCGGTCAGAACGTTTATGCCCTGATGCTGAATTAGAACCGTTGCATGCCCAACCCAGGTGACGGTTGCATTGGTACTCGCTTCCCCTGCAGCGACCAGATCCGGCGTCGCCGTAGGAACGCGGTCGCGAACGGGATCGTAGACTTGCCACTGCTTAGAAAGTCGCGCTCGGATGATGCCAAAAAACCCACCCTGTTTCGCCGTGGCAAACGGGTTGGTGTAAGCGCGCTGTTCATGGTGCGCTGGCGGCTCGAGGGCTATAACCGCCGAAACACTGAACAGTGCAGTTAACGCGGCGATTTTCACTATCGTAGACATTTTCAAAGACAATCTAGTGGGCTGGTTGGCTGAACATTGCAGCGAAGCGTTGGTGAATCAATTGTGAACGGCATTCACCTGGCAACCTAGCAGGGAATTGGCCCAAGTAGCATCGATTTTTGCACAAATAGTGCGACAAACGCCTTATTTGGGCAGCTGAACCTGCGAGTAAAATAGGACATCGGAAGGCTTCTCCATTCAAGACACGGCCCTTGCCGCCCTCAGAAACACGCTATAGAGCCCACCATCCCTCATGACTGCTAGCATCTCCCGTTGCATCCCACCCTGGTATTGGCTACTCCTAGGTTACGTCGTTGCTACGGCTTTGTTAAAGCTGTTGTCGCACTCAATATTTGGTACTAATGAGTTACGTGCACTGGCGCTGTACGGTCTCTACTCCTGGATCCTGATCATTCCCTTAGCATTGCTGCTCCTAGGAACTACAGGCAGACAAGCGCAGAGAGCTCGCTCCTGGATCGAGCGCATCGGACGCGGCCTGGTGTCTGCCTTGCTTGCTGTGTCGTGGCTCTATGCTCTGATGCTGGGTTTATGGAGCATGATGATCAATGAATCCTGGCCGCTAAGCCTGCGCCATGGTCCCGATACTGCATACGCCAGAGATGGCTTCAATCGGCTCGTTGGAATCCCCGCACCGCATTCTGTTACGAACATATACTACAAGAGCCTAGGTGTGATGGAGCTACACGATGATTTACGCTTCCGCGTAACCGATCCTGCCGTGGTAATGCACATGGTCAATCGTCTCGAATTGGTCGATTCGGAACTCATGGTAGCGGACTACAATCCGATGTTTGGCTCTCTGTGTTTAACGCAGAAGTCCCAGCAACCCTGGCTCAAATGTTACTACCGCCGCAACGGTCGAGCCTATTGGTACATTCGCTATGACCCGCGGGCACAGTCGCTGCAGTACGAAATGATCAGCCCCTAGTCGTAACTTGGGGATTCTCGATGGTATCCAATCAGATACCACCTATGATAAACTCCGTTAATGAGCAAAACTGTCGCCAGCGAAACCCACGACGCTTATATCGCCGCCACGCTACGCCGAGCACGTCGGCAACGCGGCCTTTCATTACGAGCTTTGGCCGAACGCGCGGCCACTTCCCATGCAACACTGGCGGCCTACGAACGCGGCCGCAAATCACCAGGGGCTGCCACCCTATTGCGCGTTCTTGAAGCCTGCGGTTATGGAATCGACATCGAGCTATCACCGCGTATCCGTAGCCGAGATGGGCTAGCGCGCGGCAAAGAACTGCAGCAGGTACTGGAACTGGCGGAGCAATTCCCTGCTCGGGTTAGCCGTACATTGAATGCGCCCAGATTCGGACAAGATCAGTGAATTTGCCGCGCAAAATCGTCCGTTTACACCAGGCGCTGCATAAGGCGGGGTTGCCTCACGCGTTCGGTGGCGCGCTGGCCCTGGCATGGTGTACAGGTCGGGCCCGCGGTACGATCGACATCGATGTGAACATCTTCGTGGAAGCCGTTGACGGCCAAAAAGCCATCGACGCTATGCCCCATGGCGTAGCGCATCACAAATCCGATCTAGAAATCCTACAGCGAGACGGCCAGGTGCGGCTTTGGTGGTCGCAGACGCCAGTGGACCTATTCCTAAATACCACAGCTTTTCATGTTGAGGCATCCCGCCGCATACGCTGGGAACAATTTATGAATACCGATTTGCCCTTTTTGAGCTGTAACGATCTGGCGGTGTTCAAGGTGTTCTTTAATCGTGGCAAAGACTGGGTAGACCTAGAAGAAATGCAGCATGCAGGCACGCTCGACATCAACGCAGTCAGCGCGGTGATATTGGCAATGCTCGGCGCAGGCGATGAGCGCTTAGCGCGCCTGACTGCGCTAAGGCAAGCTCCGCCTTAGCTATTCTATTGCCCAAGCGGTTAGGCATAGTTACGCTGAAGCAGCGATTCACAAGGAGCATAGAAATGAGTGAAGAACTCGCAGCAATCAAACATCGCCTCGCACGGTTAGAGGCCAAGGAAGCCATACTAAGTGCATTCAATCGCTACCTGTATAGCCTCGACACAGGCTTTGGCGACGACATACTCGACTGCTACACCGAAGATGCCGTGCTGGAAGTGCCGAACTTCCCTGGCGCCGCTGGTCAAGATCTGCATTTCGAAGGCCGGTCTGAGATCGCACCGTTGTACGCTCCGTATGCTGAGCGGGAATCCCAGATCGGCGGCGGTCACCACTCCGCGAACGTCGCGATCAATGTGGCCAACAACCTGAAAACCGCTCAGGTTAGCGCCTACTTTATGACCTCTACGGCAAACGGCGTTCAGGGTGGTCGCTATGAAGGCGTCATGTGCGTTGGGGCAGACACCGTTTGGCGCTGGCACACGCTTTCCATCATTAGCGCCTGGGGTTGGACCGCCACCAACTATGAAACGGTATCGCAGCCTGTGGCACTGTCCTATTCGCCAATGAGTGGTCGCCATGCAGCCTATGAAGTTACGGAAGGCGGCAGCGGTAACTGAGGGTGCGACCACTATCTTCTGCACGTGTTTAAAGGTCTACCCAATTGCCCGATTTGATCTCGCTAAGCGCCACAGAACATCGGCTCGCCGGCAACATCATCGCAGAGAGCTTCGCAGATGACCCAGTGAACTTGTGGGTATTTGGCAACCAAGCCGGCATGACCGGATACTATCGCAGGGCGGCAAAGCAACTCTATTTACGCAAAGGCTACGGTCACCGATTTAGTGGCGATGGCTGCACCTTGTGGTTGCCGCCCGGAGTATCCAAGACTATACCGCCGTGGCAGAGCCTCGGTATCGCCGCCTCTATGCTACGACACAGCGGGATCGGCGCCATAGCGCGAGGCAGCGCACTCGATGCTGGACTGGCATCGCGCCACCCAGATGAGCCCCACCATTACCTATTCGCCATCGGCACGCGGCCAGCGATGCAGGGGCGTGGCATTGGCAAACAGTTGATGAACGCTGGCTTGGCCCATGCAGACGCGGATCGTCTACCGGCCTATCTCGAGAGCAGCAAACAAGACAACGTCCCTTTTTACCAACACTTCGGATTCGAGGTCATGCAGCGCTTCGTGCCTACCGAAGGCGCGCCACCCCTCTGGCTGATGTGGCGTGAGGGGCGTAAACACTATAAATAGCGGATGCAGCTGCGATATTCTCCACTTTCGAGCGAAGACCTGAGCAAGAGGAATTATTCATGCCTTACGTCCAAAACCGTACCGTCCACGATGCGGACTCCCATGTCATGGAGCTACCCGACAAGATTACCCAGTACCTCGAAGCTCAGTATCTGGAGGATTTTACACGCCAGGCGAACAAAGCGATCACCGTTACCGAAGACCTGGCTAAAGCGGTAGCCAAGCACGACGACACCACATTTCGAGCGCAGATCGAATCGCAGATTCTGCTGCGCAAAAACCACTTGGCCCATGGCGCGTTTCGCGCCGAGGATCGCCCACGAACCCTGGACCTGCTTGGATTCACCAGCCAGCTGGTGTTTACCACGGCGGCCCTGGGCAACTTTGGGCTCGACGAGGTAAATCCAAAGCTTGCGATCGCGGCGGCACAAGCGCATAACCGCATGAACACGGATTTTTGTTCGGTAGACAAGCGTTTACTAGCGACGGGCTACGTGCCCCTATGTGACATCAAAGCCGCGCCGAAAATCGCCAAAGAAGCCATCGAGATGGGCTGCAAGGGCCTGATCATACCGTCAACCTGCCCAGCCGAACACAGCCCTAGCCACAGCGGATTGGACCCGCTGTGGGCCACCGCACAGGAAGCTGGTGTGCCGATCCTGTTTCATGTCGGCGGCGAAGAGAAGATGCACCAAGGCTACGCCAACAACGGTGGTCCGAAGGTGCTCGACTTCCATGGTGGTGACGAGAATTTTACCGCGCTATCGTTCATGACCATTCCATTGTCGGTGTGGCAGACCATGGCCGCGCTGATCTACGATGGCGTATTGGACCGCTTTGAGAATCTAAAATTTGGCGCCATCGAGCTTGGGGCATCCTGGCTACCCAGTTGGCTACAATTTATGGACTCTGGGTTCAATGCCTTTCGCAAGGGAGAAGAGCGGCTACAAAAACTGTCGGCCAAGCCCAGCGAGATTGCCGCACGACAGTTTCGGGTAACACCTTACACTCATGAACCCAGCGGCTGGATCATCGATAACTCCCACGAAGACATGCTGCTGTTCTCCTCCGACTTTCCCCATGTCGAAGGCGGACGCAACCCCATGAAACGCTTCGAAGAGAACCTGGGAGATGCCTCCGAGACTCAAAAGACCAAGTTTTATCGAGATAACTTTGTAGACTTGATGGGCCCTGCCCTAGCCCCGGAACTGCGCGATCATCCTTCGATTCACCCATAAGGCACTGCTCAGGCTGCTGCCCCAATAAACCGCCACCCATGCGTTAGTCGTTGCAGCTGGATTGAGAAGTGATATCTTCGTAGCAAACACCACCCAGGCAGAACAATGCACAAAGTCGATGAATCAGAAAAAGAGGACTTCTTCAGGGCCGTGGACGAGGCCTGTAAGAAAGCCATTTGGTGCGCCATAGCCACGGTCGACGGTCACCAGCCGAGGGTCAGAATCGTGCACCCCACCTGGGACGGCGATACGCTGTGGTTTGCTACGGGTCCAGACTCTCCAAAAGCCCATCATCTGCGCACCAACCCCAATATCGACGTGCAATATCAAGTGGCTCCGCCTGACTTCATTCACGTAATGGTGCGGGGTAAGGCGGAACTCATCTCCGATCAAGCAACCAAGAACCACGCCTGGGACGCCATCGACTACGACCTCACCCAGTTTGGATCGACCGGACCAGAAGATCCCAATTTTCTGCCAATAAAGATCACTCCGAGCCGAGTAGAGCTATCGGAGATGTTCGGCTCTACCAACAAGCGGGTATGGCGATCCTAGGGTCGTACAAACCATCGTAGATGGCGACATAAGCTGATCTATGCCAGTGGGCTAGTTCTCCTCTGGCAACCATTGGCCCATTTCATCGGCTATCTCTCGAACTCGATTGCGCACGCCGGTTTTGTGTCTGAACCAGGATTCATTGAGGTGGATGAACTCTGTAGATGCCCGTGGCACGCCCGGCTCCGGAAAGATCGCTCCGACAACACAGGCTGCCATGCACGCGCCGCAATCGATACAGCGTGCCGGATCGATGTAGGTCATATGATCTTCGGGTTCAGTAAAAATGCAGAACTCTGGGCATACTTCCATGCAGGCTTCACCTTTGACGCCAATGCATGCCTCAGTGACGACGTAGGTCATGAGCCTCCTCCTTTAGGGCGAGCGTTGGGATCAATTGCCCATTTTTGCCGGTTGCTCTAATCCTTGACCGACCTGCTGAGTCTTCGAATCCAGAAACAGTACGCTTAGCGCCGCGGGTACCAACGCCGCCATGAGCAACAGCCAAGCACTGTCGTATGAACCCGTAGTATCTCGAATGTATCCAGCAATCAGCGGGCCGACGGCTGCCAAAGTCGTAAACGGCCCAATCAGCCCCATCACTTGACCGAACGCGACTGGACCGAAGCGGTTCGCCACCATAGCGCCAAGCAAGGGGAGAAATCCGCCCATGCCGAAACCCAGCAGCGAGACTGTTAGTACCAGCAGACCGTAACCGGGGGTTAGCAACATCAGACAAAGGGTGGCGAAGATCAACAGCAAGGCAAACAAAAACAGTAAACGGTGGTCAAATCTATCGGCAAGGATGCCGAAAAATACTTTTCCTGCGACCATGACAATGGCCATGATGGAGACCAGCGCTGCAATGCCGGTAGGCTTTATTGCCAACTCGGAGGCATAGGGCGCGAAGTTCTGTTGAATTGCTCCCGTGACCAAAACCAGAGGCGTGACGGCGCCAACAATAACCAAAAACGTACGATTCGTTAGCAGATTCTGGGTATTCCAAGACACCGGATCGCCAACAGGACCCGCGGTGGGGCTCGCGGCTTCCGGTTCCACCCCAGCCGCCTCAGGCGAGTTGCGAACGAAAAACCAAACCAAGGGTACGATGGCAACCAGCACCAACAACGCCAAGACCTGGTGCGCAATTCGCCAGTCGAACTGCAACAACAGCCAACCCACTAGCACCGGAATCGTTGCGCCACCTAGGGACGTGCCGATGGATGACAGACCAATCGCCGTCCCTCGACGCTTGTTAAACCAGCGCGCCGCTAGCGTCTGCGCCGCAAGAGGCCCCGCAAGCAAAGTGCCAGCGATGAACAACGTTCCATACAGCGCGCCGATTTGCCACAGTGCGGTGGTTTTCGAGATGAGCCACAATGCGGCGGAAAAACTGAGCGCGCCGCATATAATGAGCGTTCGAATCTGCAGAACATCCATGGCCCTCCCGGCAAAGGGGGCCATAACACCCATCATGACTTGTGTGACTAAGAAAACGGTCATGACTTCACTGCGGGAAGCATCAAACGTTGCCATCCAAGGCTGTACCCAAAGCGTAAAGCTAAAGAACGCAACTCCAAAAGTAGCAGCCTGAAATACCAAGCCTACAGCAAGGATGTTCCATCCGGCATACCAACGCGCCAATTTCCGCCCTCCTGTAGAAGCGATGCGGGTCTCCGCTTATCGACCTTTGAAAATGGGTTTGCGTTTCTCGGCAAACGCTTGCATGGCCTCTTTTGAATCCGCTGTCTTGCCTAATTCGCCAGTGAGATTCTGCTCGTATCGATACCCATCGCGCAGGCTCATCTCCTCTATCGCGTTGAGCGAGCCCTTCGCCATGCGCATGGCAATTGGGCTTTTGGCCGCTAGGGTGCGCGCCATCTCTAAAGCGGTATTCAGCAACTCGTCTGCTGGTACGCAGGCTTCTACGACTCCAGTTCGATACAACTCTGGGCCGAAGAACCGTTGCCCTGTTAACGCCATGGTTCGAAGGCGCGAGTGGGAGAACAATCGCATAGCGTGCCGTTGCCCGCCAAGCAGACCGACGTCAATCTCTGGCAATCCTAGATTGCCAGCTTCGGAGGCGATGAGAATGTCGCAGGATGCAGCGATGGCGAGCCCCCCACCAAGCGCAGCGCCATTAATGGCGCCCACCACTGGCTTTTGACACTCGCGAATCGCATGGTAGCACTCGCGCGCATTGCGACTCGATTGCCAGTGACTACCTGCTTCACGCTTCGAGCCGCTACGCCCCTTAATGTCGGCTCCTGCACAAAACACCTTTCCCTGCCCGGTGAGTATTACTGCGCGGATGGCGTCAATGTCGCTTAGTCGATCGAACATCAGTTGAAGATCTGTGAGCATTTGCGCCGAATGAGCGTTGACCGGGGGATTATCGAGCCTAACGATGGCGATGTGCTCTTCCACCACTTCACACTTCGTTGTTTCTAGATCTAGCTCACTCATCTGATCAGCCTCCTCGCGCCCGCCGGGGCAACCAGCGTGATCCCCGCCTGCGCTTGAGCATACCCCGCTACGAGGGGAAGTTTCGAACAGGGACTTAATATAACGCGTTTCAATTTGTAGACTATATCAGATCGGCCCGAGAGTTGATTCAAGGGTAGCGACCAAACAGGGTACTCAGCGTTTTGCGGAAGTGACCTTTGCACGACGCAATTTTGACGAGCGTGCAACCTTAGAGCGTCAATTCATGATACCACTGCCCGCTTTAAGCCCATGTGACGCCCGCTACCCATGGTGCCTTTCGCCCCGATTCCGAAATAAACCATTGAAAGGTTTGCGAACTAGGCCACAGGGGTCGCATGGGTGTGAACTACACTTTTGTGATGAACGCGGAGCCTTCACCAAACCCCAGCTTTTTAGAGGTGCCGGTCAGCAATCTGGAACCCGGGATGTACATTGCTGGCCTAGATCGTCCATGGCTAGAGACGCCATTCGCGGTGCAAGGGTTTTTCATTCTTGATCGCGAAGACATCGAGTTCGTCAGCCAACACTGCGCATACGTCTACGTTGACCCTCGCCGCCGCGCCAAGGGACCAAAAAAAACGAGCAAAATACGAACGCGAAAAAGCTACAAAGACCAGACCAGCCTAAAGTCAGAACTCAAGACCGCAAGCGTTGATCTCACGAGCGCCAGCGAAACCATGGCCAAGGTATTCGGTCAATTGAAGACCGGCGGCCACCTAAACATCCAGGTCGTACAATCAGCCATCAATCCCCTCATCGAGAGTGTACTGCGCAACAACGAAGCCATAGCGTCGCTGATTCGCATGAAGAAAAAGGGCGACTACCTATACAATCACAGCCTCGCGGTGGCCGTTTGGGCGGCAATCTTAGGGCGGCACCTCGGGCTTGAACGCCGACAACTAGAGAATCTAGCGCTCGGTGCGGCATTGCTTGATGTGGGGATGGCGAGCATTGATGAAGGCATTTCTGCATCGAAAGAACCTCTGAGCCCCACAAAACAAGCTGAGATGCGCAAACATGTGGGCCTTGGGGTCGACCTTTTGAAGCTAAACAAAGACCTGCCTGACGAAGTCATCGAAACGGTCGCCTCTCATCATGAGCGGCATGACGGCTCTGGCTACCCCGCCGGATTAGACGGAGTGAATATTCCTATGTTCGGGCGAATCGCAGGGCTAGTGGACAGCTACGATGCGATGATTACGCCACGTCCGTACGCAGAGTGCAGGTCCTCGTTCGAAGCAATTCAGGAGCTTTCAGACTTGAAGGATCAACTCTTTCAGGGAGCGCTCGTCGAACAACTCATTCAGGCAATAGGGCTATTCCCAACCGGCTCGATCGTGAAGCTGAACACCAGGGAAATCGGCGTCGTAGTCAAACAGAATCCAGCACGTCGCTTAAGACCAAAAATTGCTGCAATCCTGGATCCTACCGGTAATCGATACCCAGAACTCGTCGTCCGAGATCTCGAGAAATACAATACTGGCAACGGCAAACCCGACTTGTGGATTACACAAGAGCTCGAACCCGGTGCGCATGGTATTCACCCCGACGAGTTTTTTCTATAACCACGCAGCCGCATGAACAATTCTACTCTTGCGCTCATCCAAATCGAAAACTCTGACGAGGTATTCACTGCTCTCGGACAAGCCTCCTTGGACATTTTTCTTGGGGAATTTGCAGACCGCGTAAAGCAATTTACTCGGTCCCAAGACGAAATATTCAACATACAGCCAAACAAGCTCTGCATACTCATAAGAAATGTGCGAGAACCGATCCAAATCGAACTCGCTGCGGCAAAACTGACCCGGATGTTTGATGCGCCGATTCAAATACTCGACGACGAGTTCAAAGCCAGCATCCATGTTGCCTTCGTACCACCCAAAGAAGACAATCTCGACATCAAGAGCCGCTTGAGAATTGCCGAGTCTGGGCTCGGAGAAGCACGCAACAGCAATCAGCCATATGTCGTACGCGACGCGATCGCAGAAACGACAATAGTCGCTGTGAAGCGCACACGAGAAATTGAGCTCGCGTTCGAACGAGGCGAGTTTGTGATGTACTTCCAACCACAAATACACTCTGGATTTCGCAACGTCGTCGGCGCGGAGGGACTCATGCGCTGGCACCACCCGCAACAGGGCGTGCTGCCACCGAGTGAGTTCATCCCTTACGTAGATCAAAGCGCGATCATGCGATCCCTAACATGGTTTGCGATTAAGTCCTCTGTCGCACAAGCGGTACAGTGGCCAGAAGAAGTGGCTGTCGCCGTAAATATATCCCCGATGCTACTACATGATGACGAGCTCATTCCCAACGTCCAAGACTCCCTTTCCATATTCAACCTACCGCCCGAGCGCTTAACACTGGAAATCACGGAAGATGCGATGGTTGAAAAGCCTGAGAAAACCCTTTCAGTACTGCACCAGTTGCGCGCCCAGGGGATCAAGGTGGCTATCGATGATTTCGGTACCGGTTACTCCTCTATTGCATACTTTCGCGACTTGCCTGTTGACGAGTTAAAGATCGACCGATCCTTCGTTACGAGCATGCTAGACCGACCGCGCGACCACGACATCGTTAAAGCCATAATCGATTTGGCACATACCCTGGGAATGAAGGTAGTTGCAGAGGGTGTTGAAGACGATGAAACTGCGGATACGCTGCAGAATCTTGGCGCGGACGTATTACAAGGCTATTGGTTTAGCAAGCCCGTAGATTCGGTTGCTCTCAAGGAGTTATTGACGCGATAGCCTGTGCTCCTCGTGTAAACAGTGAACGCGGGTAAAACCAAGCGCCCGACCAATCAATGGATGCTTAACCCCGGCTGAGCAAGTGGATACCTAACGGGTCTGCATTGCAAAGTTGGGACCTACTGCATATCGTGTAGCGTCTTAGGCACCTATATCCGCGAGGAGTGAGATCGATGTATCGTCGATTGGCGAGAAGCCGATGAAGGCCGCACTCACGATCCTGGGTATCGGCCTGCTATTGCTCGGCGCATTATTCAAACCGGCAGTGCGGAATAGCGAGGTCGCGTGCTAGCTCTTTGCAACGATCTTGTATAGCTATAGGAGGAATGCGGTGCAAACTTGGCAAGTGGGCACGGTAAAAATCACTCAAATCGTCGAATTGACCTTTGAGGGCCTGGAAGCTTTTCTACCCGATGCAACTCCAGAAGCTGTGCTGCCAATCGAATGGTTGCGCCCAGACTTCATTACTCCCGAAGGCGTTCTGAAATTCAGCATACACGCGTTAGTCATCGAAACGCCGACTCGCCGGATCATCGTCGACACCTGCGTTGGCAATAACAAAGATCGCGCGGCATTCCCCGATTGGCACCAACTTCAAACGAACTTCCTGTCCGACTTAGAGCAAGCCGGCTACCCAAGACAGAGCATCGACACAGTTCTGTGCACACACCTGCACCTAGACCACGTCGGCTGGAATACCATGCTGGTTGATGGACAATGGGTTCCCACCTTCCCCAATGCTGACTACCTCATCGAGCGCGATGAGTATTCGTACCTGCACGACGAAGCTGAAGCTGAAGACGTGGAACCTTGGCTACGCGATATGAATCGAGCGGTAATGGCAGATTCCATTGCACCACTAGACCAAGCCGGATTGACCAAGCTCGTAGATCACGACCATGAGCTGTGCGAGGAGGTCCGTTTGATTCCAACACCGGGCCACACGATTGGGCACGTCAGTGTACATATCTCCTCAGCTGGGGAAACTGCACTGATCACCGGTGACTTCACCCATCATCCGTGTCAGCTTGCGCACCCGGAATGGTCGGTGACGACAGACTACGATTCAAGTCAGTCGGAGCAAACCCGTTTGGCGACCTTTGCAGCTTATGCAGATACCACTACATTGATTATCGGCACCCACTGGCCGCTCCCCACAGCTGGACGAATCGTGCGCGATGGCGCAGTGTTTCGCCTCCAAAACAGGTAAACCTTGTACAGCTATGATTATAGTCACCGGTAGGCTAGCTACAGATCCCCAAGACGTTCACCAACTGTTGGCAGATCTCAAAGATGGCGTCGAACGCTCACGCCAGGAAGATGGCTGCCAGTTCTACTCTTTCGCGCTAGAAGATGAGCAGCTCGGGGCCCTACTCACTTTGCAAATTTGGCGTGACGAAGAGGCGCTAGCCGCTCACTTGTGCTCACCCGAAATCGCTCAATTTATCAGCAAGTGGACTGATCGATACACCGTTGAAACCAAGCTATACGATGCTACGAACCAACGTCCTGTGGGTCAGTGGCACAACCCGGAACTGGAAGGGCTGATTCAGGCAAGCCGAGTGGCATCTAACACTGAAGACTAGTTAGCAAAGTTAAGCACTATGAGTCTTAAGCGGAATACCGCGGCGGTTGTTTTAGGGTCGTTGTCCAGTTTGGCACCGCTTGCGCTCTGGTCTTGGTACGACACTCCAAACCTGGATTGGTTTTTGGTCAGCTTTGTGCTGGGCGGGATGGCGTATTCACTCACTTCACTCGTCTACCTGCTGCTGCTGTTGTTGCCCCTGCATCTTGCACTAAGAAAACGAGGCCTTGTACACGGCTGGCTATATGGACTAATCGGCATTCTCTTCGGCTTATTGACTTTCGCTGCATATGATCTATTCACCGGTGGCTGGTCTCCATTTCGAGACTATGCACTCATCGCCATCATCGGCATGCTTTGCTCTTTGGTGTTCTGGGCCATCGTCAGAAGGCAGCCAATCACTTGAGCCTCAACCGAGCATTGCGCTGGATGATTGGTTCGCTGATCGTTGTTCCCCTAATCGTTATTGGCGCCTTTTTTGGGTATCTCAGCTATCAATCCTGGGCAGCGTTAGAGACGGTCTCGGTGAATACCTTTGGAGAAGGCGAGATACTGGAAGTCACTCGAATAGCATCGGGACCCATTGGCAGTGGCTACGCCTACGAGCTCGGCCACCGAATTAACGCAGAAGCCGAGCTTGAATTGGTCGACGTCTGGGAATACCCCAGCGGTGACCACCAGGTACAGATTTATGAGCTAAAAGACCTCGCAGTGGTGATTACTCCCGCACGTAACGTGCTGCACATTAGAACTCAATCAGGCTCTTGGAAACATTGGCGCATTCGCGGTCTACTCGCGATCCCCTCTCTCTCTGCAGATCTGCTCCGAGATGCGGATCACCAACCACGCATGGTCATCCAGCGCATAGATTCACAGCTGCGGAAAATCTATCTTCGCATCGAGTACACAAGTCGATTAGCGCAGCATGTCGTGTTAGAGCCTTCAGAAACTGGGCAGGCAGTTAACGTTACAGCCATCACGGTTCCCTCTGATCCATGCGTCGACTATGCCACGCGCTTTCAGCTTGAGGCGAACAGCAAACTGCTATTTATCGAATGGGACCTAAACGGAGACGACATAACAGAATTCCTGGTTAGCCATGAGTCGGCAAGAAACGGGCGCGCTGGCAATATCTGGACAGTTTATGTGGCAGGGAAAGACGGTTTCGCACCCCTAAACGATACGCTGTCGATGCGTACCGATACTACATCCAAGTGGACCCCAAAAGTGGCCTCCACAGTGGTCAACGGCATTACCACCTACCATCCTGGCTCGGGTCGCCAAGGGGTACTAGTTACTTACTCGATAGAAAAAGGTCGGCTGACGACAGTCAACACACCAGTTCGGCCTGCTGACTCTTCAGAGAACTCCTACCTTGCAGCTATGGCACAGGAAAACTTGATTCCAATATCAGCAGTCAGCGCACTCGAAGCGGTCGTTAAGCTCCAACAGGAGTAACATCCTGAGCGGAAAGCCGCACTGGGTGCGATCGTGTTTGGAGCAATAATTGTTGAGTAGCTTCCTCGTAAACCACGGCGGAAATCTCGAATTGCTGTCGACTCACTTCCTGGGCCACGTGTGACGTGATGACGATGTATCGGAGCACTGCCGGGCCACTATGAAACACGTGCATCCTGCGCAGCAAGGTATCGTCGTAATAGCGCATAACAAAGAGGCCGGGTTCTTTTGCCTCCAGCCTTCGTGCCAATTCGTGCAGCTTCGCCGGCGCTGCTTGTAGCCGATCGAACGGGACGGACATATCAACGATAGGCAGATCGCTACTCTGGGCCAGCTGCTGTACAACATCTTCCAAAGGCGTAGACGACGCAGAGGTGGGTGCCGGTTCGCTTTGTTGAGATCCTCCACAGGCAACCAACGTCAAAGTGGCCGCAAGGAACCAGTACACTATCGGTGGGTGACTATTGGACGCCAACCAAAGCTCCTTTGACTGATAACTCGCCACGGGGAGTTGGCGGCTAGAACTGCCGCCAACTCCAGTTTAGCCCAGCTCTATTCTGGCTGCCCGGCAATTCGCTGGTCGAGGAATGCCAGCCGTCGGCCAATCCAATCATCGATATAAGCAACCGTTCCCAACTCCGGACTGTTAACCCCTTCCCCACCCGACTCGGGCCAACGGATGAAGTTTCGCTCTCGTGGATTTTCTACCTGACCCGGTACCGGCACGGTGGCTGCATGGTATGCGGTGAATCGCGCAGTCAACGCCACCTGGGAAAATAGCGAGGCCCGTAGCTCACTCCACCGAGCTTTCACCCGAGTATTGAAGCCCGTCGCAGTCAGCTCCGACAGACGCCGAATGAGATTGTTCTTCGCCGGATCCCACCACGACGTGGTGCCGTAGATTCGACCGGTCCACCACATATCGAAGGTAGCGTCGTAGTCCCACGGAACAAAGAACCATTTACCTGGCCCACTTTTCGCGAGGAAATAGTTCTTCTTCAGAGTGTCCCGATTCATGGTTACGTTGGTAAGCAACCAGTAGTCCACCACACTGTCTATATCGACGATGGAGCCGACATTCGCAATGAACTCTTCATCACTGCTATTGGTAACAAAATCGATGAGCGCCTCTAGTGGCTCCCAATAAACGATGTCGTCCATGTCGGGGTAGTCTTGCTCGAAGTCGATCCTAGCGGTTTCCAGGAAGTACAACGACGCCGAGTTGCCATCAGCTTTGTACAATACGCTACCGTTATCGGGATCCGTGAAATCTACCTGGTCCCACAAATCGTTGCCATCAGCGTCTTCTGGGACATCGATCTTCTTTAGGTCTAGGAGCTTACGGTCCACTCGCTCCGAGAGAATGTAGACACCGTGATAGC
>JBPCXR010000358.1:0-9292 GCA_051027215.1 Pseudomonadales bacterium | reverse complement strand
TGAGTACAAAGAGTCTTACTTCATCATCCCCGGAAGCCAGTGACGCACGTTGGCAGGCCGTTGTTAACCGTGATAGCCGTTTTGACAGCCAGTTTGTGTTCGCCGTTAAAACTACCGGCATTTATTGTCGGCCATCTTGCCCAGCGCGGCGGCCTAAGCCTGACAATACTGTGTTTTTCGACATACCGGAAGAAGCCGAACAAGCCGGCTTCCGCGCATGCCTGCGCTGCCACCCGAACGCTCAAAGTCCCGCTGACAGACGCCTAAGCGCCGTCAAACAAGCGTGCTCTATCATCGAGTCTGCCGAGGAGCCGCCCACTTTGAGTGAATTAGCAGAGGCGGTGGGCTTGAGCCCGTCACATTTTCATCGCCAGTTCAAACTGCTAACGGGGGTGACCCCCAAAGAATATACGGCCGGCAAGCGGGTGAAACGCCTGCAGAACAAACTCAATGCAGATCGACCAGTGACCGATGCCATTTATGAGGCAGGCTATGGGTCCGGCAGTCGAGTATACGAGTCTTCGAAGAAAACACTGGGCATGACCCCTTCGCGGTATCGTGCGGGTGGAAAAGACCAAACCATTCGATTCACGATTGCCAAGTCAGCGCTTGGCCTGTTGCTGGTTGCCGCCACTGAAAAAGGCGTGTGCTGCATAGAGTTTGGCGATACTCGCACGGCGCTAAAACAAAGTTTACGGGAACGGTTTCCTGCCGCAATCTTAAACGAGGACGAAGCAGACTTGAAACGCTGGGTTTCCGAGATAGCAACTTTCGTGCGTACCCCAAGCCGCGGCCTCGAACTGCCCCTGGATATACAGGGAACAGCCTTTCAACAGCGTGTATGGAAAGCGCTACAGGCAATACCTCTCGGCCAAACAGCCAGCTATCAAGAGATTGCCGTTGCGATCGGTAAACCTACCGCTCAGCGTGCGGTAGCCCAGGCATGTGGTGCTAACAAACTGGCTCTGGCGATACCTTGCCATCGGGTGGTGCGAACCAACGGCGAACTTGGTGGCTATCGTTGGGGGGTGAGCAGAAAAGAACTCCTGCTCGAGCACGAGAAAAGCGCTAGCACGAAGGCAAAACCTGCGAAGAGACGCAGCAACTCGTGAGTGCTCGAAACGCGAAGTCGACTACGCCGTACCACTCTACAATAGCTCATGATTTGGATGAGTTCGGTTATGCCGTTGTTCCCAAGCTGCTAAATCATTCGGAATGTGACGAAATGGTTGGTTTATACGTAGAGCCTAAGAGCTTTCGCAGCAAAATTGCTATGGGGCGGCATAATTTCGGGAGCGGGGAGTACCAATATTTCGATTATCCTTTGCCTGCCATCGTGCAGAAACTGCGTGCGGATTTCTATACTGAGCTTGCACCCGTTGCGAATGAATGGTCGCAGCGGTTGCGAACGAATGAAGTCTACCCCAGCCGGCTCGATGCCTTCCTCGCCGAATGTCACGCCAAAGAACAGCGGCGTCCCACGCCTCTGCTGCTCAAGTACACAAGCGGAGATTACAATCGCCTGCATCAAGACCTCTACGGCGAGGTCGCTTTCCCTTTGCAGCTCGCTATTTGTTTGAGTGAATCTGAACGAGATTTCTCCGGCGGGGAGTTTATTTTGGCCGAACAACGACCGCGCGTTCAAACGCGTGTAGAAGTCGTGCCACTAAAAAAAGGCGATGGTGTTGTATTCGCTAATCGCTTGCGACCGATTCCTAGCGTTCGTGGCTATTCTCGTGTGACACTGCGCCACGGTGTGAGCCAAATTCGAACTGGCACCCGCTACTGTCTTGGTGTTATTTTTCATGATGCGGTGTGACGAATGATCGTCGACACCACCTACTCCCAACCCGAGCAATACGGCTCAGGCTCAAGATCATCCGGCCTACCCGCAAAATCAGGGCACGGGTATTTCGTTTTGAAATTGAAGGCGTGAGGGTTGGGCCCAGCACTCTTTAGCAACTCCAACCGCGCCAAGCCTTCTTCAACTGTAGGTATATGTCCAGCACGAACCCACCACAATGCTTGATAAGCTCCGTCCGGTCTTTCAAACCACTGTCTACGATCGGCCATCACCGGCCGGTGCGCGCTTTTGTAAACGAACTCGAAAAGCGCCTCGGCTGAGGTCCACACTGACATATTTACTACATACAGAGGAGGGCCACCGACATCGATATCGGTCGCATTGCCGCTTTCACTTTGCAGGCGCCAAACAAAGCCGGCACTCTGATCCGCCAAGGCGTTGATGTCATCCAGCTGGTTCATAAACCCGCTCATGCGATCATCATCCGTTGGGTAAAGCGTTGTGCCCACGTTGATCTGGGCAATATGCCAATTTGCATTCATTATAGAAATCACCTCACATGTCGATGCGGGCTATCCTACTTCAATACCTTGGATCTGTCAGCTTGTCCTGTATCACAATTGGTTTTAATGACTACAATTGCGCCCAGTCTTATGTCTGTGTTTTTTCAATGCGCGATCTAGCGACATATAGTAGTGTCTTAGAATAAAGTTTATGGAAACCCAGCAAGAAAGTGAACGCTCTGCCGAGTTCCTGGTTACCTGTTTTTCTATTCTTTATGGGAACGACCGCCGATCCAAACCACAATGTCGTTCTTGGATCCCTGGTGTTTGCTGCGGGTGTCACCATAAACCAAGATCGGGTGCGCCCTCTAAAGTCACTCATCAATAACTGCTCTTGTGTTCGCTGTTCCACATTCCACGCAGCAAATGCGTTGATGGAAGCATTCGCCAGCTGCCTTGCCTCACTGTCGGTTGAGGCTTTGCCGGCAAGGTATTTTAGAATGATGCGCTCAAGCTTAAAGACTGGAGTGGTATAAAACGCGAACACAAAATCCGATAGCGTCACCACCCCTCCTACTTCGACTGAATAACAATCGGCATAGGCTTGCAGATTTTCGGGCACCGACTTCTTCTGGTATTTGCCCAGTAGTGCAGTGTCAGGTACTGGGGTTGTTTCAATGCCGAACATGGCGTAACTCGCTTAGCGGAATTCGAAACTAGCGAATGTCCGATTCCGGCCGGCCCTCCCAGTAGAATGGCTTCCTCTCGCGCTCACCCGTCACAGTTTCATTCAACGTGGGCACCTCGTAGAGCCGTCCGTTCAACATGACATGCGTAATTTGGTCGGAGACACGAATATCTTTGGTCACATCGCCATCAATGACGATCAGGTCGGCGAGTTTGCCAGCCGTGATCGAGCCCAAATCTTTGTCGAGTGCCAGATACTGCGCTGGTCGAATTGTGGCTGCCTGCAGTGCTTCTAGTGGACTGTAACCGCCTTGCACGAACATCCAGAGTTCCCAGTGGGTTCCCAACCCCTCGCGTTGCCCATGTGCGCCAGTGTTAACGATTACGCCAGCATCGGCGAGTTGTTTACCGATTGCGGCATTTTTTGCTTGCCAGTAGTCTTCCTCCGGCGCTTTCTGGCGCCGCACCGATTGCGCTTGCAGTTCCGCCGGCGGTACAAAATGCGAGAGGATCGGATGTTTCCACACATCGTCGTGTTGGTACCAGTAATCTTCGCCTTGTATCGTTCCAAAGCCTACGACGAGTGTGGGTGTATAGCCTACGTTGGTTTGCGACCAGAACTGCACGACGTCGTCGTAGATCGCGAGTTGCGGCAGCGAGTGTTCGATCCCAGTATTACCGTCGGCCACAAGATTGAGGTCCATATGGTAAAGCGCACCGCCCTCAGCTACCACCATCACCTCTTCTTGCCTTGCCGCTTCGACCACTTGCTGGCGCTGGCTGCGTCGCGGTTGGTTGTAATTTTTCACCGATATTGCGCCTTGTGCCTTCAGGCGACGGATATGGGCAAGTGCATCTTCCAGACCGTCAATGGGTGCAAATAGCGGCTCTTTGGCGCCGTAGACGATTTCACCCGTCGAGTAAGTTCGCGGGCTTACAATCAGCCCGGCGCGCTGGTACTCAGCGGCTGGAAAAACATGCGAAGCACTGCTGGAGGGGTCATGCACCGTTGTCACACCGAAAGCCAGGTGTCCCAAGGCCGACCAGTTTTGTTGCGGAATGATTCGCTCCTGGCCGTATGGTCCGTGCGCATGAATATCAATAAAACCGGGAACCAGCGTCTTGCCGGCGAGATCGACCTGCTTTGCTTCGGCTGGAATGGGGACATCCTTACCGATGGCCTCAATGCGATTATCGCGCACAACGACGGTACCGTTAGCTATAACGCCGGTATCATCCATGGTAACGATACGAGCGTTGGTAAAGGCCACGACACCGGCCGGTTTATCGGCCGTAGCTTCGATGCTGAGAGAAACACCACTATCGGACGCAGTGTAGTCGTCGGCATACAACGCGGTCAGACCGGCTGATTTGAATTCTGGTCCAATAGACCAGTGAACTGTATTGGCATCGGACCAGGTTCCGTATTCACCACCAACGCCGCTGGCTTTTTTGATCGGCACACCCTCGGCCTTCGGCCCGAGCACCAACATCTGACCAGTACGCGGCAGAGGGGCGACGAATAACTGGTAGTTCTCAATAAACAATACATGTGAATCGTCCGGCGCTACACGTATCTCACGTGCGAACTGTGTTTTGACTAGGTCGCGCGGATCCTTGCCGTCCAGCGCGATGGATGTCAGTTTGCGCCACGGCAGTTTATCTTCGGTGTGTGACCGAACTACGTACAAGCGATCTGAGCTCGCGCCGAAGTGTGGTTGCTCGCCGTCTTTTGTAACGAGCGTTAACGCTCCGCCCTTCGCTGGCATCGTGTAGATACCGGGCTGGGTTGAATACAAAGGTGATAACAAACCGCCTCCAGCTCCAAGCCGAACCGCTAGTGTTGCACCATTGGGGCTGATGGCGATGTCGCGGTAATGTCCCGGTGTTCTGGTCAGCGCCTGAGAGCGGCCACCGCGGGAAGATACACGCCGGATCGTGCCCAAATCCTCGTCGGCCCAGCTGACGAAATACACCCAGCGACCATCAGAGCTGAGGGTGGGATACAATTCACGGTAGTCGCCACTGTCTTTGCTTAGCCGCTGCGGAGTCGAGTCATCACCCGCGGCTTTCACGTAGATGCGTCCAAGCGACTCGAAGAAAACACGTTCGTCGGCGCTTCGTGTTTGCGCCCAGCGCGGCATGCGTGTTTTGAAGGTGTTCGGCGCAACCTCAACATCGTGGCGCGGTGCGGTGTAAACAACGCGATCATCTTTAACGCGAAAGTTAATGTCTACGACCTCACCCGAGTCAAGGATAACGCGGTTGATGCGCCCATCGCGCCAGAAAACGATTGAGCTTGAGTCGGGAGTCCAATCCATATTCGGATACACACCGTGGACCGCCCAGGTTTCCTGCATATCCTGGTCGAGCGAATCCACAAGCATGCGCTCCTCGCCACTCACGAGATCCTTAACGAACAAACGCGACTTTGCCCGCACTCGTTTTACGTAGGCAAGCCAGCGCCCGTCGGGCGATGGCGCAGGGCGCACTGCACCGCCGGGGCCACCGGCAACGTCTTCGGTCTCACCCGTGTCGAGAATGAACTTGCGGATACGAAACGATTCTTTGTTCGAGTCCTGGGCATAGATAAAAATATCTCCGGGCGTCACGTTCTGACTGTAGTAGATCGCGGCACCATCGGGCGTATACATCGGTTCGCCAAGTTCTTTCTGAAACGCCTCGTTCGGACGTTTGACTACTTGCACGCCCTTGCCACCCCGGATGTCATACAGCCATATTTCTCCGCTGCCTAAAGAGCGCTCCGTCGTAAAGTGTTTACGCGCGGCGATAAAGCGCCCGTCTGGGCTCCAAGCGGGATTATTCAGCAGGCGAAACTTTTCTTTGCTGATTTGTTTGCCGTTCGCTCCGTCTACATCCATGATCCAGATATTGTCGCCACCGTCACGATCCGATGTGAACGCGATGTGGCGGCCGTCTGGACTGAAGCGTGGCTGCATGTCCCAATGGAAACCGGCGGAGATATTGCGAGCCTCGCCGCCACTCATTGGCAGTAAATAAATATCGCCGAGTAAATCGAATGCGATAGTCTTGCCATCGGGACTGACATCCAGACTCATCCACGTGCCACGATCGACGTCGATCGCGACGGATTTTGGTGCCACCGAAAACGCGGGTTGCGAAACGTTCCACTTGTGTTTCTTATCGTCTTTGTCGTTATCGGTTGATTCAGCGACCGCATGCGTCAGCCATAGAATCGATAGCGCAATGGCAATTGTAGAAAATCTCACAGTGTAGCTCCGATGCAACATTTTGTGCCCCAATACTAACATGGCTTATGATATCAGCGCGGTTACACTACTGTGGCGTTAGTCAACATGTCTCGAGGACAAATAGATGAACTACCTTTTGAAAACAACACTTCACACTCTTTCATTTTTTAGCCTGATGTTGGCAGGCGTTTCAGCTCACGCAGCAGAGTGCCAGCCATCGAAGTGGGGCGCAGACGATGAAATTGGCGCTGCCAATTATGTCACCCCTGAGCAGGTGATGATGGCTGCGAAGTTGGTCAAGAAGGGGCAGAGCCATCCGCTGGGGATTGTCGTTGACCCCAAAATGCCAGCCTTCCCACCGCGCTCTATGTCTTTGCAAGTGGTGCAGCCTGGGCAGCACAACGGTCGCGAACTTGCCAAGGACTTTGGCTGGCCGGCAATATACAACGACGACCTCGCCCAGCTTTGGTTCGGAACCGGGCCCCAGCTTGATGGGCTAGGCCATATGGGAGAGGCGGATAGTTACTACAACTGCAACAAAGCAGTCGACTTCGTGCATATCAACGGTTTAAAAAAACTGGGCACCGACAAAGTGCCACCATTGATAGGTCGCGGCGTAATGCTGGATATGGCCAGGCATTTTGGTGTGTCAACAATGGCTTCGGGCCAGCCCATAAGCTCAAAAGATATCAAGGCGGCTGCAACAGCGCAGGGTGTAAACATTAAGCAGGGAAACGTGGTGTTGTTTCATACCGGCTGGACCGATGGCAAACTAGCATCGGAGCCACAGGTATGGGCGAGCACCGCACCAGGGTTGACGAATGAAGCAGCCGCGTACGTGGCGTCGTTGAACCCCATGGCGGTAGGTGCCGACACCTGGGGCCTGGATGTGGTTCCACCAGTAAAAGACGACAAACTCTTTTATGGCCATATAGAATTTCTTATGAAGAACGGTATTTATATTCTGGAAACTATGAATACTGGCCGCCTTGCTAAGGAACGCGTGAATGAGTTTATGTTCGTGTTGGGACAGGCGCGAGTGAAGGGTACTGTGCAGATGATTATTAATCCGGTTGCCATGTGGTAAGCGCACTGGGGCTGCACCCAAAGCCGAATTGGAAGAGAAGATATTCAATGCTGGAGTTCGAGACACTCACACTGCACAATGGTCCCCTTGACTTCAGCGCTATCGCACAGGGGACAGGACCGCTGGTCCTGTGTCTGCATGGGTTTCCAGACAACGCACGTTCGTATAGACATCAGTTGCCAGTACTGGCAGAGGCGGGCTATCGCGCCATATCGGTGACCCTGCGTGGCTATGAATCGAGTTCACAGCCGATTGACGGATCATACCAACTTGAAGACTTGGCCCTGGATGTGGTGGCATTTCTGGATCAATTGCAGGTGGACAAAGCACACCTTGTGGGTCACGACTGGGGTGCCGCGATCACCTATACCGCCGGTGCCCTCGCGCCTACACGCTTCAGGAGTCTGACCACCATGGCAGTGCCTCATTCCGGGCGATTCCTCACCGAAGTTTTCAAACATCCCCGTCAGTTGCGCCTGTCCTGGTACATGTTATTCTTTCAGTTACGCGGTCTCGCCGATCACCTGGTCGACAGGAACGACTTTGCCTTTATCAAAAAGCTGTGGCGCGATTGGAGTCCGGGTTGGACACTTCCCGAAAGTGAACTGGAACAGGTTATCGAAACGTTCCGACAACCTGGTGTTAGGAAGGCAGCGCTCGGCTACTACCGTGCCGCGATGAGCTTGCGCGCTCTACCCATTGGCAAGCAGGCCAGGAGAGCTTCGATATTCCCGGTGCCGGTGCCGACCCTGGCACTGACGGGAGCCCGAGACGGCTGTATCGATTCCGAAATATTCCAGAAGCTCATGTACGAAGAAGACTTTCCGAATGGACTCGAGGTTAGGCAAATACCCGAGGCGGGACATTTCCCTCACCAGGAACAACCCTTAGCAGTCAACGAGTTGCTGCTGGATTGGTTGCGCAGACATGACAACAATTAGATTGGAGCAAGAACAATGACGGAAAAGAGGCTGCACGGCAAAAGAGTGCTGGTAACGCAGGCTGGCGATTACATGGGACCGGCGACCATTGAGCTGTTCCGTGAGCACGGGGCAGAGGTTATCGCCGATAAGACAGATCTCAGCGTACTGGGGGCTGCCGAGCGTGTCATCAAGGAGGTGGGCCATATTGATGTGCTCATGGCGAACTTGGCGGCGCCGGCCAACCTCGGCAAAATGGCCGTGGAAATGGATGATGCCACCTGGGCAGAAATGTTCGACGTCATGGTACATCCACTACATCGCTTGACGCGTGCGGTACTACCGCAGATGTACGCTCGTAGGGCGGGCAAGATCGTCGTCTTTGGTAGCGCCACAGGGGTGAAGGCTTTGAAAGGTGTATCGGCATACAGTGCAGCACGCGCCGCACAGGTGGGTTATGTTCGTACAGCGGGTGCCGAGGCCGCGCACCACAATGTACAGATCAATCTCATCGCCCAGAATTGGGTCGAGAATCCGGCTTACTTCCCACCCGAGTTTACCGTCACGGACCAATTCAAAGAGATGTTGGCCCAACATGTCCCTTTAGGACGCCTCGCCACGGCACGTGAAGATGCACTTTTTGCCCTGTTTCTGGCATCGGATGAAAGCGATTTCTTTGTGGGCCAAGCAATTCCATTCAGCGGCGGTTGGGCGCAGTAGCGTGTGTCTAGTCGCGCCAGTTAAGCCAGACTTTTCATTTTTTCCACTGTGTCAGCGCAAGCTTTGGCCACCTCGACACCCTTTACGACAAAGTGATCACTAAAAAACTTGGCGTGCTCTTCGCTGTTATGGAAGTGGTGGGGGGTCAACACCGCGGAAAAAACTGGCACTCCGGTTTCCAATTGCACTTGCATTAATCCAGTGATAACGGCTTGGGCCACGAAGTCATGCCGGTAGATGCCGCCATCCACCACCAGCCCGCCCTGAGAACCCCCAAATACGGATAGCTCGGGGACGGCAATAGAAGCAACGAGTATTGTTTTTGTACAGAAAAAGGC
>JBPCXR010000357.1:0-3886 GCA_051027215.1 Pseudomonadales bacterium | reverse complement strand
GGGCTCGTAGATGGCCCATTTTCCGAGGTCGCGAATACTGTGGGAACGATCTATTTCTCTGATGAGTTTGCGCGCTCTTGGTGGAAACAAGTCAGGTCCGATTGGTCGACTCCGTCAGCAAACGAGTTTCAGAGAACCATGGACGAAGCGATCATGATAGGGGAACTTGGGCGCGCTCGAAGAATTCACCAGAGCATTCAAGATGAACTGGCTCCACAGCCAAGAAACTCGTCAAAATGAGTGCCTGGTCTTGACTGAAAGAATCGATAGTCGTCTCCCCCTGGGGCTGCTTGCCGTAATCACCAGTTGCTGGCTCATCGCGCAGATGGGTTACTACGCGCAGGCACAACTGTTCGGCCCGGTCATGGATCGCTACGGCCTGGACGAAGCAGCTGTCGGCTTGATGATGTCCAACGAAATCATGGCGTATGCAATAACCGCATTATTGCTGGCGGGTCCGGTAACACGATTTCCTCGCGCCAGGATTGCCCTATTCGGCGGCGCAGTCGTTTTCCTCTGCAACGTCATCGCAGGTTTGACGGACAATTTCGAAGTGCTCCGCTTTGCGCGGCTGGCCGCTGGTTTTGGCGCTGGCATGATCGGTGCAGCCGGTACGGCTGCTGCAGCGTCGTCGGTCAATCCACAACGTGCATTCGCCATCGTTTCCGTGAGTTGGGGGTTGGTTGCCGCCATTCCGCCCATCCTGATCCCGTACGCGACAGTGCCTTATGGATCGATGGGTGGCTATTTTGGCTTGGCGGCCGCCGTGTTGCTGATCTCGCCACTGTTCTACTGGCTTCCCGATCCACCTCGTGATGACCAGGCAGACGCGGAACCTAAGCCAGAGACCGCCTCGCTCCCCCCATTGCAGCGCGTTGCCGAGCATCTAGGTGTTCGCGGTGCGCCCAACAAAAGTTTTGCCATAGCCGCGCTCGTTGCTCTGTTCATTTACGAGATTGGCCAAGGCTCCATTCAAGTATTTCTTGAACAGTTCGGCCTGCGCGCCGGGCTCGGTGAAATCCGCATTGGTGAGATCCTCGGCATCGCCGGCTTTCTTGGCCTCTCTGGTGGCGTCGTAGCCGCCTGGATGGCCAACCGTTTTGGAAACTTGCGTCCGGCATTGATCGGCATTGCCCTCAACGTTACCGCCGCGTCCTCAATGGCCATATGGACCAGCCCGATGGCCTTTGCAGCTCTGTACGTATTCTGGAACGCATCCTTTTATTTCGTTGTCCCTTACATTATGGGCATCATGTCGGAGATGGATAAGAAGGGCCGCTGGGCGGTAGCCTCCGACGCGGCTTGGTGGCTCGGCGCAGCGCCAGGACCCGCCATAGGAGGATATGTAGTCGCGAATGCCGGTTACCCAGGTTTGGCTGCGCTGACCGTGTCTCTGGGCTTAGTCGCTATAGTTATATTTTCGATCACGTTGGGGCGCTTCTACAATGGACCGGGAAGAGAAACAACGACTCTACGATAAGGCGGAAGCACTGCTGTCGGAGCAGAACTTTTCTGCTATCAACATCTGCACTAAGAACTTGTTGAAGATTGCCGCAGCCATTCTTGTGGCATTTGGCGCTACGGCGATGTTGAGAAGCGCACAGGCTGCCTCGGAGAGCTGCGAGTATGCTTTCAATAGTGTGACCGACCCTTCAAACCGCAGAACGCTGTTGATGACGAAATCACATTTTCTCCAAACGCCAGTCGACATAAATGATAGTCACGCTGCTCTGTCCGCCGCCCGGCTTACTGTTCACGACCCGCACTCCGAAAGGCTCTACATTCACCTGACTTTTCGTCTCGTCGAGTTTGTAAAAACAGAAGATGAGGCGCGGAGCAGGCGCGACCTGACAAACATCTCAGAACACATGCCGCTGGTAATCGAGTTGGCAGACGGTTCAACGCTGATGTTGCCTTCCTGGGGCGAGGTCAGAATAAGAAGTCGTAGTCACATTCACGGGCCAACCGAAATGGGTAACAGCAGTGATTTTTTCCGAGTTTCTCATGTTGCTGGTGGTAGTTACTGGCTCGATGATGAACAGTTGACCGCCCTGCTGGACCAGCCAGCAACCACGCTGCAAGTCACTACAACGCAGGGCGATTTCAGCATGCCCATCCATCCGTCACGCACCGATCGATTACAGCACGTGCTGAGCTGCGTATCGTTACCGGGTGATAGACTCGAGGGTGAGTGACTAATTCTGGCCAAAAGGCATTGCGCTGATTTAGCGATCTCCTTCGTAAACAACATCCCCGCCAAACAAGGTCATCTCAACTTTGGTCTTGTGAATCGCATACGGGTCGATCGTGAAAATATCCTGGTCCAGGACAATCAAGTCCGCTTGTTTGCCCACTTCGATGGAGCCGATCTCGTCTTCCATGCGTAACTGATAGGCAGCATCCAGGGTGAACCCTCGCACCAGGCTGGCTACGCTCACACGCTCAGATTCAGGAGGTTGAACGAGGGAATCCGGCTCCCCGGGATCTTGCCGCGTGTGACCTATTTCGATCTGAATTACCGGCGACAAACCAAGTACGCCCGCGCCAGTGGCTGGATAGTCGCTACCGAATGTCAGTTTCGCGCCGCCGTCTTCCAAGCCCTTGAAGCGCCAGTAACGATTGAACTGATCTGCGCTGACAAACTGTTCTCCATAGATGTCGTACGCCGCCCACAAGGGTGTGCTTTGTGCGATGACGTCCAGCTCGCCAAACCTCGGCACATCCTGATCGATGATGACCTGCAGGTGGCAAATCGTGAAACGGCTGTCGGTATTTGGATGTAACTTACGCACAGCCTCAATTGCGTTAAGCGTTTCATGGACAGCGCGCTCACCAAGCCCATGCACGTGCACGTCCTGATCGACGGCTGCAGCGCCACCAATCATCTCAACCAGTTCGGCTTCCGTATACACGGTTGCACCACTGTTGCCCGGCTCACCCTGGTAATCCTCAAACATCGCTGCTGTTCTGCCCTCGACAGTGCCATCGTTCGGTATCTTGAGCGTGTCATATCGGTAACTGTCACCATTGACGAGTTCGCGCCATTCAGCAGCCACTTGCAGTGCCTCGGCAACTGAGTCGTCGCTATTCGCCCGCCTGGAACCAACCAGATGTATCGTCAGTTCACCTGATGCACTGACCGCATCGAGAATCTTCTTGGCGCGCGTCGCCTCGCCGCGGCCGCCCGCATCGAATGCTGCCGTAACGCCGTAGCCATTCAGGATGTCGATGATTTGCCCGCTGCCTGTCGCGACGACCTCATCGGAAATGACGTCAAGGGCATCCATCGCCGCATTAGCGGTTCCCTCCAGCAGGTAACCTGTAGCGTCACCGTTAGCGTCTCGCTTGTAGTAGCTATAGCCCGGCTCCGGGTCACTGGTGTCGCGGGTAATGTTGAGCGCGTCCAATGCCGCAGTGTTGGCCCAGGCGCCGTGAAAGCCCTCATCCCGGATAAGCACCGGTCGATCCGGCACAACACTATCAATCTGTTGTCGCAACGGTCCTTCTGGGCCGAACGTCGTTGCGAGAAAACCGTAACCGAAGATCACTTCCTTATCCGGATTCGCAGCGGCATACGCCGCGATCGACTCTACCCAACCGTCAACAGTGCCAAACGTATCCAGAGACAGTGCGTTTACGTAGCCGCCGCCACGCAGCATGTGCATGTGCGTGTCGATAAAGCCGGGCAACAGCAACTGCCCGTCAAGCTCATGTACCTCGGTGTTCGCGCCGATCAGCTCTGCCGCTCCTGCGTTGTCACCAACATAAACAATCACGCCATCTTTGATGGCGACCGCCTGCGCCGCCGGTTGCTCGTCATCAACCGTGTAAACGTTGGCATTCATCAGTACTCGGTCAACACCCGGGTTGGCACTGTTGCCACAAC